>JABSQX010000012.1 GCA_013215615.1 Myxococcales bacterium | reverse complement strand
TCCATCACGATCTCCCGCAGGCCGATGCGCACCATTCGGTCCACACCCGGGATGATGAAGCGCAGACCGGCAGCCTTCACGCCCACGTAGCGCCCGAAGCGGAAGACCACGCCCCGCTCGTACTCCGGGAGCACCCGGATGCCCATGAAGGCCAACAAGGCCGCGAAGGCCGCTACGGCTGCAACGACGATTACCATCGATTCCTCCTCCTCGCGCGCGGTTTGCGTGGCCGCAGCTCAGTCGCGCGCTCGTGCGCGCCTGACCTGCAGTCTCATCCCGTTCACCGCGGTGACCTCTACTGCTTCTCCGCTCGCGATCTCTACCTCCGCGTCGGCGTTCCAGTACTCGCCGCGCACGAAGACCTTGCCCGAGGGCGCCAACTCCGTGGCGCTGCGCCCCTGCATGCCGATCAACTCTTCGACCCCCGCCGTCTGCCCCCGGCTCATGCTACGCCCCAGCGCGTAGACGACCAGCGCCGCCACGCCCGTGAAGCCCACCACCACGGGCACCAGCAGGCTCCAGAAGGGGATCTCCACACCTTGGATGTCGGGCACGTCGAAGAGCATACTCCCCCCGAGCAGCAGGCTGCCCGCCCCGGCCACCAGTAACAGGCCATAGCTGGGAAAGAAGAGCTCAGCGCCCATCAACCCGATCCCCGCCACCATCAGCAGCAGCCCCACCCAGGAAAAGGGCAGGATCTGGAAGGCGATGCCTGCCAGTACGAGGCAGATGGCGCCCACCACCCCCGGAAAGATCATGCCGGGCTGCTGGAACTCGAGGTAGAGACCCATCATGCCCGCCAGCACCAGCAGCGCCGCCACTTGGGGCTGGGCGATGAAACTCACGAAGCGCGTCAGCAGGGTCATCTCGATGGGGCGCACCTCGAGACCCTCGAGTTCGAGGGACACGAACTCGTCGCCGACCCTCACTTCGCGCCCCTGAAGCTGCCGGAACAGGTCCTCTCGCCCCCGCGCCACGTAGTCGATCACACCGAGTTCCAGCGCCTCGTCCGCGGTGATCGCCTCGGCCTCCCGGACCGCTTGCCGCGCCCACTCCACGTTGCGCCCCCGCTCCTTGGCCACCGATTCGATGAAGGCGGTGGTGAACTTCTCCACCTTCTCCATGGCCACGTCGGTGCGCTCGTCGTCCTCGCCGCGCTCGCCCCCCTCTCCCCCCGCGCTGATGGGTGAGGCCGCGCCGATACTGGTGCCCGGAGACATGGCGGCCACGTGCGCGGCGATGGTGATGAAGGCCCCCGCCGAGGCCGCCCAGGCTCCCTGGGGCGCCACGAAGACGATCACCGGAAGGCCGGCGTTCAGGATCAGCTGCACCATCTGCTGGGTGGGCCCCAGCACGCCGCCCGGGGTGTCGAGTTCCACCAGCAGCGCGGCCGCGCCTTCGAGCTCGCTCTGATCGATGGCCTGGCGCAAGTGCTCGTAGGAGGCCGCCGTGATCACGCCCTCCATTTCGATCACGTTCACATGCGCGGCGGAGACCGGGGCGGGCAACACTTGCCAGCAGAGCAGGCCCGCCAGCAATAGCCGGAGCCGCTGGGGTTTCACCTCCGGTGGTCCAGCAACTTCGAAACGCGATCGAGGAGCTGAGCGGCCACCTCCTGCTTGGAGAGCGGCGGCAACTCCTCGACCGGCGAATCCGGCCACACGAAGCTCACCGTGTTGCGGTCGACATCGAAACCCGACGACGACTCCGAGATGTCATTGGCGACGATGAGATCGCAGCCCTTGCGCGCGAGTTTGCGCTGCGCGGAGGCCAACACGTCGTGGCTTTCCGCCGCGAAGCCCACCACCACGCGTCCTGTCTTTTCGCGACAGATCTCGGCCAGGATGTCCGGCGTGCGGACCAGATCGAGCCGCAGTCCGGCCTCCTCCGGGAGATCCTCCTTGCGCAGCTTCGTGGCAGACGGGCTGGCGGGACGGAAGTCCGCGACCGCCGCCGCCATCACGACCACCTGGCAGTCCGGCAACTCCTCGAGCACCGCCTCGCGCATCTCGAGCGCGGTCACCACGTCGACCCTGCGCGTTCCCTCGGGCGTGGGCAGTGCGCTGGAAGCGCTCACCAGCACCGCCTCTCCCCCACGCACCACCACCTCGCGTGCCACCTCGAAACCCATCTTGCCCGACGACCGGTTGCCCAGGAAGCGGACCGCGTCCACCGGCTCCCGCGTGCCCCCTGCGGTGACGAGCACCCGCACCCCGGCGAGGTCCCGCCGGCCCAGCAGGATCTCGCTGCGCGCAGCGATCTCCGCGGGCTCGGCCATCCGACCCTCGCCCTCGTACCCGCAGGCCAAATCTCCGGTCCCGGGGCCCACCTGCTGGGCACCGCGCTCACGCAGCAGTGAGAGATTCGCCTGGGTGGCGGGGTGTTCCCACATGTGGACGTTCATGGCGGGCGCCAGCAGCAGGGGAGCCCGAGTCGCCAGGGCCAACGTGCTCACCAGATCGTCCGCGAGACCGTGGGCGAGCCGCGCCATCAAGTTCGCGGTGGCGGGCGCCACCACCACCAGTTCTGCCCAGTCGGCCAGCGCGATGTGGTCGATCGAGCCCTCCTCGACGGCATCGAAGAGTTGCGAGCGCACGGGCTGCCCGGAGACGGTCTGTAGGGACAGCGGACTCACGAAGTGCGCGGCCGACTCGGTGAGCACGCAGCGCACCTCATGGCCGACGCGGCGAAAGGCCCGCACCAGTTCGGGGATCTTATAGGCCGCGATGCCACCGCCCACCGCGACCAGAATGCGACGTTGCTTCATGACAGCCCGCGGGCCTCCGCCTGTGCCGCTCCTCAGCGCGACCTGCAGCCGGGAGAAAAACCGTTCACATCTATGAGGTTAACGGATGCGCGGGGCGACTGCCCAACCCGGCTTCAGGAACCGAAGCGCTCCTTCAACTGAGCCGCGATCAGGGGCGGCACGAACTCGTCGACGCTGCGTCCGAAACGGGCCAGTTCCTTGAGCCGCGAGGAACTCACATAGAGGTACTCCTGGCTGGGCATCATGAAGAGCGTCTCGACCTCGGGGTTCAGATGCTTGTTCATCAGCGCCATTTCGAACTCGTATTCGAAGTCGCTCATGGCGCGAACCCCGCGAATGATCGCGCCCGCCCCGAGTTCCCGCGCGAAGTCCACCGTGAGTCCCTCGAAAGAGGTCACCGTCATGCGTTCCTCGCCCTTTACGACGGATTCCAGCGCCTCCAGGCGCTCTTCCACGCTGAAGAAACCACTCTTCTCCAGGTTGACCGCCACCGCCAAGATCACCTCGTCGAAGAGCTGGCTCGCTCGCCGCGCGATGTCGAGGTGACCGTTGGTCAACGGGTCGAAGCTCGCCGGAAACAGCGCTCTTTGCCTTCGTGTCATTCGGCCTCCGAATCCTTCTGCGTCGACTCCGCGACCGGCCCGGGGGCCGGGCATTCGGCACGTCGGAACCAACAGGTCACGCTATCTCCATAGCGCCGCTCGTCCCCGGAGACGAGGCCCGGGACGTCGTCCACGGGATGATGCCGACTCCGTTCCAGAATCACCACGCCTTGGTCCGCGAGCAGGCCCGCGTCCACCAGGCCCCGCAGCGCGGGCTCCGCGACACCCTGACCATAGGGGGGGTCGAGCAGGATCAGGTCGAAGCGTTCCAGCGCCCGGCCCAGGCGGCGCTGAACGGCGCCCACCTCCCCCCGCATGACGCGGGAGCGATCCTCCAGTTCCAGGGCGCGAAGATTGGCGCGCAGCGCGGCCAGGCTGCGCGCCGACCGCTCGACGAAAACCACCTCGAGGGCCCCGCGAGAGAGTGCCTCGATGCCCAGCGTCCCGGCTCCCGCGTAGAGGTCGAGCACACGCAGTCCCTCACAAGTGCCCAGGCGTGCGAAGAGGGACTCGCGGAGCCGGTCTGCGCTGGGACGCACGCCCTCCGGTGCACGCGAGAGCCGGCGACCCGCCAGGCTGCCCCCGGTCACCCGCACGAGAGCGACCGGGATGCTCGACCCTTCAGTCGACACCATCCTGTGATATTTCCGTTACACCCTTGCCGGAAACCGCAACGGCACTTAGTATGCGCCCCGACCGGGGCAGTCGGCGCGCAATCATCGTGAACCTGACCCGGAGTCATGACGGACTTCGGGAAAGCAGGATCGAAGCGACGCCGCTCCCGCCAAGTCCGACAGGAAAGCGTTTCGACAACCAGAGTCTCTCGGCCAACGAGATCCAATACGACTGCACAGGAGGTTCCAACCGATGCACGCTGCCACTCTCAAACGCCTGAAGCGCAAGCTTCCCGAAAGACTCGCGCAGGTGCGGGGAGATCGCTCGCAGCGCCAGTTCGCCCGGGATCTGGGTGTATTCCAGCAGAACATCAACCGCTACGAGAACGGCACCACGCCGCACACCGACTTCCTCCTCACCCTGGCGATGCATGAGAACGTCTCCGTAGACTGGCTGCTGCTGGGCAAGGGACGAATGAAACGGCGCAAGGGCTGAGAACGCGCGGCGCGAGCGGGGATTCTGCCCTCCTCGCNCGGTAAATTGGCTCGAAGCGGGGCGTGAATGGGTAGCCGATTACCCACTCCCAGCCACCGCGACCCGCTGCCACAAACGCTCCTAGGGCGGCAAGCAGGTACGCGAACCGAGCGGCCTAGCAGTCGATGAGCGCGCGCCGCAGCCGCCACGGCATGTCGATTGCGTCTTCCGGGGCGACACCGAGCGACGGTGTCTCTGGGAGGACGCGTGCGAATCCTTGCCCTGTTGACCTTGGTGGCCTCGGCAGCCGACCACTGGACCACCTACCTGTGCCTGCGGGCCCCGGTCAGCGGCTGGCANGTCACCGAGGCCAATCCACTGGCGGACTGGCTGTTCCAGAGCATCGGGCTGGTGCCCGCTCTCTTGCTGGACAGCGCGCTCACGGTGTTCGCCCTGGGCTTCGTGCTGATGACCCGCCGGNTCCCGCTACCGCTCAAGAGCGGCTTCCTCACCGCGGTGCTGCTCTGGACCGGCGTTGCCGTGGCGAACAACTGGCAGGCCGTCCAACTCCTGGGCCTCTCACCCACGGGGGGGAGCTGAGCGGTGAAAACGCGCCTCGCCCAGAGAATGACGCTGGCACTCGCCGCAGTGGCCCTCGGGTCACTGGCCGGCACCTTGCCCGCCAGCCAGACGTTGACGATCCCGGAAGCGCCGCGGGTCGAGCAGGCCCCGCGCGAGCAGCCCCGTCTAGCCCGCGAACTGCCGCTCCCGCAGCGCGATGGACGCGTGGACGCCGTGCTCGCGCAGCTGCTCGGCCAGCAGTCGAATACCGGTCTCACCCGCGACGAACTCTCCGATCTCGCCGAGACCGTGGTGGAAACAGCCGACCTCTATGATTTCGACTACGCGCTGGTGCTCGCCGTGATCTACGTGGAGAGTCGCTTCGACGCCTTTGCGATCTCCCCCAAGCAGGCCCTGGGCCTGATGCAGATCCTGCCCAGCACGGGAGAGTGGATGGCCACGAAGCTCGGGATTCCCTGGGAAGGTCCCCAGACACTCTTCGACCCATCGACCAACGTGCAAATCGGCGTCGCCTACCTGCGGGAGTTGACGGACCGCTATGGGCGCCTGGAGACGGCCCTGGCGGCCTACAACTGGGGACCCACGGCCATCGACCGCCGGCTGGCGCGCGGGGCCGACCTGCCCAGATCCTACGCAGGGCTCGTGATGGAGGCGCTGCAGGACGGCTCTTCCTGAGCCCTCACCCCCCTCCAGGGCCGAGCCCGGAAGCCGGCCCGGCGTCCGACTCGCCGATCGTCGAGGCGCGGGAGTCCGAGGCCAGCAGCGCCGCCGCGAAGCCGTCCACGCTCCGCATCACGGATTCCGCCGAGCCCCGGAAGCCGTTGACCAGCAGCGCGAAGAGCAGCACCGTGCCGTCCTCCTGCTCCGCGAAACCCGAGAGCCCCGTCACGCGCGTGAGCAGGCCCGTCTTCGCCCGCACCCGTCCCGACGCTGCCTCCGCGCGCTCCTCGAGCGTGCCGTCCAGCGCCGCGATGGGCAGGCCGGCAAGAAACTCCGGCCCGAAGCGGAAGGATTCGGCGCCCACGCGAAGCGCCGCCACCAATTGGCGGGGAGAGATGCGGTTCTCGTAGGAGAGACCCGAACCGTCGACCACTCGCAACCCCTCGAGGGGGACGCCCAGTGTCGCGAGTTCCTCGCGGAGGGCCGCCACGCCCGCCGGCCAGCTACCGATGCCGGCCTGGCTTCGGGCACCCAAGGCCTTCAGCAACGCTTCCCCCATGCTGTTGTTGCTGTACTTGAGGAAGCGCTGGACGCTGTCGGAGAGCGCCGGGCCCTCGTAGGCGAGCAGGGCGTTCGGGGCCTCTTCCGCGGACCCGCGGCGAGTGACGCCGGCGACCTCGATCCCCAGCGCGCGCAGCTGCATGCGCAGGACTGCGCCCGCGTAACGGGCGGGATCGCTGACACTGCGGTGCAGCGTGCGGGCCTCGCGGCCTGCTGGCAGCGCCCCGCGGATCAACAACTCGTCACCGTGGGGCGCGTCGCGTCGCTCCAGCGAGAGACTCCGGCCTGCCCGCACCGGCCCCGTGCGCGCCCGGTTCACCAAGCGTAGAAAGGGGACCTCGGGGTCCAGCTGCGCGCGCACGGGCTCGCCGGGATGGCGGCCCGCCTCGACGACCACTGCGAAGGCCCCGTAGTTGACGTTCAGTGCACCCACGGGCGCGTGATAGGCACGCGCCGACACGTCCATCCAGCTCGGATGCCAGCGCTCGGCATCGAAGGCCGAATCGTCCAGCACCAGGTCGCCCTCCACCCCGCGAAGCCCCGCCCGGCGCAGGTCGGCGGCCAGGCGCCAGAAGTCCTCGGAGGTAAGGCCCGGGTCCCCACCCCCCCGGAGGTAGAGGGTGCCGACCCGCCCGTCGCCATCCGGCGGCGCATCGCTGCGAACCTCGGTCACGAAACGGTGAGTCGGCCCAAAGGCGGACAGCACCCCCAGCGCGGTGAGGATCTTGAGGTTGGAAGCCGGCACCATGGCCACATCCGGCCGGCGCGCATAGCGCTCGGCGCCGCTCTTTAGCTCGACGACCAGGGCGGCGATGCGCCCGCCCCGCAGCGCACCGGCAGCCAGCGCCGCATCCAGTCGATCCGCCAGCGGGTCGGCGGCCGCCACCCCCTCCACGGATGCCAGGATCGCGAGAAAAGCAGCGGCGAAGCGCGCTCTACGCAACACTCTCCCCTCCACGGAGCGCACCGGGGGCCCCTGGAAAACCGGGGGGGACCAGTGGCCAGCTTATCCCTGGGCTCGTGGACGGGCAAACGAACGCGTTCGGGGGGACGCCGTGCTCAACTGGATCTGGCTGGGCCTGATTCTGGTGTCGGTTCTGTTTGCCGGCTTCACGGGACGCATGGAGGCCGTCTCCAGCGCGATCTTCGAGGAGGCCCAGAACGCCGTCGAGCTCGTGATCGGGCTGGTGGGCGGCATGATGCTGTTCCTGGGCCTGATGAACGTCGCCCGCGACGGTGGGCTGCTCGACTCCGTGGCGCGAGGCCTCCACCCGCTGCTGCGCCGGCTCTTTCCCGACGTGCCCGCCGGCCATCCCGCCATGGGCGCGATGGTGATGAACATCGCCTCGAACATGCTGGGGCTCGGCAACGCCGCCACCCCCTTCGGCCTCAAGGCCATGACCGAACTCGAGCGGCTGAATCCGCGGCCAGGCATCGCCAGCGACCCCATGGTGCTCTTCCTCGCCATCAACACCTCGGCGGTCACGCTGATGGCACCCACGGGCACCATGATGATCCGCGCGGCCGCGGGCTCGGCGGCCCCGGCCGCCATCTGGCTCCCCACGCTGATCGCGACGATCTGCTCCACGACCGCGGCGGTGGGCATGTACTACCTGTTGCGCGGCCGCACCCGCTACGCGCTGCCCGCGCACGGCGACGACGCGGCGCCGCCAGCCGCGGGCTCCCCCGACGAGGTCGCGGAACCCCCTGGCCCGCGCGAAGCCGCTACCGGCTGGCGGCGCTTTCTCGTGCTGGGAGTCGGCGCGGGCCTGCTCGCGGCCCTGGGCTACGAGATCGCCCGGCTGCTCGCCGAGGGCGGCGCGATGGACGCCCTGCGCGTGCTCTCGAGCCACTGGCTGATCCCCCTGCTCGTCTCGATGCTGCTGCTGGTGGGGGTGGCGGGCGGAGTGCGGGTCTACGAATCCACCGTGGCGGGCGCCAAGGAGGGCCTGGAGATCGGCGTGCGCATCGTCCCCTACCTGGTGGCGATCCTGGTGGCGGTGGGCATGTTCCGCGCCTCCGGGGCGCTCGACCTGCTGGTCGGAAGCCTGGATCCCCTGACCAGCGCGCTGGGCTTCCCCGCCGAAGCGCTGCCGATGGCGCTGCTGCGTCCGCTCTCGGGCTCCGGGGCCTTCGGGGTGATGGCGGAGATCATCGAGACCCACGGGCCGGACTCCTTCGTGGGCATGCTGGTGAGCACGCTGCAGGGCTCCACGGAGACCACCTTCTACGTGCTCACCGTCTACTGCGGAGCCGCCGGGGTCCGCGACCTGCGCCACGCCCTGCCTGCCTGCCTGGCGGGGGACGTCGCGGGCGCCGTGGGCGCCACCGCCGCCTGCCACCTCTTCTTCGGTTGAGCGGTGGAGCCCAGCGATCTGCAGGCCCCGGAGGCGCGCGAGCAGGCGGTGCGCGCCTGCGTGCGCGAGGCGCTCGGCTGCGAGGCCGGGCAGATCGAGTGGCTGCCGGCGGCGCTGGGTGCACGCCGCTTCGCGCGCGTCCACCTCTCTGCCGGTGCTGCGCGCACGCTGATCGCCCGGGTCGAGGCCGTCGAGGATCCACGGGGCCGTCCCAGCGGGAGCGACCCGGAGCCGCCGCTGGAACCCATTCGGGCGTTGCTGGAGCGCCAGGGACTCCCCGTGCCCGGTCGCCTCGGCGGGGACGCGTCGGGCCGGGTCGAACTGCTCGAGGATGTCGGCCCCCGATCGTTGCAGACTTGGGCGAAAGGAAGCACGGCCGCACAGAGGCGCGGGGTCTACGCTCAGGCCTGCGACCTGGTCGCGGCGCTGCAGCGGGTGCGCGATCCCGGAGGCGTGCAGGCATTCCGGCGGCGCCTGGACGCGGCGCTGTTCGGCTACAAGGCGGAACTCTTCTGCCGCTTCAGCCTGGCCGAGCGGGACCCGCCGGCCAGTGACAGCGAGTGCCTCGCGGTGCGGGAGGCCTTTGCGCACATCGCCGAAATCGTCGGACGCGTACCCGCTCGTCTCGCGCACCGGGACTTCCAGAGCGCGAACCTGCACGTGCGCGAGGACGCCTCGGGAGCCCTCCGGCTGGTCATGATCGATCTCCAGGGCGCCTTCCTGGCTCCTCCGGAATACGATCTGGTATGTCTGCTGAGGGATTCCTACGTCGAACTTTCGGAGAGCGAGGTTCGCGAGCAACTGGAGCGCGTGCGTCCCACCTTGCCAGACGCGCCGGAGGCCGAAACCTGCCAGGAGCGCTTCGACCTGCTCACGCTGAGCCGCAAGGCCAAAGACCACGCGCGTTTCCTGCAGGCCGCGCAGCAGCGCGAGGATCGGCGCTTCCTCGTCCACCTGCCCAGCACCGTACGCAGCCTGCGCCGCGCCGCCCGTGCCGCGCGATCCCGAGATTCCGGCTTCTCCGCACTGGCGGAAATCGTCGAATCCCTCCCGGAGAGCGCATGCGAGCGATGATCGTAGGCGCGGGCCTGGGAGCGCGGCTACAGCCGCTGACGGCGCTGCGCCCGAAACCCGCCCTGCCGGTGGGCGGCGTGCCCCTGGTCGCCTACACGCTGGCCTGGCTGCACGCCCACGGTGTGCGCGAGGTCGCGATCAACGTCCACCACCTCCCGGAGGTCCTCGAAGCCACCGCCCGCCGTCACTGTCCCCCCGGCATGGAGCTGCGCTTCTCCCGCGAGCAGACACTGCTGGACACCGGGGGCGGCATCGCCCGGGTGGCGAGCTTCCTGCGCGAAAGCGATCCCTGCGTACTGGTCAGTGGGGACATGTTGATGGACGCCGATCTGAGCGCGCTGGTGGCGCTCCACAGGGAACGCGGAGACGCGCTCACGATGCTGCTACGCGAGGAGCCGCGCATGCGCGACTTCGGCTCGATCGGCGTCGACGCAGCGGGCCGGGTGCGGCGAATCGCGACGCGCCTGGACCTCGGGGGCGAAGCGCGCGCCGGTCTCTACACCTGGGTGAACGTCGTCTCGCCCCGCGCCTTCGACAGCATGCCCGAGCGCGACCGTTTCAATCACCTCGACGACTGGATCGCACCACTGCTCGTGGCCGGCGCACGAGACATCTGCGGCGAGCTCGACCTCCCCTGCCGCTGGGAACCGGTGGGCACGCTCCACGAGTACCTGCGCGCCAATCTGACGCCCCCGGAACTCTCCTACCTCGCCCATCTCCATCCCCCCCACGCACCGCGCGCCGCGCGCGAAGGCGAAGTGGTCGTCGGCGCTGGCGCGCACTTGGCGCCGGAAGCTAGTCTGAAGCGAGCGGTGGTATGGGACGGGGAGCGCGTACCGGATGACGTGCAGGCCTCGGATGGGGTGTTCGCCGGAGGGCGCTTCCACTCCATCGGCTCCAACCAGCAGCCCCGGGAAGACCCGCGAGAAGACGGAGCCAAGTGAGCGAGATCGTCTTCATCGGAACCAGCGACGCCTTCGGAGCCGGCGGCCGGCGCCAGTCCGCGATCTTCGTGCGCGCGCCCTCGGGCGGCATCCTGCTCGACTGCGGGGCCACCACGCTCTCCGGCCTGCAGGCGCTCGAGATCGAACGCGACGAGATCGATACCATCTTGCTGTCGCACTTCCACGGCGACCACTTCGGAGGCGTTCCGTCGCTGCTGTTGGCGGCGCTCTACGAGGACCGCCGGCGTACGCCTCTGCGCATCGCGGGACCGCCTGGGGTTGAAGCGCGGGTGCGGGGTCTCTCCGAGGCCATGGGCTTTTCGCTCGAAGATCGGGATTGGAGCTTTTCCCTCAGCTTCGAGGAGTTCCGGGCCGAGCAAGCGCTCGAACTCGGACCGGTGCGCGCCATGCCCTTCGAGACCCATCACTCGCCGGAGTCCGTGCCCCACGGCCTGAGCCTCGAGCTGGGCTCGCGACGCGTCGTGTACTCGGGGGACACCGGGTGGTTCGACGCGCTTCCCGCGCGGGTCGCTGGCGCCGACCTCTTCGTCTCCGAGTGCACGTACGCACTACCGGGCTTCGAGTACCACCTGAATTACGAGTTGCTCCTCGAACACGTCCACGGCTTCGATTGCGGGCGTGTGCTGCTCACCCACCTCGGGGCCGAGATGGCACATCGACGCGGCCGCTGCGAGATCGAGACCGCCGACGACGGCCTGCGGCTGAAGCTCTAGCCCGCAATTCTCGCCCGGACGCGGAACCTGGCGCTGCGATCACGGCTCGACGGGGGCGACGAGCTAGCCGCCGCGAAGCCCTGCGCGGCCCACGAACCCTTGACCGGGGCCCCCGGGCACGAACTCGCCCAGCACGCCGGCACGGCGCGCGCCCGTGCACTGCGGGAGGTGGTTGGGCAGGCCCAGCAGCGCATTGCGGCCCATCAGCGAAAACGCCATTGCTTCGGCGGCGTCCGCGGGCACCCCCGCGGTATCGAAGCGCTCGACCTGCGCGCCGTCCAGCGCGGCCACCAGCGCGGCCAGCAGTGCAGGGTTGCGCGCCCCACCCCCGCCCACCAGGAGACACAGATCGGGAGGCGCCGCGGGCAGGTGGACGCGGATCGCGTGGGCGACCGCCGCCGCCGTGAAGGCGACCAGCGTGGCCAGCAGGTCGTCCTCGTTCCCCCCCTGCTCCTGCCACGCGGCGTGCAGGCGCTCGGCCTGCCGCCTGCCGTAACGCTCTCGACCGGTCGACTTGGGGGGCGGCCGGGCCAGGAAGTCGTCCTCCATCAGCTGTGCGAGCAACGTGGCGTCGGCCTGGCCGCGCCCGGCGCGCGCGCCGTCCCGGTCCATGTCTTCGCGTCCGCCGCTGGCGAGCGCCACCACAGCGTCGATCAGGGCGTTCGCGGGACCTACGTCGAAGGCCACCACCTGTTCGGGCTGGGCGGCAGGGGGCAGCCAGGTGAGGTTCGCAATGCCACCCAGGTTGAGGACGACCCGCGCCTGCTCGGGGTGGGTGAAGAGCGCGTGGTGGAAGAAGGGCGCGAGCGGCGCCCCTTCGCCTCCCAGGGCGAGATCGCGCGCGCGGAAGTCCGCCACGGTGAGGCAGCCGGTGCGCTCCGCGATCCGCGAGGGGTCCCCCACCTGCAGACTGCCCCCCACCTCCGGGTGGTGGGCGAGCGTCTGGCCGTGGGAGGCGACGGCATCCACGTCGCGTAGATCGAGCCCGGCCTCGGCGGCGACCCGGGCGGCGGCCTGTGCGAAGCAATCGGCGAGTTCGACGTCGAGGCTCACGAGCTCTCGCAGCGGATCCGGCGGGCCCGCTTCCCCCGTCCCCAGGCCATGGATGCGCTCGCGCAACTCCCGCGAGAGCGGCAACTCGACGTAGGCGAGCAGTCGATGGGGCCGAACCCCGGGCCCGTCCGGCCACTCCACCAGGGCGGCATCCACGGCATCCGCGGAGGTTCCGGACATCAGGCCGATCACCCGCACGCGCTCAGGGTAGGCGATCGAAGCGGTGAGTTGACAGGACCGGGGGCCGGCCTCATCCTCCACCGCCCAACGGCCCGCGATGGGGGGCTTTCCTCACGCAGTGGCCGCGGGCGAGTCGTCGCCCGAGTGTCCACGGCGCCTCATATCCCCGGGGCCGTCGAAACGGAGCAAGCATGAAGGACTCATCGCGCGCCCAGGGCGGGTTGATCTGCGTCGCCGTAGTCGTCGTGGGCGCGATCTTCCTGCTCGGACTGCTGCAGCAGAGCTACTGGGCGTTGGCGATTCCGGTGGCAATCGGCGTGGCTTTCGTACTCGGCCTCACCTTCTGGGTGGGCTACACGATCGCCACCATCCAGGTCGAGCCCTACGAGGAGGCCGAGCCCGGGGACACCCATCCCCCGGGCGATGAGCATCCCGCCTGATGCGCATCGCGCTACTCAGCTATCGCGGCAACATGTTCTGCGGCGGTCAGGGCATCTACACCGCCTACCTGGCCCAGGAGTGGCGGCGCGCGGGACACGACGTGCACGTCATCGCGGGCCCGCCCCTCCCCGAACTGGAAGCGGGCATTCCGCTGCACGAGATTCCCAACGCAAACGTCTTCGGCGTCGAGCACCCCGAGTGGGCGCGGCGCGAGGAACCCCTCGAACTGCTCTCCCCGCTGACGCTCTGGGAACTGGGCGTCTCGCGTTTCGGGGTCTTCCCCGAGATGCAGAGTTTCGGTCTGCGCCTGCTGATGCGCTGGAAGCGCCTCCAGGCCCGTCATCACTTCGACATCGTCTTCGACAACCAGTGCCTGTCCTGGGGCTTGCTGGGCATTCGCGCCGCCGGCACACCGGTGGTCTCGGTGATCCATCATCCCCTGCACATCGACCGCGAAGCCGACTACGCGATCGACCCGAGCCTGCGCAAGAAGATCAAGCGCACCCTCTACTTCCCCTTGTTCATGCAAGAACAGGTGGCGCCCCGGCTCGACCGAATCGTGACGGTCAGCGAAGCGTCCCGGACAGAGATCCAGCGCTATTTCGGGATTCCCGAAAAGCACGTGCCCGTGGTCTACAACGGAACGGACAGCGACGTCTTCAAACCCGTTCCCGACACACCCCGCGACTGCGATCTGCTCTTCGTTGGCCGCACCGAGGACCGTAAGAAGGGGCTGCCGACGTTGCTCGAGGCCTTGGCGCTGCTGCCGCCCGGCATCCGGCTCAAGATCGTGGACGGCCGCATTCCGGATGACGGACTGGTGATACGCACGATTCGCCGGCTGGGCATTCAGGATCGCGTGACCCTGCAGCGCGAGATGCTGACGCGCACGGAGTTGGTGCGCGCGTACTCCACCGCCCGCGCGGCGGTGGTACCCTCCTTCTTCGAGGGCTTCGGCTTCCCCGCCAGCGAAGCCATGGCCTGCGGCCTGCCCGTGATCGCCAACGCGGCCGGCGCACTCCCCGAGGTGGTGGGGAGCGACGGCCGCGCCGGCCTGCTGGTGCCGCCGCGCAACCCCCGGGCCATGGCGGATGCGATCCAGCAGCTGCTCTCCGACCCGGTGCAGAGCGAGCGCATGGGCCGCGCGGCGCGGAGGCGGATCCAACAGGTCTTCCAGTGGCGCGACGCCGCGGCAGGCCTGATCGACGTCTTCGAGGATGTCCTGCGTGCTTCTCACGGTCGATCTCGAGCGGCTTGAGGTCTCGGCCGGCGAGCGTCTGCTCGACGCCGGCTGTGGAGAGGGCCGCCACTGCTTCGGCGCCCTCGCGCGCGGCGCCCACGTGGTGGGCCTCGACCTCGACTGGAAATCGCTCTCCGCCGCCGCGGGCGGGCTCCGGGAGCAGGCCCGCGAGCAGCAGTCGCTGGGCGCCATGATCCATGGCGACACCTTCGCGCTGCCCTTTCGCGATGCGAGCTTCCACAAGGTGATCTGTTCCGAGGTGATGGAGCACGTCCACGACTACCGGGCCGCTGCACGGGAACTGGCGCGCGTGTTGCGCCCCGGAGGCAAGCTCGCGGTGACCATCCCCACCGCCACCAGCGAGCACCTCTACCTGCGCAGCGGGGACGACTACTTCGAATCGCCGGGAGGACACATCCGCATCTTCCGGCCCCGTCAGCTCGCCGAAGGCCTCGCGCAGGCGGGCCTCGCCACGCTGGGGGTGGGCTTCGCGCACGCGCTCCACACCCCCTACTGGGTGCTGCGCTCCGTCGCCGGCCTGCCGCGCGCGGACGAGAGCGCCTGGGTGCGCGGCTACCGACAGATGCTCATCCAGGCCACCGCCTCGCCCTTCGCGCGCTGGATCGAACACATCCTCAACTACGTGTGCCCCAAGAGCCTGATCCTCTACGCCGAGAAGCCCAAGACGGATCCCCGGGCGTGAGCGCGTCCCGCCCCCTACGCATCTGTTTCGTCGCCTACCGGGGCAACATGCGCTCCGGGGGACAGGGCGTCTACCTGTGGTTCCTGGCGCGCGAACTCGCGAAGCTCGGACACCGCGTCGACGTCTTCGTGGGCCCCCCCTACCCCGACCCCATGCCCTTCGCGAACTCGGTGCAGAAACTGCCCAACCAGCAGTTCTGGGGCGGCTGGTTCGCCCAGGACCGGGCCGCCATGCTCCCGCAGCCCTCGCCCCTGCGGGCGCTGGCCCCCCTCAACTTCTACGAACTCGCCGCCAGCTGGTGGGGCTTCCTCCCGGAGCCCTTCGCGTTCAGCGTGAGGGCCCTCCGGAGAATGGCCGCGCAGCTGCGCGCGGGCGATCGCTGGGACATCGTGCACGACGTGCAGTGCCTGGGCTGGGGGCTCCTGGGGTTGCGCGCGCTCTCCCTTCCGTTGGTCACCACCATCCACCACCCGCTCAGCGTGGATCGGCGCGCCTCCTTCCTGCGGGACGAGAGCTTTCGGGACGCGCTGGGGACCATGACCTTCTACCCCATCGGCATGCAGGCCTTCATGGCGCGCCGGGCAGAGCGCCTCTTCACCTCCTCCTCGGTGAGCGCCCGCCACATTCACCGGGACTTCGGGGTCCCCAGGCAGCGCATCGAGATGGTGGCCAACGGGGTCGACACCGATCTGTTCCACCCGGATCCGGAACGTCCGCGCTCGCCGGACGAGATCCTCTGCGTGGGGCGTGCCTCGGACCCCAACAAGGGAATCAAGACGCTCGTGGAGGCGCTGCCCCAGCTGCCCCCGAGCGTGCGCCTCACGCTGGTGGACGACGATCATCCCGACAACGCGGCGCTCCACCATGCCCGAGCCCTGGGCTGCGCGGATCGCCTGCAGATCGTGGGGCGCGTCCGCGTCGAGGAACTGATCGGACTCTACCGCCGGGCCGCCCTCGTAGTGGTGCCCTCGCGCTACGAGGGCTTCGGGCTGCCCGCGGTGGAAGCCATGGCCTGTGGAACGCCGGTGGTGGCCTGCGCGGGCGGCGCGCTGCCCGAGGTGCTGGCGACCGCGGGGGGAGGCTTGCTGTCTCCCTGCGATGATCCCGCTGCGCTGGCCCGCGCGATCTGCGAACTGCTCGAAGATCCCGATCGGCGCCGGGCGCTGGGGGACGCCGGGCGGCGCGGCGTGGAAGCCGCTTACGGCTGGCCTCGCGTGGCCGCACGCACTGCGGAGATCTACGCCGAGTTGCTCGACGAGCGGCGCGGGCGCCCCGCGATGAGCACCACGTCGGCCAGACCCGGCAGTTTCCGGGCCAGTGCATCCAGCCCGACCAGCACTCCCTGAGCGACCGGGGCAGGAAGCCGTTCCACCAGACGCGCCCAGGCGCGCAGCCCCCACGCCAGGCTGATGCCCTCGGTGACCTCCAGGTGCAGGTGGGCACCGGCCTGCTCTCGCATCAGGGGCAGCTCGTAGCGCGTGAAGTGATCGTGCGGCACGTCGTAGTGCCGGCGTCCACGGGGCAGCACGCGCCCCAGCAGCGTCTCGCGAAGAACGTCCCCGGCGTGGGCGAGGCGACAGGCCGCCGAGTCGAAGTTCGCAATGGCGAGTACCACCCGTCCCCGCGGCCGGGTCACCCGGGCCATCTCACGGATGGCGTCTTCCGGCGCATCGAAGTGATCGAGCGCCCCCTTGCAGATCACCGCGTCGAAGCTCCCCGCGGCAAAGGGCAAAGCGTCCGCCCAGCTGCGCAAGTGCAGCACGCGCAGCTCCGCCTGCTCGACATCCAGTCCACGCGCCAACGCGGACATGCGCGCGGAGGGCTCGGCGGCGACGACCAGCGCGTCCTGGGCGGCCAGCGCGCGCGCGTCCTGTCCGAAGCCACTGGCCACGTCCAACAGCCGCCGCCCTGGAGCAGCCCCGGCCAATGCCAGGGTCCGCTCGGTCATGCGCTGGAAGAGGAACTCGCTGTCGCGTCCCGCTCCCGTCGGGATCACGTCACGCATGTCGCGATCGAGGTCCACCACCCGCACGGCGGCGCACGGTAGCGCAGACTTCGCCCGAGCCGCCGGGGCCCGCAAGCGGTGCCCTTCAGCGCTATTCTTCGCCGCGATGGTAGAAGCGACCGCGGGCTACGAAGAGCCGGGGGAGGACGAGAGCTTCGACGAGCGGCCTACCCCGATCGATCGTCTTGCGTCCTTTCGGATCCTCTACCTCGCGATCGTCGGTTTCCTCTTCCTCTACATCGTGACGGTCGACGCCACCGAGACGCTGCTCGAGGCCTATTTCCGAGACGCGGTTCACGATGCAGTTCGCGTCAGCCCCACCAACGGCCCCATCACGGTCCAGATTCGCGACCGCGTCGACGCGCTGATCCGCAACTCGCCCTGGGTGCGCGTCGGCGGCGTCGAAGTCGACGTGACGGTTCTCGGCAAGGACGGGCGCACCCCCCTCTACGTCGGGATCAGCGGCGTTGCCCCTGCCCCGCAGCCCCGCGAGATCGACGCCGCCATGCGGGAGGCGATCCGCCTGCTGCCCGCGGACTTCGCGCTGACGGTGTCGGTCCCCCACGGTTCGCTGCTCTCCGCCGCGATCCTCGCGAGCTACGCGGTGATGCTCTTCTCCGGCCTCTTCTACCAGAACCGGACGGTGGCCCGGCGCGAGCAGCGGAGGCTGCAGGCCGCGCAGCGGGCGCGCGAGCGAGCCGCCGGACGCGCTCGCTCCATCGAACGCGAACTGGCCTCCGTGCGCGACCACCTGGAGACCCTGGAGCCCGCCGAACGCGCCCAATCCGAGGAGATCGAACAACTCGAAACGGAGCGCGAGCAGCTGCGCGGCCAGCTGCGAAAACTCGCGGAGCGGGAAGCACAGCTGCGCGCCGGGGCGGAGGACCGGGCCAGCACCCTGCAACAGGAGAGCCAGGCCCTCGAGGAGCTGCTGGAGGAAACGCTTGAGGACGTCGGCCAGAAGGAGGGCGAGATCGTGGAGCTCCAGGACCGCCTCAAGAACACGGCCCGCAAGGAGCCCAAGGCCTCCAGCCGCTCACGAGAGGCCGAGCGGCTCGCCAAGCGCATGCGAACCCTGTACAAGACCCTCGATTTCGACGACCGCGCCATCTCGGACCTGGTAGGACTGCGCGACGAGGCCATGAAGCTGCGGGCCGAGGAGGCCTTGAAGCGGCTCTCCGAGGATTCGGAGACAGCCACGGTGCGACGCAAGGTGGGCGGGCTCCCCCCGCATCTCTCGATCTTCGAGCTGGGCTACGCGGGCAAGGGCCGCATCTACTACACGCGGCGCGAGAGCGGCGGCTACCAGGTTCGCACCATCGGCGCCAAGAACACCCAGAACCAGGATCTCGAGTACCTGAGCCGCCTCGAAGGCTGAGGGGCGGAGCGCATTCGCGTTCAGGCCGGGACGGGCGGTCCTGCCTTCAGCGCGCCGCGCAGGGTGTCCTTGAGTTCGGCGTCGTCCCAGGGTTTGTCGATCACCGCCCACACGCCCACCGGATCGATCTCCTGCTGAGGGATCGACTCCATCCAGCCGGTGATCAGAAGCCTCACCACGGCGGGATGGCGCCGCGCGACCTCCGCGAGAAAGTGCAGGCCCGTCATGCCGGGCATCTTGTAGTCCGACAGGAGCAGCGTCACCGGCTGGCTTTCCAGCACGTGATAGGCCTCCCGGAAGGACTCCACGGTAATCACCTCGTATGGCTCGCGGCGCAGGCTGCGGCGCAGGGCGGAGAGGATGCGGGGCTCGTCGTCGACGATCAGCACCAGCGGAGAGTCGGCGCTCATCCGGGCGCTGCGGGCCCGGTGGGCAGAAAGAGACGCATGGTGGTGCCCACGTTCTCCTCGCTCTCGACGCTGAGGGTTCCACCGTGCCGCTCCACGATCTTGAAGGAGGTCGAAAGCCCGAGCCCCATGCCGCTACCGACCCTCTTGGTGGTGAAGAATGGATCGAAGATGCGCTGGAGGTGCTCCTCGGAGATCCCGACACCGTCATCCGAGACGCGGATCTCCACGCCCTCGGGAGCGACGCGGGTCTCGACTTCGATGGTCCCCATCTCCCCGCTCCGGCCCACCCGCTGCTCGATGGCCTGGTAGGCGTTCACCAGCAGGTTCATCAGCACCTGCTTGATCTGCATGGGATAGGCGGGCACGGGCGGCAAATCCGCGTAGTTCTTCTGCAGTACCACCAGGTGTTTCATCATGGGCCACACGATGTTCGCCGTGGAATCGAGGCACTGGTTGACATCCGCCGCCTCGCGCTCGCTCGAGTCGGGGTGGGAGAAGTCCCGCAGATCCTGGACGATGTGGCGGATGCGCTCGGAGCCCTCCTGGGACTCGCGGATCGCCTTGGCGAGATCGCCGAGCACGAAGGAGACGTCCACCTCCTCGGCCGCCGCGGCCAACTCCTGGGCGGCTACGCGCGACTGCACGGGGTCGCCCGCCAGCGCGACCTTCTGGAGAGCCTCTACCCGGCTCCAGATCTGGCGCAGTTCCGACGCGTACTCGGCGGTCTGCGCGAGGTTCGCGTGGATGAAACCCATGGGGTTGTTGATCTCGTGCGCGACGCCGGCGGCGAGTTGGCCGATGGAGGCCATCTTCTCGCGTTGCAACACGTCTCCTCGCATGCGCCGGGCCTCGCGCAGCTCGTTGAAGACCGCGACCACGCCGGCACGATCGCCACCCGGCCCCGGGATCGGCGCACAGGAGAGTCCCACCGCGATGTTCCGGCCGTCGGCGCGCAACAGCGTGGTCTCGTAGCCCTCGAAGCTGTCGCCCCGACTGAGGCTCTGCGCCACGGGGTGCGCCTCGGGAACCGGCGAGCCCAGGCAGCTCGCGAGGGGGAGGCCCTGCAGCGCCTCCGCGCGCGTCCCGAGAATTCTCGCCGCCGGCTCGTTGCAATGGGAGATGCGCCCGGCCGCATCGATGGCCAGCAGCGCGACGTTGAGCCCGCGCAGGATCGCAGTCGAGGGAAGCACGGAGCCCGGTATTTCCGCGGCGCCGCCGGAGTCGAGCAGGTCGCGCACCGCAGCCGCGAGTTCGGCCCCGGTGGACGCGCAGGCCGCCACCGGCTGGGACCCCCAGTAGGCGAGCTCAAGCGGCCCCGAACCCAGCGCTGCCACCACCACCGCTAAACCTGCCTCCTGTGCGAGACCGAGCATCTCCCCGGCCTCGTCGCTCGCGCAGCCCGCATCGAGGACCAGCAGCTGTGAGTCCCCCGCGGCCAGCGCCCGTGCACAGGCCGGCGCGTCGCGCACTACCTCCAGGCTCAGCGCCAGGCCGTGGCCTTGAAGCGCCCGGCCGCAGTCCGGAATGCCGCCCTGCGTGCCGGGGCTCGCGAGGAGAACCCGCGCAACCGCGGCGTGCTCGCTGGATCCGCTCATGCCTCTACGCCCCTCGGCCACAGCGTGGCTCTGATCCTTGGGAGGGGGGAGAAGAAGGTAACTCAGCGGGAGAAAAGGATCACCCGGAGCCGGGCCCGCCCGCGCCCTCCGAGCGTGTTCCGCTCGGGTGGAGTCCGTGGCGCGAGAGCTTGCGATAAAGGGTACTGCGCGCGACGCCCAGCCTTTGGGCCGCTTCGGAGGCGTCCCCTCCCGCTTCCACCAGTGCGCGCTCCAGCGCACAGCGCTCGTAGGCGGCCAGGGAGAGCGGGATCTCCGTAGGCGCCGTCGGAAGCGCGCGCAGCCGGCGCGCGCGAGGCAAGTCTGCGACCCGAAGCTGCGCGCCGTGCGCAAGCGCCAGGGAGGATTCGACTACGTTCTCGAGTTCGCGCACGTTTCCCGGCCAGTCTGCCTCCATCAGGGTCTGCAGAGCGGCGCTTTCGATTCCCCGCATCCTGGCTCCCCGACGCGCGTGCTTGGCGAGAAAGTGCTGTACGAGCAGCGGGATGTCCTCGGGCCGTTCACGCAGCGGGGGGATCTCGATGCGGACCACGTCGAGACGATAGAAGAGGTCGGCCCGGAAGCTGCCTTCGGCCACCATCGCTTTCAGGTCGCGATGGGTGGCCGCGATGACCCGCACGTCGACGGCTTGGCTGCGCGCCGCGCCCACCGGCCGGATGCGTTTCTCCTGCAGCGCGCGCAGCAGCTTGGCCTGGATGCGCAGCGGCATCTCCCCAATCTCGTCGAGGAAGAGCGAGCCGCCGTGGGCGGCTCGCAGCAGCCCCGGCGCTCCCAGGGCGCCCGTGAAGGCGCCGCGCTCGTGGCCAAAGAGTTCGCTCTCCACGATGCCCTCGGGCAGCGCAGCGCAGTCCACGGGCGCGAAACTCGCGCTCCGGCGGCGACTCGAGGCGTGGATCGCCTTGGCGACTATCTCCTTGCCGGTCCCGCTCTCCCCCTGCAGCAATACGTGGCTCTCGTTGTCACCCAGGGCCTGGACGGTGCGCAGCACGCGCAGCATTCCCGTGGAGCGCCCGACCAGCCCGAAGCGAGGTTCTGCGGGCTCGAGCGCCTCCCCCAGCCCCGGGGTATGGCCAAAACGGCGCCGTTGCGCGAGCGCGCTTCGCACGCAGTTGCGCACCCGCTGCGGATCCACCAAGGGCTGCGCGAGATAGTCGAAAGCGCCCAGGCGCATGCACTGGACGGCGCCCTCGATGCTCGCGCTGCCAGTGATCGCCACGATTTCGACGTCCGGGCGCTCCCGCTTCACGGTCTCGAGCAAGTCGAGACCGAGATCGAGATCGAGCACCGCCACATCGAGGTTCGCGCGCCCGAGTTCCGCGCAGGCTTCCCGCCTCATCTCGCAGAGGAGCGTCTCGTGCCCGTCCGCTTCGAGGATCCGCTGTAACGCGTGCAGTAGCAGCGGATTCTGGCCGACCAGCAAAACGCGACCGCCCGCAGGCAGTGGCCTCTCCACCGCGAGACGCTGCTGTCGGCCTCCCGGGGTCGCCATGACCCCCGTATCGGTGCGGTTCCGACCGCCCTTGATTCCGGAGCTTGAAGCGCCCACCGCGGCTTCCTACACTCGGGTTCCCCCTCCGCACGGCGGAGACGCCCACTTGCGCAAATCCAGCATTCTCGTCGTCGACGACGAGAAGTTCTACCGGAGTTCGCTCCAGCGCATCCTGGCACGGGTCGGTCACGACGTCAGCCAGGCGGCCGATGCGGGCGAAGCCCTTGCCATGGTCGCACAGAGCCACTTCGACCTGGTTGTAACGGACATGCAGATGCCGGGAGTCGACGGGCTGCAGCTCGTGGCCGAGATACACGGCCTTCGCCCCGACCTCCCCTGCATCATCGTGACGGGCTTCGGGAGCCCGGAAAGTTCCGTGGAAGCCCTGCGCGCCGGCGCCTTCTGGTATCTCGAGAAGCCCTTCGAGCAGAAGAGCCTCGACGTGATCCGCAGCCTCGTCGAGCAGGCCATCGAGCACGGCCGGCTCAAGGCCGAGAACCGCAACCTCCAGGGCGAGCTTCGCTTCCGCTACCGCTTCGACAGCGTCGTGGGTACCAGCGCCCCGCTGCGCGAACTGCTCGCCTTGGTGATGCGGGTGGCTGCCACCGACAGCACCGCGCTCATCACCGGCGAGAGCGGAACGGGCAAGGAGCTGGTGGCACGAGCCATCCATTTCAACAGCGAGCGCGCCGAGCGGCCCCTGGTCACCGTCAACTGCGGGGCCATTCCCGAGGAGCTGCTCGAATCGGAGCTCTTCGGCCACGTGAAGGGCGCCTTCACGAGCGCGATGAGCCACCGGGAGGGGCGCTTCAGCGCGGCCCATAGCGGTACGATCTTCCTGGACGAGATCGGTGACATGAGCCCCAACCTGCAGGTCAAGCTGCTCCGGGTGCTCCAGGACCGCAGTTTCGAGCCCGTCGGCTCCTCGGAAACGATCTCTGTCGACGCGAGAGTCATCGCCGCCACCAACCAGGATCTCGAGAAGGCGATGGAGGAGGGGCGCTTCCGCGCAGATCTCTTCTACCGGCTGAACGTGGTCCCGATCCAGGTCCCTGCACTTCGCGAACGTCGCGAGGACATCCCGCAGCTCGTGGAACACTTCCTGGCCGTGCTCGCGCACGAACGCGGAAGCGAGCTGGGGCCGATGTCGGACGAAGCCCTCGAGGTTCTCTGCGGCTACGACTGGCCGGGCAATATCCGCGAGCTCGAGAACTTGATCGAGCGGCTCACGGTGCTCGGGGGCAAGGGCCGCATCGAGGCCTCCGACCTGCCTGCGAGCCCCTTCCGCAGCCAGACGCCCCGCCCCTCCAGCATGCGCCTGCCCTCCGAAGGGCTGTCACTGCGCGCGGAGGTCGAGCAGCTGGAGAGGGACCTGATCACTCAGGCGCTGGAACACACCCAGGGCAACAAGAACCGGGCCGCGAAACTCCTCGGGCTCAACCGCACTACGCTGTTCGAGAAGATCGAGAAGATCAAGAAGAAGGGCCTGTCCGAGCCGGCTTGAAGCTGCGCGCAGCATGCGCACCCGTGGCGAACGGCGTCGCGCAAACTGCCACCACGGCGCGTCAGCGCCCCGCAGACACGCGGCAGGAGCGTCAATTTCTCGGCCAATGAGCGTCGGAAGACCGTCAGTCAGGCGTCCCCTTTCGGACACCGTGGCCGCCCGTCCCGCGACCGCCCAGCCCCCGCAGTCGCAGCCTCAGGCTCGAAGGCGCGGCCAGAATATCTAAAAACGATAGATATTTCAGCTACTTATATAGTTCTTCGGATCCGCGACGGAACTCCGCGCAGCGCCCCATCCGGACCTCCTGCGTCGCATCCTCGCCTTGGCACGAACCCTGCTTAGGAACGCCGCCGACGAGCACGCGAGGGGCATGGCCCGGCGCGGCACCACGCCTTCAAGGAGAACAGATTACATGGAAGCGCTTTCGCAGGACTCCAAGCAGGGTTTCGAAGGACTCTCGCCCTCGGCCCGCGAGGAGATCGTCCTCGAGCATACCCCGCTCATCCGCTACATCGTGAATCGCATCGCCGTGCGCCTGCCCTCGCATATCGATCTCGACGACTTGCACAACACCGGCGTCATCGGCTTGATGGACGCCATCGAGAAGTACGACCCGGACAAGAATTGCAAGTTCAAGACCTACGCGGAATTTCGAATCAAGGGGGCGATCCTCGACCAGCTCCGCTCCCTCGATTGGGTACCCCGCAGTGTGCGCCAGAAGAGCCGCCGGCTGGAACGCGCCTACAGCGAAGTCGAGCAGCGCCTCGGACGCGCCGCCAACGACGATGAGGTGGCCGATTCCCTGGGCCTGCAGATCGAGAAATTCCACGAGTTGATGAACCAGGTGCGCGGTACCTCCCTCGTCAACCTCGAGGAGATCCGAGGCACCAACTCCGACGGCGACCAGGCGGGGACCTTCGCGGACATCGTGGAGGACGTGAACTCCGAGAACCCCTTTGCGAGCGTCAAGACCATCGAAATGAAGGAGGTGGTCGCCGAGACCATCGCCTCGTTGCCCGAGAAGGAGCGCCTGGTCATCTCGCTCTACTACTACGAAGATCTCAATATGAAGCAGATCGGAGGCATCCTGGGTATCACGGAATCCCGGGTATGCCAGATCCACACCAAATCCGTGCAGCGGCTTCGGCTGAAGCTCAAGGAACTCTCCGCAGGATAAGCCGGGAGAGACGCGGCCCTCGCGCTGGCGCAGAGGCCGAAAAAGGCTTTCACTTCCAACCAGCGGCGGACCCGGTTCCGTTCCTGCCGCCAGCGGGGCGACTTGACCCACGGGGAGAGAAGCATGACCAGGACCCTGTTGCTCGCCGACGACAGCGTCACCATCCAGAAGGTGGTGAAGATCAGCTTCGCGAACGACGATCTGGAAGTGGTCGCCGTGGACAACGGCGACGACGCGGTCGAAACCGCCCGCTCGCTGCGGCCCGATGTGATCCTCGCCGACGTGGTGATGCCAGGCCGGAGCGGTTACGAGGTCTGCGCCGCCATTCGGGATGACCCGGCCCTGTGCGACGTTCCGGTGCTGCTGTTGGCCGGCACCACCGAGGACTTCGATGGGGAGCACGCGGAACGGGTCGGCGCCAGCGGACACCTCACCAAGCCCTTCGAGGCCCAGACACTGGTCGAACGCGTTCACGCATTGCTGGACGCCGCAGCGTCGTCGCGCGGAGGCCACGCGGAGGCCCCCTCTTCCCTCGATCATCCGTCGGAGGTATTCCGCTTCGGAGGCGACGATCTCGACCTCCCGCTGCTGCCCGAGGAGCCAGAGACAGCGCTGCTCGCGGCCGCGGAAGCCAGCGATGCGCTGCGAGAGGAGGATGCCGACAGCGTGCTCCTCGAATCCGAACTCCTGGAGGACGACGATCAGGGCCCCGATCTCTTCGCGGAACTGCTCGATGACGCGGTGCTCGACGAGGAAATGCACGGGCTCGACGATGCGGACGTACTCGGGGAGCCACAGGCCCAAGCGGAGGTGGAGCGCCTGCCGGCGCCCGTCCCGAATCCGTCGACGGCGCGGGCCGAGTTCGCGATGCCTGCCGATCAGCTCGAGCGACTGGTGGAGCGCGTGATCCCCACGCTGCGCGAGGAACTGCACCAGAGCTTGGAGCGGATCGCCTGGGAGGCCTTCGGGGATCTCAGCAAGCAGATCGTCGCGCAGGCCGTGGAACGTGTGGAAACGATCGCCTGGGAAACGGTCCCGAAGCTCGCCGAGACGCTGATCCTGGAAGAGATCCGTAAGCTCGAGCAGCGGAACTGAGCGCGCGGACCCGCCTGTCCTGCAGCCCCCGCCGGGGCACCGCTTGCGCGAATGGCGTACTCTCGGATCCATGAGCGGCTCGGTGGAGTTGCCCTCCCCCCACACCTGGCACTCCTTGGTGTCCCTCGCGATTCGGGAAGATCTCGGCTCGGGAGACATCACGACTGCGCTCGTGGTCCCCGAGGACGCCTTGGGCGAAGCCCAGCTGGAGGCCCGTCAAGCACTCGTGGTTTGCGGGCTCCCCGTGGCCCGTCGCGTCCTCGAGGCGGTGGAACCGGCGCTGGAGTTCGCGCCCGATCTCGCAGAGGGTGACCTCGCCCCCAGGGGGAGCGTGTTGGCGCGGATTCGCGGGCCGCTGCGCGGCCTGCTCGCCGCAGAACGCGTGATGCTCAACTTCCTGATGCGCATGAGCGGGGTCGCGAGTTGGACCCGCCAGTTCGTGCAGGCGGTGGCGGGGACGGAGACCCGCATCGTCGATACCCGCAAGACGCTGCCAGGCTGGCGGAGCCTCGACAAGTACGCGTGCGCGGTCGGCGGCGCCTGGAACCACCGGGTCGGTCTCTACGACGGTATTCTCCTCAAGGACAACCACATCGCCGCAGCCGGCGGGGTGGCGCCGGCGGTCAAAGCCGCACGAAGCGGTGCACCGGCCCAGCTGCGCGTGCAGGTGGAGGTGGAGTCCGAGGAAGATGCCATGCGGGCCATCGAGGCGGGCGCCGACTTCCTGCTGCTGGACAACTGGAAACCGGAAGCCCTTGCCGCAGCCGTGCCCCGGCTGCGCGAACACGCTCTGCTCGAGATGAGCGGCGGGGTGAACCTCGACAACGTGCGAGCCTACGCGGAGAGCGGCGTCTCTCGAATCTCCATCGGCGCCCTCACCCACTCGGCGCCCGCCGCCGACCTCGCCCTGGAACTCTGCATCGGAGGGCTCAGCGCCGGAGGACGAACGGAGTGAACGCGGGGTCGGCGCGCGTTCTGGATGCCCTGCGCAATGCCGGCGAAGAGCCCTGCTCGGGCCAGACCCTCTCCCGTGAACTCGGCGTTTCCCGGGCGCAGATCTGGAAGCACGTCGAAGCACTGCGTGGGCGCGGCTACCGGATCCAGGCCGGATCCGGCGAGGGCTACCGGCTGGTGGGAACGCCCGACCGGCTGTATCCCGAGCAGATCCTGCCGGGCCTCACGACGACCTGGCTGGGGCGCACGCTGCACTGGTTCGAAGAGGTGGACTCCACGAACCGCGTGGCACTCGATCTCGCGCGGGAAGGCGCGCCTCACGGCACCGCCATCATCGCCGAGGGCCAGAGCGCCGGTCGCGGGCGCCTGGGCCGCAGCTTCTTCTCGCCGCCGGGGACGAACCTCTACACCTCCATCATCCTGCGCCCCGAGGTGAGCCTGGAGGCGGCGCCGGCCTTCATCCTGGCCGCCGCCGTGGGCGTGGCCGACGCCGTGGCCGCAACGCTGCGCGACCCCTCGGCGGTAGAGATCAAGTGGCCCAATGACGTGCTGCTCGACGGTCTCAAAACCTCGGGGATCCTCGTGGAACTCGGCGCCGAGGCCACCCGCGTGTCGCACCTGGTGCTGGGCATCGGAGTCAACCTGAACGTGGAGCGCGAGAGCTTCCCCTCGGAATTCCGTTCCCGCGCAACTTCCCTCGCGAGCCACGCGGGGCGCGGGATCGACCGCATCGACTTCACACGACGCCTCTTCGCCTGCCTCGAGGAGACCCTCGATGTCGGCGAGAAGAGCGGCTTCGAAGGGCTGCGACCGCGTTTCGAGGCTTATTTCCGGATGGTGGGGCGGCGCGTGAGCGTCCTGGCAGTCGACGAGCAGGAGACCGAGGGCCGGGTGAAAGGCATCGACCACGTGGGGGCGCTGCTACTGGTAGCTGACGATGGTGAAACCCGGCGAATGCTGGCCGGGGACGTCACCCTCTGCAGGAATTCAGCATGAGCAGCCTGCTCGCCATCGACATCGGCAACACCAACGTCTCGCTGGGGCTCTTCGACTACCCGGAACGAGCCGGCCGGGGTGAGGGAGAGCTGCAGCAGCACTGGCGGATCGGGACGCGCAGGGAACAGACCTCCGACGAGTTGGGGGTTTCCATCGGCGCCCTGTTCGCCCAAACGGAGCGCCGCTCCGAGGAAATCGACGACGTGATCGTCTGTTCCGTGGTACCCCCGCTGCTGCCGATCTTCGAACGCGTCTGCGTGAAACTCTTCCAGCGTCCGCCCCTGGTCGTGGGCCCGGGCACCCGGACTGGAATGCCGATCCGCTACGAGAATCCCCGCGAGGTGGGCGCAGACCGCATCGTGAACTCGCTGGCCGCCTACACGCTGATGTCGGGGCCCGTGATCGCGGTGGATTTCGGAACCGCGACCACCTTCGACTGCGTGTCCCGGAAGGGGGAGTACCTCGGGGGCGTCATCTTCCCCGGAATCCACACGTCGATGGAAGCCCTCTTCGAGCGGGCCTCCATGTTGCACCGGGTGGAGATCCAGCGACCCAAGACGGTGATCGGCCGCACCACCACCACCGCCCTGCAATCCGGACTGCTCTACGGCTACGCGGGAGTGGTGGACGCCATGGTCGAGCGGATCCGCGGCGAACTGGGCGAAGAAGCCCGCGTCGTGGCCACCGGCGGTCTGGCCGGGCGCGTAGCCGCCGAGAGCCGCGAAATCGAGCGGGTAGAGCCCTTCCTCACGCTTCAGGGCCTTCGGCTCGTCTACGAAAAGAATCAGCCCGGCAGCCGGATCGAAGGCGAAGGGCAAGGCAACCACGAGGCAGCCAACCGAGAGGAGAACTGAACGGTGAAGAACGTCAAGGTCGAGGACACCCGGAATTTCGCGATCGTCGGACACGCTGGAGACGGCAAGACGTCGCTGGGAGAAGCCCTGCTCCACGGCGCCGGTGCGACCCAGACCCTGGGCTCGGTCACCGAGGGAAGCTCCGTGCTCAACCACCTGCCCGAGGAGCAGGAGCGGCACACGACCATCACCTCCGCGGTCTTCAGCTACGACTCGGGCGGGCGTCACTTCACCCTCGTGGACACCCCCGGCAACTCGAACTTCCAGGCCGACGGACAGATCGCGCTGCGCGCGCTCGATGGCGCCGTGTTGACGGTCTCCGCCGTGGACGGCGCCCGGGTCGGCACCGACCGCATGTTCCGGATCTGCCGCGAAACGGAGATCCCCGTGATCGCCTTCGCGAACGGGATGGACCGGGATCTCGCCAACCTGCAGGGTGCGCTGGATTCGCTCTCCAAGATGGACGCAAAACCGGCGCTGCTCAGCCTGCCCGTGGGCAGCGGCGAGGATTTCTCGGGAGTCGTCGACCTGCTCTCCATGCGGGCGCACACCGCCGCTGGCGAGGGGGAGATCCCCTCGGAGCTCGCCGATGAGGCCAGCGCGGCGCGTGAATCATTGGTGGAGAACGTCGCCGAGTCCGACGATGTGCTCCTCGAGAAGTACCTCGAAGAGGGCGCCCTCACGGAGGAGGAGATCCTGTCGGGTCTGGTCCAGGCGGCGCGCGGCGGATCCCTGCTGCCCGTGCTCTGCGGCTCCGCGACCTCGGAAGTGGGCATCGCGCCCCTGCAAGACGCCATCGCGAAGCTCCTGCCCTCCCCCGCCGATCGCTCCGCGATCCGAAGCGCGGAGGACGAGGTGGTGGCCGCCGACCCCGACGCAGCCTTCTCCGCGCTGGTCTTCAAGACCATCATCGACCGCTACGCGGGCACGCTCTCGGTCTTCCGAGTGGTCTCCGGGACGCTCTCCGGGGATACGACGGTGCTCGACGCCAGCACCGGGGAACGCGAGCGCCTCTCCAAGCTCTTCCTGCTGCACGGGAGTGAGCACGTGGACACCGCGGAGGCAGGCCCCGGCGACATCGTGGCCGTCGCGAAGCTCAAGAGCGTTCGCACCGGCCACGTGCTCTGCGCGGAGAAGGGAGGCGTCACGCTCGCGGCGATCCCAGTACCGGAAGGCGTCATCTCCTACGCGATCTCCGCCCGCTCGAAGGGCGACGAGGACAAGGTCTTCTCCTCGCTGGGGCGCCTGGTCGAAGAAGATCCCACCTGCCAGCTGGGACGCGATCCCGCCACCGGCGAATTCCTGCTGACGGGCCGTGGAGAACTCCACGTGCGCACGACCGTGCAGAAGCTCCAGCGGATGTTCGGCGTGGACGTGGAACTGCGCACGCCGATGGTCCCCTACCGCGAAACCATTCGCAGCAAGGCCGAGAACGTGGAGGGCAAGCTCAAGAAGCAGACCGGCGGCAAGGGCATGTTCGGCGTCTGTTATCTCACCGTGGAACCGCTGCCGCGCGGCGGCGGCGTCGAGTTCTCGGACGAGATCGTAGGCGGCTCGATCCCCCGCGGGCTGATCCCCGCCGTGGAAAAGGGCGTCATGGAATCCGCGGTCGCGGGGCCGCTGGCCGGCTACCCCGTGGTGGACGTCAAGGTCCGCTGCATCGACGGCAAGCACCACGCCGTCGACTCCAACGAGATGGCCTTCAAGCTGGCGGGTTCCTTCGGCTTCAAGACCGCCATCCAGCAGGCCAAGCCGACACTCCTCGAGCCCATCATGGACGTGGACGTCTCGATCCCCGACCAGTTCGTGGGCGACGTGATGGGGGATCTCTCCTCGCGACGGGGCCGCGTGGGCACCAGCCAGGCCCAGGGCAGCACCCAGATGATTCAGGCGCAGGTCCCGATGTCCGAAATGCTGGAGTACGCGAGCACGCTGACCAGCATCACGGGGGGCCAGGGAGAGTTCCACATGGAGTTCTCCCACTACGACGAGGCGCCCGCCAACGTGCGAGCGAAGGTCATCGAGTCCGCGAACACCNATCGCAAGGAAGACTGACGACCCCGCGGGGCACGCTGCCGGGAGGGTTCGGCGGGAAACCCGGGCACCACCACCGGAGAGCAGCCCCGATGCAGGAAACGCCGCGCAGGATCCGGCTCACACTCTCCCCGCAAGCCGGCAAGTACGCGCGTCGCGACGCACCGCGAGAGGCCCGCCTGCTCGCGGCCCGCGGCGCACTTCCCCTGCCGCCCGCGGAGATCGCCACCGTGCTCTTCGCACTGCTCCACGATCCCGACCCGGAGGTGAAGAGTTGCGCGCGCGACAGCCTCGAGGGCCTGCCCGCCCCGATCCTCGAGCAGGTGCTCGCGGGGGACGTGCACCCCGCCCTGCTCGCCCATTTCGCCCAGCACTATCGCGACAAGGAGCCCTATCTCGAGCGCATCGCTCTGAACGCGAACGTGGACGACGCCACCTTGGCCTTCCTGGCGGGTCGGCCGCTGCGCAGAATCGTGGATCTCATCTCCCACAACCAGGAGCGCTTGCAACGGGCTCCCGACATCGTGGAGGCCCTGGGCGAAAACCCGCTCACGGGGCGTGCCGTCATCGACCGAATCCTGACCTTCGTGGGCGACACGCCAGCCAGCAGCCGAGAAGACGAGCCCGAGTCCATCGACGAAGCCCAGGCACTGGCCGCCCTCCGCGCCGTGCTGGGAGAGGAACTGTCCCTCCACGCCGAGGCCCTGATCGCGGAACCCGAGAGCGAAGAGCAGGCGGCGGAGGCCGCCGCGCAGGACGCGGCGCTGGGCCGCCACAACCTCCCCCAGATCATCTCAGGCCTCTCGGTATTCCAGAAGATCAAGCTGGCGCGCATGGGAAACCGCGAGGCGCGCGGCCTGCTGGTCCGGAACCGCAACAAGATCGTGGCCATCTCAGCAGTGACGAACCCGAAAGTCACCGAGAACGAGCTGATCGCCATCGCCCAATCCCGTGCCGTCTGCGATGAGGTGATCCGGGTGATCGCGGGGAAGCGCGAGGTCACCCGCAGCTACCCCGCGAAGCTGGCGCTCACCACCAACCCGAAGACCCCGCAGGCGGTGGCCATGAAGTTCGTCAACTATCTTCAGGATCGAGATCTCCGAAACCTGATGAAGAGCAAGGATGTCCCTTCGGTGATCTCCGCACACGCCCGCCGAGTGCTCACCAAGAAAGGAAGACTCTGATGACCACACCGCCCCCCGAGGCCTCCGTGAACACCTGCATCCTCTACTGGGGGATCCGGGGTGCGGGCAAGCGAAGTTGTGTGGAGCAGGTCGCACGCAAGCTGCGCCCCGACCACCGGGGCGAAAAGCGGGAGGTGCCGACCCAAAGCGACTCGGGCGAGACCTACCCCGTGCTCCCCATCGAGTTGGGAAAGGTGGGCGGGGTGCGCACCCGAATCGACATGGTGGTGGCGCTCGGCGGTGCCGAGCACGCATCCGTCCGAAGGCAGCTGCTGGATCGCGCAGACGGCGTCGTCTTCGTGGTGGATGCCCGGCCCGAGTGCATGGAAGCCAACATCGCCTCCCTCGAGGAGCTTCGGAAAGGACTCGAGGCCGGCGCCCGCCGCTTGGAGGACACGCCCCTGGTCGTGCAATACAACAAGCACGATCTCTCGGATGGCTACGCGATCGACGAAGTCCACCGGCGCATGAAGCTGGGAGACGTCGCGACCATCGAGTCGGTGGCCAGCGAGGGAAGCGGCGTGCTGCAAGGGCTCTCCACCATCTCAAAGATGGTGGTCCGCGCCCTGCGCGAGCAGAGTCTGGTGCTGCACGCCAGGGAGCCGGAAGCCGAGGAAGCCACCGCCCCGCCCACAGCATTCAGCGCGCCCCTCGCCATGGAGCGGGCCATCCGGGCCGAAGCCGGCCAGCCCGAAGCCCGCGCCATCGACTCCGAGGTGCTCGCCGCCCAGACCTTCTTCGAAGCCGCCGGAGAAGCCGCGCCGCTTCCCGGCCACGAAGTCGAGAACGACCCCTCCCTCCACATCGTCTCGGTGGGCGAGGCCACCCGAAAAGATGCCAGCACGCTTCGCGTGCCCCTCGTACTTACAGACGAAAAGGGCACGACCACCCGCATCGAACTCAGCATCAGCATCGAGGCCGTAATCCAGGATCTTCCGCGCTAATGACCGAGCGGATCGGGATCTACGGCGTCAGCGCCGAGATGCTCGCGCTGCTGCCCTCGCTGATCGCGCACCCCGATCTCGAAATCGTCCGGATCTACACCGGCAGAGCGCGCGCGCTGCTGGCGCGGCTGCCGGATCTCGACCCGGAACTGGCTGCGGCGCTGGTGGATCTTCTGAGCGACCGACCCGAGTCGGTTTCGAGCGACCGAAGCCTGAGCGCGATCATCGAGGCCACCCACGGCCTCGACCCGAAGGTCCACAGCCGCGACGCCGGCGGAGACGGCCCGCGTGTTCTCTCCCCGAGCCAGGCGCGCCAGCTCTGGGGCGGCCCCACTCCCAGCCGCGAGGCGCGACGCTTCGAGATCCGCGGCGCCCTGCAGTCGATCTACGACTCCGAGGACGACCTGGGCCGACAACTCGCCGCCATCTGCAGGCTCGCCGCGACCCGCGCGGGGGACTGCGTGGTCCAGCTGTATCGGCTGGATGCCGCGGCGGGCTGCCTGCGCCTGGCCGCCACGTCCCTGCCGGGTGAGATCACGGGCGGCGCCGACTTGCGGATTCCCCTGGGAGAGGGGATCGAGGGCGAAGTGGCGCGCCGCCGGAGCGCGCTGCGAATGCAGGGTGCGACCGGGGGCTGGCTGTGGTGTCTGCCCCTGCGCGCCCGGGCGGAAATCGCGGGCGTGCTCTCCCTGCAGGCAGGGGCGGGCAGCCGCTGGGATCCCACGCGAGAGGCTCCGCTCACGGAACTCGCCGAAGCGGTGGGGACGGCCCTGCTCCGCGCGGAGGCCGAGCAGCGGCGAGCGCAACGCAGCCGCAACTTCGAGAACCTCGCGAACGTGAGCCTGCGCATGATCTCGAGTCGCGACGTAGGCGAACTGCTGCGGCTGGGTGCTTCCGAGGCGGCACGCACGCTGGGAGCCGACCACGCCGTGCTGCGCCTCGTCGACTGGAGGACGCAGCAGCTCGTCGTCCGCTCCTATTCCGGCTCCGCCGAGGGGTCGCTCCAGGAAGCGCTCTTCCGCCTCGATCGAAGCCTGGCCGGCGAACTCCTGGATCGAAATGCGCCGCGCCGGATCGAGCGCATCACGGCAGACCCGGCGCTGCGGGCCCACTCGGAAGTCGCCCAGTCGGCGATCGCGACACCGCTGCGCCGGGGGGAGATCCCGGTCGGCACCCTGGCGCTCTACGACAAGCTCGACCCCGAGCGCCTGGAGCCCGTCCCCTTCCACGCCCAGGACCTCGAACTCCTCGAGCGATTTGCGCGACACCTCGAACGCGCGCTCGCCAACGCGCGGCTGCGCGCTCGGGCGCGAAGCCAGGGCGAGCTCGACGAGGAAACCGAACTCCCCCAGCAGGACTACCTGGAGCGGCGCGTGCGCGAGGAGCTGGCGCGAAGCGCTGCTTCGGCCACGAGCTTCTCACTGCTCAGCGTCCGCATCGAGAACCTCGAAGCCCTGCGCCGAGGCCCCGAACCCCTCGTCGCGCTGCGCTGCACGACGCGGCTCGCAGAATCCCTGCGCAGCCGGATTCGCGACTTCGATGTGCTGGCGCGAAGTGCCCGGGACGAGTTCGTGCTGCTGCTCCCGGAACCGGGGCGCGTGCCCGAAGACCGCATCCTCGACCTGGCCCGGGCGGTCGCGGAAGACGTCGCCAAGCCGGGGCGAATCGAGGCTGCACCCCGAGCGGAACTCGCCTTCGGCTACGCGAGTCACCCTGCGGACGGCGCCGACTGGGAGAGCCTGATGGCGCGCGCCCGAGAACCCAGGATCCGGAACCTCTAGCCCGCGCGCTCCGCTGCGCGCGACGAGGGTCCGCGCAGCACTAGGACCCGGTAGCCGCCTCGGCCTGGTAGTGGTCCATCAGGATCCGAGCCACCTCGGGGCGCGCGAACTCCTCGGGCAGGGCCTCGCCCGCCGCCAACATCTCCCGTACGCGCGTGCCGGAGAGCAGCACGAAATCCTCCTGCGAGTGGTCCTGGACGTCCCGCATCATCACCACCCGCCCGAGTTTCTTCGAGAAGGCGGTGTGATCGGCCTTGAAGATCTCGATCTGCAAGGCGTCCGCCGGCACCTCCTCGTCGAAGATCGCCTGGGCGTCGAAGGGCCCGTAGTAATCGCCGACCCCCGCGTGATCCCGGCCGACGATCAGGTGGCTGGCACCGGCGTTCTGACGGAAGACGGCGTGAAGAACCGCCTCACGGGGCCCCGCGTAGAGCATGTCGAAGCCATAACCCGTGATCATCACGCTGTTCTCGGGGAAGTAGAGCTCCACCATCTTGCGAATCGCCGCGTCGCGCACCGGCGCGGGAATGTCGCCAGCCTTGAGGCGGCCGAGCAGCATGTGGATCAAGACGCCGTCCGCCCCCACCGACTCCTGGGCCATCTTGCAGAGTTCCTCGTGGGCGCGGTGCATGGGGTTGCGGGTCTGGAAGGCCACCACCTGCTTCCAGGAGCGCTCGGCGATCTCGTCGCGAATCTGTTTCGCGGTGCGGAAGGTGCCCGGGAACTCGCTCTCGAAGTAGCTGTAGCCGAGCACCTGGATGGGTCCCGCGACCAGCCAGTTCCCCTGGCCCTTGAAGGTCGCCACGCCGGGGTGCTGGGGGTCCGGCGTCCGAAAGATCTTCTCCGCCATGGCGTCGATGTCCGCGGCGCTCGCCTGCTCGACGGACTCCACGTCCTGGATGGCGAGTACAGGACTTCCCTCCACGTTGGGGTCGCGCAGGGCGATGCGCGAGGCGCCCTCGATCCCTGCCACATCTGCCGTGAGATTCAGCACGGGGACGGGCCAGAAGAGGCCGTCCGAGGTATGCAGCTTCTCGGCCACCGAGCTGGCGTCCGACAAGCCCATGTAGCCCCGTAGCGGATTGAAGTAGCCCGCGCCGAGCATCACCGCGTTGGCAGCCGCCGCGGAACTGAGCAGCAGGGAGGGCAACGCATCCGCCTCGTCGTGCAGGGCGCGGCGCTCCGCCTCGTCGGCGACGTAGCGGGGATTCAACGTATCGGAGCCGTAGGGACGGATCATGGGTTCCTCGTATGGGGGCGCCGCACCATAGGACGGAACGCAACGAATCTCCATCCAGCCCGAACAGCGCCCGCGGCTGCGACGCCAGCTACCAGACCGGTGAGTCGGCCTCGCCCTCGACGGGCAACAGGACTTCGGCATCCCCCGCGAACGCAGCGACCCGGAGCAGGCGATGGGGCGGCTGCGGGCTCGCCACGAAGACCACGAAGAGCCCGTCCGGCGAGACGCTGGGTGCCAGGGCGTCGAGGCCTCGGCTGCCCAGCGGTGCGCGTGCCGTGCCGTCCGATCGCAGCCGCCACAAACGCCAGTACTCGCCCGAGCGGGCGCTGAAGACCAGCCAGCGGCCATCGGGGGAAAAGGTCGGTCCCATGCCAGCGGGCAGCTGCCGCAACGCGGACCCTTCCTCGAGGAGCCTGCCGCGAAGCTGGGGGCGGCCCGGGCGGGCCTCGTCGACCCAGACCACCCGGCGGCCGTCTGGAGAGCAGCTCGGACTGTGGTCGGCTGGGCCCTCGGAGAGCATCTGGTAGGGCCCGCGCCCCCCGGGTCCCGTCAGCGCGATCCAGGAACGCAAGGGGTCACGGCTGTGATCGAGCACGGTCACCACCAGCCGGCCCTGCCCCGCATAGCATCCCTCGGGATGCGATCGGCTGCCGCGCGTGAGCGGGCGAACGCGCTCGGAAGCCAGCTCCAGCTCCCAGAGCTGGACGCGTGAGCCGTCATCCACCCGGTACAGGAGCCGCTTGCGGTCGGCCGACCAGGCCTGGGGGACGGCTCCGCGCGCGACACTCTCCACCCGTCGCAGCTCGCCCGAGCGGGGGTCGAGCAGCGCGAGCCCGCCGGAACTGGCGCGCTCGCGCGCCGCAGGGCGACCAAGCACGCGTCCCAGCAGCCCTCGAAACTCATCGAGGTGCGGAAGCCTGCCCCCGCGCCCGGCTGCGTTGCGCACCGCCGCCCGTCCAGGTTGGGCGGCGAGGCGAGCCTCCCATGCCTGGTCGCGCGCACGCACTTCCTCGGGCGTCCGGTAGTGGACCGCGATGAGCGCCTCCGGCAGGCGCTGCCGGTCGATGCCCGGGAGCTGGCAGGCCGCGGCCGCCAACGCCAGCCCGAAAAGCGCCGCGCGCAACACCCTCACCCCTCCACGCTGCGCACCGGGTGTCCCACGAAATTCCCGCTTCGACTCCGGAAGACCCCCAACTCCCCGGCACTGCCGCCCTTCACACCCACCACGATCTGATCCGCGGCCGGGAAGGGAAACAAGATATTCTCCGCGTAGGCGAGGTCCGTGTCCGAGAGATAGGCGCCCGCACCCACGTGAGAGTGGTAGACGGCAGAGACCACGAGGCCAGCCTCCTCGGCGTCCCGGCTCACCCGCAACACGTCGCTGGGGCTCATGAAGAACGCGGTGCGCCCGTTGCGCGGCCACTGCTCGGGATCCTGCAGGTGCAGCGCGGTCATCTCGTTCGTGCAGCGAACGACGCGCTGGTAGCGTTCCAGCTCGTTACCGACGACCAAGCCGCAACACTCTTCGGGCACGCTCTCCACCGCGTGCGAGCAGACATCCTGCACCACCGACTCGCGCACGGGGACGGGCTCCAGCACGGGATCCAGTTCCACCTGCCGGCTCATGGTGCGCCGCGCGACCCGCGCGATCGCTCGCTGCGCGCTTCGCCCCGTCCCTTCAACCCGCAGCCTCCTGCATGGCCCGCGCCAGCTTGGGCCATAGCCTCAGCGCATTGGCTCCCAGGCACAGTCCACGATCTTCGGCGCGCAAGCCCGCGAAGGCGCGCGCCCCGAGCGCCACCAACTCCGCGTAGGGGCGGTCGTGGGTCTGGCAGAAGTCCGAACCCCAGAGCAGCCGGTCCGCCCCGAAATGCTCCGCGAGCAGGCACACGAAATCCGCTGGATCTCCACCATTTTCCCCAGCGGCATCAATTACATGGGTCGACACCTTGAGGTAGAGGTTGGGGTGGCGAGCGAGGCTGAGGAGCGGCTCCGCGGCCTGCCAGGGCGGCCCCGCGAGCGGGGGAAACGCACAGTGATCGAGCGAGACGGGGACGTCCGGGAAGCGCGACAGGACCGCGTCCAGCTCGGGGAGCTGCGAATAGAAGATGGTCACGATGACCTGGGCGCCCAGTACCCGGGCCCGCTCCCAGAGCGGGAAGGTCCGGGCATCCGCGAGCCAGGAGGGGCCTTCGCGCGCCAACGCAAACAACCGGACTCCCTGCATGCCGCGCTCGCAGAGCCAGTAGTCGAGGTCCGCCAGCGGATCCTCGCCATCGACGTCCACGCAGCAGGCGCTCGCGAAGCGCGCCGGGCAGGCGGCCGCGCTATCCGCCGCGTAGCGGTTGTCGTACGAGTAGGCGCCCACGCCCTGCACGAGCACTGCGCCATCCACGCCCGCCGCGTCCATGCACTCGAGGAGTTGCTCGGCGGTGCAAGGCGCGCTCCGATACCAATCGCCGGGAAGGCCCGCCGGCTTCAGGGGATACGCGGCTTCGTCGGCCGCCACCACGTGAGTATGGGTGTCGATGATCGACATGGGGGAGAGCGCCTGTGCGATGGCCGCANTCAGTTGCGCGTGTCCTCGAGCCAGTCGGGCATGTCGATGGGTGGGTTNGGCAAGCGCTTGGCGCTCTTCTCGGCGAGAAGCTTCTCGAAACCCTCGGTGTCCGCCGGGAAGGAGCGCGGATCGCCCATCATCACCTCGAAGAGTTCGACGCCCTCGGGCCCGGCGACGAAAGGCCCGAAGGCTGCGCCCTTGTCCAGGCTGATGTGCATGCCCTTGGTGCATTTCACGTCCCCGCAGCTCATCTCCCCTTCGAGGACGAAGACCACGTGGTCGCTGTTGTGTCCGTGCTTGTGGATCATCATGCCCGGGTCCCAGCGCGCGTAGAGGGAAAGAAAGCCCGGCGTGAAATCCAGCCACTTCTCCCAGACCCCTGCACGACGATCACCGATCTGCAGTGCGCGGACCTCCTGCCACTTCTCGTCGTCCAGGTGCCGGAAGCGGAGTTCGGGTTCTCTGCTCATCCTGCGCTGACCTCCTCGGGTTCTTCAGTGGGGTTCGTCACCTTCGAGGGTGACCCGGTGCATCACCCGTCGCTCATCGTAGTCGGCCACCGCGAAGTGTTGTACCGAGCGGTTGTCCCAGAAGACGATCGAATGGGTGTCCCAGTGGAAGCGGCACTGGAAGGCCGGGGAACGCACATGATCGCAGAGAAAGGGCAAAAGGGCTTCGTTTTCGCGCTCGGAGAGGCCCACGATGCGGGTCGTGGAGTTCCGGTTCACGAACAGACCCCTCCGGCCCGTCACCGGGTGGGTCCGAACCACCGGGTGCTCGACCGGGGGGAAACGCTGCTGGAGCTGCTCCAGATCCTCGTTGCTCTGGCCGTGCTCGATCGCCTTCTGCAGCGGCCGGGTGATGTCGTGGACCGCGCGAAGCCCGTCGCAAAGTGCTTGCATCGGCGGAGAAAGGGCCTCGTAGGCCGCGAAACTGCTCGCGAAGCAGGTGTCGCCGCCCACCGGCGGGAGTTTCACGGCCTTCAGGATCGAGCCCATGGGAGGGCGCTCGATGAAGGTGTTGTCACTATGCCACTGGTCGGCGCCCTGCCCCTTCGGCGCCACCTGGTCGAGCACGATGTACTCGGGATCGCTGCCGTGCTTCGGGGCGAAGGGCGGCACGCTGATCTCGCCAAAGTGCCGCGCGAAGGTCTTCTGCTGCTCGGGGTCGATGTCCTGTTCGCGGAAGAAGAGCACGCCGTGCTCGAGGAGCGCCTGCTCGATCTCGCGTACCACGGCGGGCGCGAGCGGCTCCCGGAGATCCACGCCACGGATTTCCGCGCCCAGTGCCGCGGTCACGCGATCGATGCCGATGGCGGCCATGCTCTTCCCGCCCCCTAGCGGTACTTTCCGATCACCTGGTCGCCGAAGCGCTCGAGGTCATCGCAGTAGGCGGCGCGACTCTCTCCCGGCATTCCCACGCTCACCCAGGTCACCCCCACGTCCTGGAGTTCGCGCAACTGCTCGTGAAAGGCGTCGAAGTCCAGGGGCTCCGGGGAGTTCATGTGGCGGCCGAAGGGAACGAAGTTGACGTCCAGGGGCTCGCTGCGCCCGATCTCTCGCGCATAGTCCTGCAACCAGCGGATCTTCTCGCCCAGCTGCCCGGGGTTCTCGATGGCCGCCGTGCGCGTCCGCGCGGTGGCGCGCGCGGGCAAAGGGAAGGGGCTCCAACCCTGGGCGTATTCGGCGCTGCGGCGCATGGCGCGCTGGGTGTTTCCGCCGACCCAGATCGGCGGGTGGGGTTGCTGGACGGGCGCGGGCAGCATCTGGTTGCCCTCGGCCTCGAAATCGCGCCCCCGGAAGCGGAAGGACTCGCCCTTCCAGGCCAGCTTCATGGCCACCAGGGCCTCGTCACCGATCTCGTTGCGTTGCTCGAAATCGGCACCCAGTGCACGGTACTCCCCCTCCAGGTAGCCCACCGCGACGCCCACGATCACCCTCCCCCCGGAGAGCGCGTCCAGGCTGGCCACCGACTTCGCGGTCAGGAAGGGGTTGCGGTAGGGGAGCACCAGGATGTTGGTGTGAAGGAGCAGGCGCGTGGTGACCGCGGCCGCTGCGGAGAGGGAGACGAAGGGGTCGAGGGCGTGGTGCCCACCCGACGCCAGCCACGAGTCGCTGGGGAGCGGGTGCTCGGTCACGTAGGCGGCGTCGAAGCCCGCGGACTCGCTGGCCTGGGCGAGTTCCGCGATGGCCGCGGCGGAGGTGAACTCGTTGCCGCGCTCGACGCGGTCGCTGGGGAGTTGAACGGAGAAACGCATGCGCCTGGATGCTCTCTGCTCTTCGGCCGCGATCAGCATAGGCCAGCCACCAGGGCCCTGCGAAGCGCGCGCGTCGCCCTGCTGCTCCTTGGCCCCTACGTGTTGTGGCTCGTGTTCGACTACGAGTACCACTTCCTCGACGGCGTCAACCTCGCCTTCCACGAGGCCGGACACCTCTTCTTCGCCTTCTTCGGCCAGACCCTCCAGTTCCTGGGAGGCACCCTGGGCCAGCTGTTGTTTCCGCTGGCCCTCAGCGCAGCCGCAGGGCGTTGGCGATCACGGAGAAGGAAGACAGGCTCATGGCGGCGGCGGCCAACATGGGGCTCAACAGCCATCCGAACCAGGGATAGAAGAGGCCCGCGGCCACGGGCACTCCCAGCGAGTTGTAGAGGAACGCGAAGGCCAGGTTCTGGCGGATGTTGCGGACGGTGGCGCGCGAGAGTTCGCGGGCCCGGGCGATGCCGCCCAGGTCCCCGCGCAGCAGCGTGAGCCCGGCGCTCTCCATGGCGACGTCCGTGCCGGTCCCCATCGCGATCCCCACCTGGGCCTGGGCGAGGGCCGGCGCATCGTTCACCCCATCCCCCGCCATCGCCACCACACGGCCCTGCTCCTGCAGTTCCCGCACCAGCTCGGCCTTGCGCTCGGGCAGCACGCCCGCCTCCACGTCTTCGATCCCCAGGGACGCGGCCACCGCCGCAGCGGTGGTGGGGCTGTCCCCGGTGGCCATCACGACGCGCACGCCGTCGGCGCGCAACTTCGCGAGAGCCTCCGCGGTATCCTCCTTGAGGGGATCGACGACGCCCACCAGGCCGGCAGCGCGGCCCTCCACCGCCACGAACATCACCGTCTCGCCTCGCTCCCGGAGCGGCTCCGCGCGGGCCTCCATGGCGGCCGTCTCCACCCCGAGGCGCTCCATCAGGGCCCGGTTGCCCACGGCGACTTCACGATCCTCCACGCGCCCCACCACGCCGTGCCCGGCGATGGACTCGAAGCGCTCGATACCGACCAGCTCTACTCCCCGCTCGCGAGCACCAACCTCGAGGGCGTGAGCCAGGGGATGTTCGCTGCCAAGCTCGAGGCTCGCCGACAAGCGAAGCAGCGTGGCCTCGTCGAAATCGGGCTCGCTCGAGAGACTCGACAGTGACGGCCGTCCCTGCGTGAGGGTGCCGGTCTTGTCCACCACCAGGGTATCCACGTCGCGCAGCGCCTCGATGGCTTCGGCGTCCCGGAAGAGCACCCCCAGCCGCGCGCCGCGCCCCGTCGCCACCATGATGGACATGGGCGTCGCCAGGCCCAGCGCGCAGGGGCAGGCGATGATCAACACCGAAATGGCGTTCACCAGCGCGTAGCTGAGGCTCGGCGGCGGACCCACCAGCGCCCAGACGACGAAGGTGAGTAGCGAGGCGCCGAGCACCGCCGGCACGAAGACGGCGGCCACGCGATCCGCGGTGGCCTGTAGGGGTGCGCGACTGCGCTGGGCCCGGGCGACCATCTCGACGATGCGCGAAAGCAGCGTGTCGGCACCGACCTGATCGGCACGCATCACGAAACTTCCCGTGGCGTTCAGCGTGCCACCAATCACGGGGTCGCCTTCGCTCCTCGAGACGGGGATGGGCTCGCCGGTGACCATGGACTCGTCGACGGAACCCCGTCCTTCCACCACCCTGCCGTCCACGGGAATCTTCTCCCCGGGTCGCACGCGCAGGAGATCGCCGGGAATCACTGCCGCGAGGGGCACGTCCTCTTCGCCGCGGTCGCTCCCGACGCGCCGGGCCGTCTTCGGCGCCAGGCCCAGCAGCGAGCGGATCGCATCCCCGGTGCGCCGGCGCGCGCGCAACTCGAGGACCTGCCCCACCAGCACCAGGGCCGTGATGACGGCGGCGGCCTCGAAGTAGACGGCCACCGCGCCTCCATGCCGAAAGGCCGCGGGGAAGAGCTGCGGGGCCAGCGTGGCGACGACACTGTACGCGTAGGCCACCCCCACCCCGATCCCCACCAGCGTGAACATGTTGAGGTTGCGGCTGCGCAGCGACTGCGCGGCGCGCACGAAGAAGGGCCAGCCCCCCCAGAGGACCGCCGGGCTCGCTAGCAGCAGTTCGAGCCAAACGCGTCGCTCCGGCGGCAGCCAGGCCCGCAGACCTTGCCCGGGCAGCAGATCCGACATGGCGAGCAGCATCACGACCGCCGCTAGCGGCGCGCTCACCAGCAGGCGCCGGGTCATGTCGTCCAGTTCGCTGGTGTCTTCTTCCGCGTCCGCCCGAGCGGGCTCGAGGGCCATCCCGCACTTCGGGCAGGTGCCGGGCCCCCGTTGCTGCACCTCCGGGTGCATGGGGCAGAGGTAGAGGGCGCCCGGGTCCGCGGTGGGCGGGTCGGCTGCGGGCGACGCTCCGAGGTAGCGCCGCGGGTCCGCCTCGAACTTCGAGAGACAGCCCGCGGAACAGAAAAGGTAGGCGGCTCCCTCCCAACTCGTGCGGTGGGATGAGTCCTCCTCGACCTGCATGCCGCAGACGGGATCCTGGAACATGTCGCCTCCCGGCTCCCGGCCACAATCGGCCAGGGCACGCTTCGAAGACTCTAGACCCGCCGGCGCGCTCCGGCATGGGCCTTGGGCCGCGCCCCGCTAGAATTCGGGCGCCGACGACCCGGGCAGATCCTTTCCCGGGCGTTGGCCCAGGGGGCCGCGTGGACGAGCAGAGCCAACGGATCACGGTGTGGCTCGAGGAGCAGCTGGGCGGACGCGTGACGCAGATCGTCCGGCAGCCGCGCTGGCGGCCGGTCTGGTTCGCGGACCTGGAGCGGGACGGCGAGGCCCAGGCCCTCTGCGTGCGTGGCGAGCGCAGCGATGCCGACATCGGATTCAGCCTGGAGCACGAGATGCGCTTCCAGCGCGTGCTCGAGGAACACGGCATCCCCGTCGCGCGCGTGTACGGCTGGATCGACGAGCCCCGCGCCTACGTGATGGACCGCGTGGAGGGCCGCAACGACTTCGCGGAATCGAGCATCGAAGAGCGCCGCAGCGTGATGGACGAGTACATGCAAGTGCTCGCGCGCATCCACGCCCTGCCCCCAGAACCCTTCGAGAAAGCCGGTATCCTGCGCGCCAAGAATCCCCGGGATTCCTCGGTGGTCGGCATGCGGCGCTACGAGGAGTTCTACCGGCGCAGCAAGCGGCAACCCGATCCCTTCCTCGAATTCTGCCTGGCCTGGCTGTCCCGGAACCCGCTGGACAACCACGGCCGCGAGGCGCCGGTGGTCTGGGACTCGGGACAGTTCCACCACCAGGGGGGCCAGGTCACCGCCATCTTGGACCTGGAGATCGGGCACGTGGGCGACCCCATGATGGATCTCGCCGCCTTCCGCATGCGCGACACGGTGATCGGCTTCGGCGAGTTCCCACAGCTCTACCAGCGCTACGCGGAGATCACTGGAACGCCGGTAGATGTCGCGGCCATCCAGCACCACCACCTGGCGTTCACGCTCACCAACCAGCTCGCCTTTCACGCGGCGCTGGCAGCTCCCACGCCAGAATCCGACTTCATGACCAACATGCAGTGGTGCAGCGAGACCAACCTCTTCGCGGTGGAAGCCCTCGCCGAGATCCTCGACATGGAGCTACCCGAGATCGAGGCGCCCCCCCCACGCGACTCGGCGGCCGCCGTCGCCCATGCACACCTCGTGGCTTCGCTGCGCGGCCTCGACGCGGGAGACCCCTACGTCCAGCACCAGATCCGCATCGCTTTTAGGCTCGCCCGCCACCTGCAACGGGCGGACGAAGTCGGCGACGCGTTGGCGGCCGCGGACCTCGACGACATCGCGGAGGTTACGGGCCGGCGGCCCGGCAGCTGGCGCGAGGGCGACGCGGCCCTCGAGGACTTCGTGCTCGAGGACGCGGGGCGTCACGACGAGGCGCTGGTGGGGCTCTTCCACCGCCGGCTCTCTCACTACAAGATGCTGCTCGGTCCCCCGGGTTCCGCGATGGCCCGCCACCTTCCCATCCAGCGTTTCCGGTCGTGACGCACCGCTCCGCGGCCATACCCCACCCCTGGCGGAAGCCTGCTCGCGCTTCGCGGCAGCAACACCCGGAGGCAGTCGCGTGAGGGTCTTCGTGGGCATCCTTCTGGCGCTCGGCTTCGCGACCGCCCTGTACTTCGCGACCCTCGCCGAAGCCCAGGTCGAGTGCCACGTCTGCCTGCGCTTCCAGGGGCGGGTCGAATGCCGCGAGGCCGCCGGCGCCGACCGGGACGCAGCAGTCCGAGGCGCCGTCAGCAACGCCTGCGCGCTACTCGCCCGTGGCGTGACCGAGGCCTTTCGCTGCGACGCCACACCCCCCGAGTCGGTGTCCTGCGAGGACTGAGGGGGCGACTGGGCGTTCGGGTGCCGTGAATCGACTCCAGGGCCTAGTTGCCGTCGTCGTCGGGCGGGCCGGGCGTGGTCTGTCCCCCGGGCAGGAAGTCGGCCGCGGGAAAGCCCACGTGCTTTCTCCTGAGAGTATCGACGTCCCCTTCCGAATCGAAGAAGATGCCACCCCCCTCTTCCCAATTCGCTTCGTTCTCCGTCAACCCCGAATTCTCCCGGCAATTGGATCCGTAGGCATTCTCGAATGTCTCGTCGTTGTGGGGGCGGGTGCCGTTGTTGAAACCCTCGTATCCCTCCGGCGTTGGGTCGAAGACGTGCATCATGCGCATGTCCTCGTGCTCGAGATTGTGGCAGTGGAAGACGAAGGGGCCCGTGAAGGTCCTGAATTTCATCAGGAACTCGGTGCTGCCGTGAGGCTCGAGGTTCGAAACGTCGACGTTATAACGCATGTTCGGCGGCGGCGGCTCGCCGTTGAACTTGAGGAGCTGGTGGGCCTCGAGATGGATGTGGATGGGGTGCCACCATCCCCCACTCTTGTTCTCGAAAATCCAGCGTTCCGTGCTGTTCAGAACCGGGGCGGCATTGGTGGTCCGCGGGCTGAAGAACTCCCGATTGACCACCCAGGCTCCGCGCCGGCGCTCGAAGGAGAAGTGCCGGGTCACGGTCACCTCGTCCTCACGGATCCGCTCGAAGGGCCGCAGCTCGGTGCCCACCTCGACGCTGACGTCGCTGTTGTGCTTCGGCCCGCGCACCACGAACTTCATCAGCGGTGTGGGCTGGTTTCGACGGATGCCCTTGGTCCTGGAGTTCCCGCCCTTGGGGCCGCGCCCGTCGACCTGGTGCATCAGGTTCTCGAGGTAGACCTCGTCCGGGGCATCCCGGAAATCGACCACCGCATCCACCCGCTGGGACATCACGAGCGTGAACTCCTTGGTCGCGATGGCCTCCGGGAACTCCCAGGAATCCTGGCCAAGCTGGATGAAACCGCCGTGGCTCAATCTCAGGTGGTAGATGCGAGCGTTGGAGGCGTTCAGGAAGCGCAGTCGATACTTCCGACGCTCCACCTCGAAGTAGGGCTGCGCGACGCCGTTGATGGTGAAGACATCGCCGATCCGGCCGTTGTGGTCCAGGAAGTTGTAGGGGAGCTGGGTTCCCGTGGCGTCGAAGAGCTGATCCATTAGCACCAGGGGGATGTCGGTAACCGTGTCGGCGTTGAAGCCGGGCATGGTGGGCGTGGTGTAGAAGGGCGGGAGCACTCTCCGCTGAATCAGATCCAGCTCGATGTCGTCCTGCATGAGGTAGAAGCCCGCNAGGCCTCGACTCACNAGGTAGCCGGTGATGTCCATCCCGTGCTCGTGGTACCACATGGTGGTGGCGATATCCGAGGGCGAGAAGGGCCCGAGACTGCCCGCCTCGGCGATCTCCTGGGCGTTGGCTCCGGGCGCTGCGGGATGCGCACCACTTCGAGGTCCGGTGTTCGGATAGAAGCAGTCGCGCTTGCACCCGGGCAGGACGTAGAAGTCCGGGAAGCCGTCGGAATGGGCGGGGGTATGGCCCCCATGGAGGTGCACCGAGCACTCCGGTGAGTGCAGATCCCCTTGCTCCCCCAGGTTGTTCTGGACCCGCATCACTGCGGGCTGTCCGTGACGCGCGAGTACGGTCGGGCCAGGAAAGACGCCCGTTCCCCTCACGTCGTAATCGGCGTCCTGTTCGGCGCTCGCGTAACCAAAGATCTCCGTCTGGATGCCGGGGATGAATTCGTGCGTGCTGCGCTCGATGCTCATCAGGTAGTGGTTTTCGCTGCCGCCCTGCCCCACACCGTTGTCGAAGCGATCCCACCTGAGCTCAGGTGATTCGTTCGAGTTCGCGGCCACGTGAACCGGATGGTCGCGGTGGGTTTCGGGCGCGCAGCCGTGGTACACGATTTCGGAGCCGACCTCGCAGTCTATCGTTCCGGGGCCCGGATCCAGTTCGATCCCGCTGTGGATGGTGCCCCGGTCGGGATCCACCAGGGCGTTGTTGTGTACCTCGGGAAGGCCGAAGGTGGCAGTGAAGGGCGTGTAGCCGAAGGGGCCGGTCGCACTGTTCGTGGTCGAAACACGGCGTCCGCGCCCACGCCCACGCCCACGCCCACGCGCGTCGCTCTCCGTGACACCGGCGACCGCGCCGCCGACTCCCGCGGCTACGGTGGCCTTGATGAGGGATCTTCGGGTAATCGCCATTTGCCGTGTTCACCTATCGGTACGAAGCGCTGCC
>JABSQX010000119.1 GCA_013215615.1 Myxococcales bacterium | reverse complement strand
GTGGGGATTCTCGGTCCCGACGAAGAGACCGCCCTCGTTGATGTTGCGGGCGAAATCCGAGAAGAACTGGTCCACCGTGCGGTACTCGACGCGCACGAAGAAGTCCGAGCGAGTGGACTTGCGCCGCTCGGTACGGACGCTGCCGTCCTGTTCCTCGGGCTCCATCGTGATCTCCCGCCTCCTCGCCGTCACCGCGCTCTCTCCGGGCCGCTCGCCAGCGACGTATCGGCAGGGCAGCCACCGGAGAAGAGACCAGATTCGGGCTCGCGTCAAGTCCCTTCTGTCCACCTTCTCGCGGGAGCACATCGCGGTTCACGCGGGTCTCGAGACGTTGCAAGTCTTTCGACCTACTGATCCCGTTCCGCCTGCAGCAGCCGCTCGAGATTGAGAAAAGCGGCGCGGTGGCCTGGCCGCAGCGCGAGAGCCCGCTCGTAGTGCGCCATGGCCTCTGCGCGTTTCCCGTGGGCCTCGAGCGCCGTGCCCAGCAGGTTCTCCGCGTTGGCGCTGGGGACGCCCAGTTCGATCGATCTCGCGTAGATCGTGGCAGCCTCGGGGTGGCGACCCTTCGCCTGGAGCGCAGCGCCGAGTGCGTGAAAGGCCGGCCGAGTGATCTTCACGATCCTCGGATCCAATCCGGACCGCGGCATTGCCGCCTCCCATTCGCCGTAGACGGCAAACGCCTCTTCCAGGCGCGAAGCGCCCAGCAGCGTGAACACCAGATTGTTGTAGACGCTGGGATTCCCCGGCCCGAGCTCGACCGCCCGCCGCAGGAACAGCAGCGCATCCTCGGTGCGGCCCGCATCGCGCAGGGCGCGCCCGAGATTGACGTGTACGGTGGAGTTGCGCGGCGCGTTGACGAGCCCTCGCTCGAACAGCGACACCGAATCCCGCCAGTGGCCCGCCTGGCGCCAGGTGACACCGGCCTGCACGGANAGCAACGCCACCACGCCNGCTCCGACCAGTGCACGAGCCAACGCGGACCGGCGCCACAACGGAGTNACCAGCTCCGCACCGCCCCACACGATTGCGATCAACAAGCCGAGGTGCGGCAGGTAGGTGTAGCGATCGGCGAACGCCTGCTGGCCCACCTGAATGATGCCGATCACCGGCACCAGCGTGCCGAGAAACCACAGCCAGCCGACGGCGGCGTACCCGCGTCGTACCCGCCAGACGCAGAGCAGCGACAACGTCGCCAGCACCGCCGCCGCCATCGCCACGCGCACGGCGCCGAGAGGCGCGCCCCCGGCGGTGGCTTGGTAGGGGTGTGGATAGAGCACCGAGAGCCCACTCGGCCAGAGGGTCAGCTCCAGATAGCTCACGTACGCCGAGAGCGCGTTCGCGCCGCGCAGGTGCAGGGGGATCGGCTCCACCCCCACGCCCATCGCGGGTTGTTGGACGACGAGCGTGACCACCGAGAACGCGAACGCGACGGCGATGAGCGGAAGCTTCTCCCGCAGCAGCCCCGGCAATGCGGCGAGGCTGCGCGCCCGCCGGAGCGGCCAGTAGTCGAGCAACAGCAGGACCGCCGGAAACGTCACGAGGATCGGCTTGGCCATCAGGCCCATCAGGAGCAGCAACGCCACGAGCGCCATGCGGCCCGCCCCGCCTCGCCGGGCGTAGGATCCGTAGGCCGCCAGCGCCAGCAGCGCGAAGAACACGCTGAGCACGTCCTTGCGCTCGGCGACCCACGCGACCGATTCGACGCGCAGCGGATGCAAGGCGAAGAGCGCCGCCACGATGGCGCTGCGCCAGACCGCCCCTGTCAACGACCGGAGCACCAGGAAGACGAGCAACGCGTTCAGCGCGTGCAGCAACACGCTGGTCGCGTGGTGCCCGGCGGGATCGGGTCCGTAGAGCTCACGATCGAGCATGTGGGAGAGCCAGGTGAGCGGCTGCCAGCCCACCATCGCGTCGGTGGTGAAGGCCCAGACGAGACCCTCGGGGGTCAGCCCCCGCTGAACCATCCGGTTCTCGGTGACGTAGCCGGGGTCGTCGTAGTTGACGAAGTCGAAGTCCAGCACCCGGGCGTAGACCGCGGCGACCGCAACCACGATTCCCAGCGAAACGAGCGTGGTCCGCAGAGGTGCCCTCACGTCACCATCCTACACGCGGCGCCCTGGACGAACCGGATGGAGAGCGCGCAACGATCCGCGACTGGGCGCACTCATTCGCAAGCCTTGGGCGGAACGGATCAGGCAGGTCTTCCTCGTCGCCCTCTTCGTGGCAGGTGACCCCCCTACCGCTAGATTACCGGCGCCTTACCGAAAACTTACCGGCGCCTTACCGCAAAACCGGAAGCCCGAGAACGTAGACTAAGAGAGTTCCCCACTGAGCGGTCCGAAGTGCCCGGGAAGGATGATCTACGGTCGGCTACTGGAACAAAGCCACCCTCTTGTGCATCTCACAGACAAAGGCACCGCCTCGAGGTCCATCAGAAGTGAAACCCAACCCGGTCCAGTGGCTCGAGGCAACCGTTTCCAGCAACGACGGACACCCTCTGGTCGGTACGACGAAGTACCAGCTCGATTTCGAAGCCGGGGCGCTCCCGCCGGTCTACGACTTCTGGTCGGTCTCCATATGTGACGCGCGGACGCGCGGGAACTCGTTCGAGCGGTGCAGCGTCGGCGATTGGAGCGAGGGACTCGTCCATGGGGACAACGGCTCCCTCAGCCTCTACGTGCAGCACGCGCCCCCGGCCTCCGGAATCAGCAACTGGATCCCGACCCCTTCGGGCT
>JABSQX010000118.1 GCA_013215615.1 Myxococcales bacterium | reverse complement strand
CCCGGCAGCCGCAGCTCGGTGCAATTCGTCGCGAAGGTTGTCGTCGAACCAGCGCCGCCCGCATCCACGGCGTGGTTCTGATATTTGTATCGCGGCCCCCGAGGACCGTCAACTTCCGCCCCGGAAACCGGCGTTTGAGCGAGTTGCGCAGCCTCAGGGAAGCGCGGCGGGTTCGAGCAGTGCGGTCTCCTCGGGCTGCCCCGTCATGAGATTCGCGCACTGCACGGCCTGGCCGCTGGCGCCCTTGACGAGGTTGTCGAGGGCCGAGAGCAGCACCAGCGTCCCGTTCCGCTCGTCGCCGACCGCGGCCACGTCGCAGAAGTTGCTCCCCCGCACCGCCTGTAGGCTCGGCATCTCGCCGGGCGGGAGGACCCGCACGAAGGGCTCGTCCCCCCACGCCTCCGTGAGCACGGCGTGCGCATCGGCGGTCGAAAGACCCCCGGGTGCCCGGCAGTAGATCGAGGTCGCGATGCCCCGGGTGGTGGGGATGAGCTGGGGCACGAACGTGACGCGCACCTCCCCGCCGGCGGCGAGGGTCGCCTCCTGTTCGATCTCGGGTCCGTGCCGGTGAGCAGCCACGTTGTAGGCGCGGGCGTTCGCGTCGATCTCACCGAAGAGGAGCGCAGCCTCGAGNTTGCGCCCCGCGCCCGAGACGCCGGACTTCGAATCGACGGCGATCCCCTGCCTTTCGACGAGGCCCGCGCGCAGGAACGGGACGAGCGGCAGCAGCGCGCCGGTCGGGTAGCAGCCGGGGCAGGCGACGAGTTCAGCACTCCGAAGCGCCTCCCGGTAGAACTCCGGCANGCCGTAGACCGCCTTGCCCACCAGCTCCGGGGCGCCGTGGTCCCCGTACCACTCCCGGTAGACACCGAGCTCGCGGAGCCGGTAGTCGGCGGAGAGATCGGCCACGGGCACTCCCGCGGTGCGCAGAACCGCCACGGTGGCGGCGGAAGCCGCGTGGGGAAGCGCCGTGAAGGCGAAGTCGACGCGCCCGGCGATGCGCTCGGGTGCGGAGGCCTCGAACGCCAGCTCGAGCCGGCCCCGCAGGGCCGGGAAGGCGTCCCCCACCGGCTGCCCGGCCCGCTGCTCGGAGGTCACGGCTGCGATCTCGAAGCCGGGGTGGCGCAGCAGGATGCGCAACAGCTCGAGACCCGTGTATCCGCTGGCGCCGAAAACGGCTACGCGCACGATGATCCTCCGGGGAGTCTGCGAACGAAAAACGGGAGGCCGCAGCGGCCTCCCGTTCGCGAGATCGTGACTCGAGACTCCGGGCTACCGCTTCGAGAACTGGTAGCGTGCACGGGCACCCTTCTGCCCGTACTTCTTGCGCTCCTTCTTGCGAGCGTCACGAGTCAAGAGCCCGTTCTTCTTGAGAACGACGCGCAGCGCCCCATCGCTCTTCTCGAGCGCCCGCGAGATGCCGTGGCGCAGTGCGTCGGCTTGGCCGGACACCCCGCCGCCCGCGATCTTCGCAACGATGTCCCAGCGGCCCTCGGCGCCCACGAGCTCGAACGGGTTCTGGATGCGCATGTGGAGCACCTCGCGGGGGAAGTACTCCGTCATGGGCCGCCCGTTGACGAGCACCTGCCCCGTGCCCGGCTTCATGCGCACCCGCGCGATGGCGCTCTTGCGCTTTCCGGTCGCGATGATGACCGACGTCTCAGACAAGGGAGAGCTCTTGCGGCTGCTGAGCGGCGTGGGGATGTCCCGAGCCCGCGTAGACCTTGAGCTTCCGGAACATCTGCCGGCCCAGCGAATTCTTCGGCAGCATGCCGCGCACCGCTCTGCGGACCACCCGGTCGGCGTGCGGTCCGCCGAGGATCGCGGCGGCCGTGGTCTCCTTCAGGTGTCCCGTGTACCCGGAGTGGCGGTAGTAGGTCTTCTGCTCGCGCTTGCGTCCGGTGAGCCGCACCTTCTCGGCGTTGATCACGATCACGAAATCGCCGGTGTCGACGTGGGGCGTGTACTGCGCCTTGTGCTTGCCCCGCAAGACCGAGGCCACGCGGGTCGAGAGGCGGCCGAGCACCTTGTCCTCGGCATCGACGATGTACCACCTGCGCTCCACCTCGTGGGGCTTCGCGCTTCGGGTCGCTCTTTCGACGCGGATCGCCATTCGGATGCACTCCACCTGCCCGGGCGCGCCTGCGCCGCCCGCTGGGCGAACAGGGGTACCGGAGCCGCCGCGCCGCGTCAAGACACTCCCCGGGGGAGCGCCGCGCTGATACCATCCCCTCGGCCTCTCGACGACCGTCCTTGGGGGAACCGCGACCCTGTCGCCCACCGGCAAGCTCCTCCGGCTCGCGCTGTCCGCGTTGATCCTCGTCCCCTTCTGGACGGCCGGTTTCTCGGGGCGCGGCGCCGCCTGGCTGCCTTGGCAGATCCGCGAGATCTGGTCGTTCAGCCAGCTCTTCACCGAGGCGCCCTGGGAGTGGAGGAGCCACCACGTACAGGTTCT
>JABSQX010000117.1 GCA_013215615.1 Myxococcales bacterium | reverse complement strand
GAAGACGCTGCCGGTTCCCCTGGCGCTCTCGTGCCCCTGCATACCTTGATCGTGTACCTGCTGGTGGCAGTGGTCGGAGCGGGGTTGAGTGCCCTGCCCGCCCGCGCCCACCATCCCGATCACCTGGCCTGCCAAACCAAGGAGCGCCTGGGGGGGCGGCTGTTCCTACGCGCCTGCGCGCACGCGGAGCCGCTGGAAGCCGGGGAACACGGGGCCCGGCACTTCCTCGACCACCACGCGGCGGGTCTGGGCCTGCAGCCAGGCCTGGAAGACCTGTTGCTCGTCGACGAACGACAGAGTACCGCGGGGTTCCACACGCGCTTTCAGCAGACCTTGAATGGGATCCCCGTCTACGACTCCAGCATCTCCGTCAACCAGGACGCGGACGGCGCCCTCCAATCCCTCTACAGCGATTACCGTGCGCTGGCGCCTGGCAACCCGTTGCCCGACGTGTCGAGCGCCGAGGCCCGCGTGGTGGCCCGGGAGGCCGCCGGGGTCGAGGCGACGCGCCTGACTACGGCTTCAGAGCTGGTCTGGTACCCGCGCGACAACGGCTCCACGGCGCTGGCCTGGAAACTCGTCGTGTATGCCGCGACACCGCTCGGGGATTTTCTCAGCCTGGTGGATGCGCATGACGGCAAGCTGCTGTTGCAGGAGAACCGCATCGCTTTCGAGACGGGCTCGGGCTTCGTCTACCAGCCCAATCCCATGCAGAGCTCGGGGGATACCTCGCTCGTGGACAACGGGGACGCGACCAGCGCCAGCCTGGATGCCGAGCGCGTGAGCGTCACCCTGCAGGGTCTCGATGCCGGCGTGGCGACCCTGAAGGGCGAATTCGTGGACCTGGTCTCGCTGGCCGGAGGCAAGTCGGTGCCCGACGCCGAGGAGGGCGACCGAGTCTACGAATACGACCGCTCCGATCCGAAATTCGAGCAGGTGGTGATCTACCACACCATCGACTCGATGCAGCGCTACTTCCACAGCCTGGGCTTCGACGACGACGTGGGCGCCGCCAACGGCATTCGCGATTTTCCCACCTTGGCGCACGCGCACTGGTACGAGGAGGATCAATCCTTCTACTCCACGGGCGACGATGCGCTCCATTTCGGCGACGGCGGTGTGGACGATGGCGAGGACGCCGACATCATCGCCCACGAGTACGGCCACGCCGTCCAGCACGACCAGAACAGCTGCTGGGGGGGCGGGGAGATGGGCGCCATGGGGGACGGCTTTGGCGACTACCTGGCGGCGAGCTTCTACGCGGGTTCCGGCGATGCAACCTACCAGGGCTCGAATGCAGCCTGCGTGGGCGACTGGGACGCCTCCTCGTACAGCGGCACGACACCGCCCTGCCTGCGCCGCGTCGACGGCAACAAGCAGTATCCGGGCGACCTCACGGGCTCGGTGCACGCGGACGGCGAGATCTGGTCGAGGGCCCTGTGGGACATCCGCGCCGTTCTGGGTGCCACCACGGCCGACCAACTGGTCCTCGAGCACCACTTCCACCTGCCCTGCAGCGCCACCATGGTGGATGCCGCCAACGAGTTTCTTCAGGCCGACGTGAACCTGAACGGCGGGTTCAACGATGCCGCCATCCGCGCGGCCTTCTGCGACCGCGGCATCTTGAGCGGTGAGGGCTGTTCTCCCCCCTCGGGCCTGATGCTCGGCTTCTCGGTTTCGCCCGACCCGGCGGAGACCGGGCAGCCGGCGACCTACACCTTGGTGGCCACCAACACCTCGAATGCCTTGCAGAGCGGAATCGCGCTCAGTGCCAGCGTGCCCGCGGGCAGCAGCTACGTGGCGGGTTCCGCCAGCGACGGGGGGTCGGAGGCCGCGGGAAGCGTGAGTTGGCCTGCCTTGGACCTGGCCGCAGGCGCCCAGGCGACTCGTAGCTTCCAGGTGCAGGTGGCTGCGGGCCCGGGCACCCAGACGCTCTTCGAGGACGACATGGAGTTGGGGCAGGGTGCCTGGCTGGCGAGCCACGACGAGGGCGCCGCGGACTGGACGCGCACCACGACGAATCCCCACAACCCCAAGGCCCATCTGCAACCCGTCTACGCGAAGTCCGCCAGCTGCGACGGTGGAGCGGCGGACATCTACCCCTGCGAAAACGTGGACCTGCTCGCCTACCTCCCCACGGCCAGCATCGGGGGCGGGGACGGAAACGACGGCTGGGGGTGGACGGATCCGCTGGACGGCAAGGAGTACGTGTTGAGCGGCCGCAGCAGTGGCACCTCCTTCCTGGACATCAGCGATCCCGCGAATCCCATCTACCTGGGCGATCTGCCCACCCACAGCTTCAACAGCGACTGGCGGGACATGAAGGTCTACGACGACCACGCCTTCATCGTGAGCGAGGCCCCGGGGCACGGGATGCAGGTCTTCGACCTCGCGGAGCTGCGCTCCGTCGCGAATCCCCCGGTCACCTTTACGGCCAGCGCCCACTACGCGGACTTCTCGAACGCCCACAACATCGCGATCAACACGGATACCGGCTTCGCGTACGTGGTCGGGACCAATACCTGCGGCGCGGGCCTGCACATGGTGGACATCCGCAATCCCAGCGCCCCGGTTTCGGCGGGTTGCTACGCGGGTGACGGCTACACGCA
>JABSQX010000116.1 GCA_013215615.1 Myxococcales bacterium | reverse complement strand
TCGAGCCAGCGGATCGAGAGGATGTCGAGGTGGTTGGTGGGCTCGTCGAGCAGCAGCGTGTCGGGTTGGGAGGCCAGCACCTGGGCGAGCAGCACCCGCAGCTTGAAGCCCCCCGAGAGGGTGGAGAGTGCTTCCCGGTGGACGGCGCTCTCGATCCCCAGGCCCTCCAGGATCTCGCCGGCGCGCGCCTCCAGGGTGTAGCCGTCGCCCCGCAGGATCTCGTCCTCGAGTTCCGCGTAGCGGTCGCCGTCGAAATGCTGCTCGGCGTTGGCGAGGATGCGCTCCTTTTCCGTCATCGCGGCCCAGAGCGGTGCGTTCCCCATCATCACGATGTCGAGGATGCGCTCCTCTTCGAAGCGGAAGTGGTCCTGGGAGAGCACGCCCAGGCGCGAGCGCCGTGGTGTGGAGATGTCGCCGTCGCTGGCGCTCTCCTCGCCGGAGAGGATCTTGATGAGGGTGGACTTCCCGGAGCCATTGGCGCCCACGATCCCGTAGCGCTCCCCGGGGTTGAACTGGAGGGTGGCGCCCTCGAAGAGGCTCTGCCCCCCGAAATTTTTGGCGAGGTTCGAAATCGAGATCATGGGGTCCGGAGCATACCTTTCCGTTGCCGAGGACGGTGGGATCTCGAAGCGGACATTTCTCGCCTACACTGAAGCCGTGGCTCTCACGCATGAATTCGCCTGGTCGGCATCCCGAGCGCGCGGCTTCGGTGAGTGCAAGCGCGCGCACTACTACCAGTACTATGGGGGCTGGCTGGGCTGGGATAGAGACGAACCCGAAGAACGGCAGCGGACCTATCGCCTCGGGAAGCTGCAGCGCATGAACATGCTGACCGGGAACGTCGTTCACAGCTGCGTGGCGCGCTATTTCCGCGAGAAGCCCCAGCGCGAGATGGAAGCCGAAGAGCTGTCGGAGATGGCGGCCGATATGCTGCGCAAGAGCTTCCGAGAATCTCAGGAGGGCCTCTGGCGGCGGTCGGCTTCGAAGTACACGCATCTCGCGGAGCACCACTACCAAGAGGAAGTGGTCCGCGATCGCGCTGCCGTGGCCGAGTACGGCGGCGGCTTCGTGCAACGCATTCGGGACTGCATACGCGGTTTCTTCGAGTCTCCCGACCTGGCCTGGGTGCGGGAGGCGGCGCCGGACACCTACGTCCACGTGGAACAGGAAAACAGCTTCGATTCCTTCGACTTCGAGGGGACCAAGGTATTCGGGATCCCCGATTTCGCGATCCAGGACGCCCGCGGCCTCGTCCACCTCTACGACTGGAAGACCGGTGGGCCTTCCAAGAACGACGCCTTCCAACTCCACGTCTACGCCCTCTACGCGGACGTCGAGTGGGAGGTTCCCGTGGAGCGCTTCCGTGCCTACGACGCCTACCTGGGCAAGCGGCAAGTGGTGGCATGCGAGATCGACGAGAAGTCCCTCGACGAGGCCCGCGCCCGCATCCGGGCCTCCATCGAGGCCATGCGGGAGCTGCATTTCAATGCGGATGAGGGCATGGGGGATGCGACCCCCTTCCCGCAGATCCCCGCGAATTCTCCCGAGGCAAGAACCTGCCGGAGCTGTCGCTTCCGCGAACTCTGTGATCGCTGACGCCTCAGGCGGGGTTCAGGCGTAGGCGAGGCGGAGGGCCGAGAGGCTGCCGCTGGTCCAGACCACCGCGTAGGCGAGGCGGTCCGTGCAGGCGGCGCTGGGCCGTCGGCGGAAGATGCGCTCGATGAGGTCGGCGGCGAAACGCTGCTCCTCGGGTGGCGCGTCCGGGCCGGCTTCTCGCTGGGCGGGTCGTCCCAGCAGGCGCGTCTCCCACTGGGTGAGCACGCACTCGTTGGCGTTGAGCCACCACTGCAACTGCATGAGCACGGCGACGCCGAGACAGGCCCATAGCGCCGCATTCCAGGGCAGCGCCCAGCCCACGATCAGGAAGAGGGTGAGCGCGGTGTGCAGCAGCCACAGCGCACGGGCGACGCTACGGGCCGCAAGGCCGGGGGCGGCGGTCGTGTGGGGCAACGGCTCACTCATCAGGGCCAACGCATAGCCCAGCCGGTCCCGCGCTACACGGTCCTCCGCCTGAGGGACGAGCAACCCAGCAATGCGAGCGCTCCGCAGAAGAGCAGCAGGGAAGCGCCGGGCTCCGGGAGCGGGGTGGGGTCACAGGCGTCGCCCAGCAGGTCGCCGTCTCCGTCCGATTGGTCGTCGTTGGGGACGCCGGGGCAGTTGTCGAGGCTGTCGAGGACCGTATCCCGGTCGCGGTTCCTGCCCATGCGCTGCCCCGATCCTGGCGGCACGCAGCTGAAGGTTACGTCGGTGCTCGAGGCCAGCGCGCGGAGGTCCGCGTCCGTGATGACGCCGCCGTCCGAGGTCAAGAAGACGCCGCTCGAGACGCCTCCGGTGACGTAGAGCCAGCCCATGGGCTCGCCCCCCACCTGGGCCTTGGCGATCAGCTGGCACTCGGTGGTGAGCCCGCCCAGGATCTCCGAAGTGAAGGGCGCGTCGGCGCGCTGGATGAGCAGGTCG
>JABSQX010000115.1 GCA_013215615.1 Myxococcales bacterium | reverse complement strand
GCGCGACTGGTCGGCGGGTCGCCCGCACGTAGACTTTTTAGTGACCGGGCTGGGAAGGCTGGTTGGGGGTGATCTCGGTGAACGAGATCTCGGCGACGGAAGCCGTACTGGAGGAGACACGGGACATCGACACCTGGGCGGTGTCGCGCATCCTCTCGGCCATCCACCGCGAGGACGGCAACGCGCACGCGGCAGTCCGGCGTGTTCTGCCGCAGATCGGCACGGCCGTGGAGGCGCTGGCGGCCACGCTGCGCGCCGGCGGGCGCTGGTTCAACCTGGGCGCGGGCACCAGCGGCCGCATCGGCGCGCTGGATGCGGCGGAGATTCCGCCCACCTTCGGCCTCGCGCCCGAGTGCGTTCAGGCCGTGATCGCGGGCGGCGAGGGAGCCCTCGTGCGGGCGGTGGAAGGTGCGGAAGATCGGCCACAGCCCGCGGTCGTGGAGCTGGAAGCTCGCGGATTCGGCCCCGGCGACGCGTTGGTGGCGATCTCCGCCAGCGGTCAGACCCCCTTTACGTTGGCGGGGCTGCGCGCTGCGCGCGCGGCCAGCGCGCTCTCGGTCGCGATCACCTGCAACCCGCTTTCCGCGTTGGCCCGGGAGGCGGAGATCGCCATCGTGCCCGAGGTGGGCGCGGAGGTCATCGCCGGCTCCACTCGCATGAAGGGCGGACTGGCCCAGAAGATGGTGCTGCACATGCTCTCCACCACCGTGATGGTGCGTCTCGGCTACGTGTCCGGGAACCTGATGTCCCACATGCGTCCGGGCTCGCGCAAGCTCGAGGAGCGGGCGCTGCGCATCGTCACGCAGGTAGGGGGGATCGATCGGGACGAGGCCCGGGCGCTGCTACGGGACTGTGGGGGTGACCTGGGGGAAGCCACCCGGCGGGCGCGCGGCGAGGGCGCCTAGCTTCGACTGCCCGGAAGCTGCGACGTTCAGAGGGCCCGGTGGCCGGTGATGTGCTCGCCCAGGATCAGCGTGTGGACGTCGTGGGTGCCCTCGTAGGTCCTCACTGTCTCGAGNTTCATCATGTGTCGCATGGACTGGTAGTCGTCCACGATGCCGTTGGCGCCGAGCAGGTCGCGGGCGGCCCGGGCGATCCGCAGTGCGATGTCCACGTTGTTGCGCTTGGCCATGGAGACCATCACCGGTTCGAGGNTGCCCTCGTCCTTGATGCGGCCCAGTCGCAGCGCCAGTAGCTGGGCCTTGGTGATCTCGGTGAGCATGAAGACGAGCTTTTCCTGGGTGAGTTGCTTCCCGGCCAGCGCGCCTCCTTGGACCTCACGCTCCCCGCAGTAGCGGAGCGCTTCCTCGTAGCAGGCCATGGCTGCGCCGATCGCTCCCCAGGCGATTCCGTAGCGGGCCTGGGTGAGACAGGAGAGGGGCGCCCGCAGGCTCGTGGCCTCGGGGAGCCGGTTGCTCTCCGGTACCTCGACGTCGGAGAGGAAGAGTTCGGAGGTCACGGAGGCGCGCAGCGAGAACTTGCCCTTGATGTCGCGGGCCTCGAAGCCCGGTGTCCCGGTTTCCACGAGGAAGCCGCGCACGCCCTCGTCGCTGCGCGCCCAGATCACGGCGAGATCGGCGACGGAACCGTTGGTGATCCAGCGCTTGACGCCATTCAGCTTCCAGCCGTCGGCGCTGCGCGTGGCCTGGGTCCGCATGGCGCTCACGTGGCTTCCCGCGTCCGGTTCGGTGAGCCCGAAGCAACCGATGACCCGACCCGCGCTCATCTCGGGCAGCCAGCGCTGCTTCTGCTCCGGGGAGCCGTAGCGATGGATCGGGTACATGCAGAGCGAGCCCTGCACCGAGGCGAAGGAGCGGAGGCCGGAATCCCCCCGTTCGAGTTCCTGCATGACCAGGCCGTAGGCGACGTTGTTCATGCCCGCGCAGCCATAGCCCTGCAGGTTGGCGCCGAAGAGGCCCAGCTCGGCGATGGCGGGCACGAGATCCATCGGGAAGGCGCCGTCCTGGCGCACGAATTCCTGGATGCGTGGCAGGAACTCGTGGGACACCCACTCGCGAATGCTCTGGCGCGCCAGCTGCTCTTCCTGGGAGAGCAGTTCATCGATCCTCAGGAAGTCGACGCCCTGGAAGTCCGACATGCCGGCGACGATAGCGTCGCACCTCAGCGCGTGGCAGCGGGGCGAAGCGGGCGGCTCAGGCGGCCGCCTCGTCCTTGGGCGGATCCTCGTCGAGGTTCTTGAGCTTGCGGTTCAGCTCCCGGAGCCTGCGATCGATCCGCCGGACGTCGTCCTTGGAGGCGATCTTCAGCGAGGTCAGCAGTTCTCCCAGTTTCTGCTCGAACTGCCGGCTGGCGCGATCGCGCAGTTCCTCGAGTTGTTTCACGGCATCGCTCTCGAGGATCTCCGTGCGCAGCTTCTCCGCCCGGCGCTCGAAGCCCTGTTGCCGGCTGCGGAAGTCGCCCTGAAGTCGCTCGATTTCCCCCTCCAAGGCGCCCACGGCGTCCCGCAGGCGGCCGAGGCCCTCGTCGATCACGTTGGTCTCTTCGCTCATCGTTTTCTCCCGGTGTGTGCCCGGAGGTCTCGAGGAGCGCTCTGAGAGCATTCCCGCGGTCTGCCGGGCTGCGTCATGAATCGTTGACGCAATGCATTATAACACATCGCGTCATTCCGGACAGAACTGTAGGGAGAAAAAATAACTCTTTTAAATCAATTAGTTATGGATATTCTGGCGCTTAATTAGCGCACTGCGGCATCCAGCATCGCTCACCAGCGGAGCACGGCGCTCGTCCACGAGAAGCCGGAGCCGAAGCTGGTGAGCGCCACCAGGTCGCCCGCGCAGATGCGCCCGGCCCGCACGTTCTCGTCGAGCAGCATGGGGATGGAGGCCGCCGAGCAGTTCCCGTACTGGCCGATGTTGCTCGGGCACTTCTCGGGGGGGATGCCCAACTGCTGGGCGACGTACTCGTTGATACGCAGGTTCGCCTGGTGGAAGAGGAAGTGGTCGACATCCACCAGCTTCAGTTGGGCGGCCGTGAGCGCCTCCTCGAGGACCTCGGGCATTCGGGTCACCGCGTGCTTGAAGACGAAGCGGCCCTCCAAGT
>JABSQX010000114.1 GCA_013215615.1 Myxococcales bacterium | reverse complement strand
TCGTCCTCGAAGGGCACGAAGAGCGTCGGGCCGTTGATGAAGAGTTCGGGGTTCTTGCCCACGTACGCGATGTCCGCATGCTTGGTGATGGCCCAGAAAGACTCGCCCTGGCTGCGCTCGATCCAGTGCACGGGGGATTCGCGCCGTAGCGCGGTCCACGCGTCGTGGGGATACCCGTAGTCCACGTAGGTCTGGGGATGCACGAGGTCGGGCTCGATGCTCTTCAGGGCAGGGGCGGACATGGGATCTCCTTGCGGATTGCTGGGTGGGTACTCAATCGGGCCTGCGGCCGCTTCCGAGGCCGAGCCCCGGAACCATTCTTCGGTGAAGCAGTGCGCGGATCTCGTCTTCCTCTCGCGGCGCCGGGCCATCCAGCGTGAGCAACGAGAGCATCCAGCGGATCAGGATCTCCGCGATCTCGTCGATGTCTTCGAAGCGCTCCGAGCGATCGCCGAAGAGTTCCCCGAGCACGTGTCGCGCAATCTTGAGGCTCGCGGGCCGAAGTGCGACGCGCGCACCGAAGCCATCCGACTCGCTGCTGCTCGTGACCGCGAGGCCGGGTTCGTTCGGGATCTCGCGCAGGCAGAAGAGCACCGCCTCGACGAGTTGGTCGGCGGGTGTTGGAAAGCGCCGAGCGTGCTCGACGAGCCGCTCGCCCAATGCGCGGCCCGCCCTTCCGAGCGCGCTGGCGAGCAACTCATCGCGGCTCACGAAATAGTTGTAGATGGTGGGCTTGGTGACGCCCGCAGCCGAAGCGATGTCGCTCATGCCCGTCTTTTCGAGGCCGTAGCGCTGCAGGCACGCGATGGCGGCGTCCATCAGGCGCTCGCGCGCCTGGTCGCTGCTCGTGGGAGGTTGGCCCGACCAGCCTCGAGTGGCCATGAGTCGACGTTAACTCATTTTATCCAAATTCGAAACGGGTAAAGAAACGATTATAAACTATTGATTTTATTACATTTTTTATCCACGGAGGCAGCGAAGCGCAGCCAACAGGAGGCCGGGCACAGCCGGGCGGGAGAGCGAGCTCTGGAGATTTCGAGGCGCCCTTCTCGCATCGTGTCGGATCCGCATCGTGTACTTTGGCGAACGCTGCGAGTTGATCCTGAGGGATTCGCGGCAACCAAGTTGCTCTGCGCGAGATGCGGACACCGATTACCAAGGAGCCCACAGCATGGCAGTCCGGCGCCTCCTCCATCTCAACGTGGTCTGCTCGAACCTCGAGCGCTCCCTGGCCTTCTATACGGAGATCGTGGGTGCCAAGGTCGCCGCGGAGGCCAGCAACGCGGGCGACGACTTCCTGGGCGCCATGGGCTACCCGGGCGGCAGCGGCTACCGGGCCTGCATGCTCTACTTCGGCGACGCCATTCGCGGCCCCTACATCGATCTCCTCGAGTGGGAGGTCAAGGGAAAGGACGACGCACCGGGGCCCCGCGACCTGGGCATCCCGCGCATTGCACTGGGCGTCGAGGACGTCAACGCCTCCTACCAGGAGTTGCTCGACAAGGGCATCGAGCCCTGTGGGGCGCCGGTGGACATCCGCGTGGGCGAGCACCGCGTCCGCGCCTTCATGTTTCCAGATCCCGACGGCGTGTTCATCGAATTCGCGCAGTTCCTCCACGACCCCTCCTAGGGTCCGGCACACCTTGTGGTAGCGTCGTAACGCGGAAACAAAAGGCAAGACATGACGCGCCTCCGATTCGGAATCTTCACCGCGCCCTTCCACCCGGTGCCCCAGAACCCGACGCTGGCGCTCGACCGCGACCTCGAACTCGTGCAATGGCTCGACAAGCTCGGCTTCGACGAGGCCTGGATCGGCGAACACCACTCCGGGGGCTTCGAGTGCATCGCGTGCCCGGAGATCTTCATCGCCGCCGCCGCGCAAGTCACCCGGCACATCAAGCTGGGCACCGGGGTCACCTCCATCCCCTACCACCACCCCCTGCACGTGGCCGACCGCTGGGTGCANCTCGACCACATGACGCGGGGCCGCTGCATGTTCGGCGCGGGTCCCGGCGCCCTGGCTTCCGACTGCCACATGCTGGGCATCGAGGTGGCGAAGACGCGGCCGATGATGGCGGAGGGCCTCGAGGCCATCGACCACCTGCTCTACGACGACGAACCGCTCAGCATGAAGACCGACTGGTTCACGCTGAAGGACGCGCGTCTCAACTTTCGGCCCTACAGCGAAAGACTCGATCTCGCCTTCGCTTCCATCGCCTCTCCCGCCGGGCCGCGCCTGGCGGGGCGCTACGGCGCCGGTGTGCTCTCGCTCTCCGCTACCTCGGCGGCAGGCTTCGAGGTGCTGGGGGGACACTGGGATGCCTGGACGATCAAGGCCGAGGAGCACGGCAACGTTCCCGACCGCAGCCAGTGGCGCCTGGTGGCTCCCGTGCACATCGCCGAGACGCGCGAGAAAGCCCTCGCAAACGTCGCCTACGGGATCGAGCAGTGGGTGGATTATTTCACGAGCGTCGTGGCCCTGCAGTTCACCCCCGAGAGCCGCGACGCCCAGGCTTTCGCGCGGGAGTTGGTGGACTCCGGGTTCGCGGTGATTGGCACGCCGGACGACTGCTGCGAGCTGATCCATCGGCTCCAGGAACAGAGCGGCGGCTTCGGGGCCTTCCTCGTCATGGCCAACGACTGGGCGGATCGGGAACAGACCATGAAATCCTACGAACTGATGGCCAAGTACGTTTTCCCCGAGTTCCAGGGCTCCGCGGAGCGCGCGGTCCGCTCGAACCAATGGTGCCAGGACAACTACACGGAGTTCCTCGGGGAGGCCGGGGACGCGGTGCTCTCGGCCATCGAGGACCACCGCAAGGAGCAGGAAGCGCTGGGGCGGAGCATCCAGTCCGAGGCCGCGGAAGCCTCGATGCCCTGGGCGAAACGCAACCGGGAAAAGGACGACGACTAGGCGGCCGCGGGGCCGCGACTCGAGCGCTCGCTCCGCGGCGAAGATGCGCCGTGGTAGCATGGAGCTTCCCTCGATCCACGGAGATCTCGATGCTCAAGGTCACCTACTGCATGCGACGACTCCCGCAGCTCAGCCGCGAGGAGTTTCAGACCTACTACCGCAAGAACCACCCCCGCGTGCTCGACGCCCAGGAGGGCAGTCAACTCGGGATCCGACGCTACGTGCAGTTGCACGCGCTCCCCGAGGAGGACTGCGATGCCATGGACATGGGACGCGGCGGCGAGCCCTCCTTCGACGCGGTCGCGGAGATCTGGCTCGACGATCACGACTCCCTGGTCGATCAGTGGTACTCGGAGGCCGGCCGCAGCGTGCTCCAGAAGCTGATGGCCGATGAACAGAAGTTCGTCGACTGGTCGCGCTCGGTGATGTTCTGCTCCCGCGAGATGGTGCTGATCGACGGCCCCACCACCCCGGCACCGAAGCGGGGCTGAGGGGCCTCGGTCGTTGGATGCAATCGCGGCGAACGGGATCGCCACGGCAGGGGGGGAGACCTTGTTCGAGACACGGAGGGCCACGCAGCGCGGCTGCGCGTGGAGCCTGGCCGTCATCCTCCTCGTGGGATGCTCGGGGCGCCTCGGTCCCAAGACCGTCGAGCTCACCCGGACCGACTACAACATCGCCGCCCAGCGGACGACCGCCCAGGAACTCCTGCTGAACCTGGTTCGCCTGCGCTACCGCGATACCCCCTACTTCCTGCAGATCGCCTCACTGTCCACCAACATGCGGGCCAAAGCGGGGATCGGCGGAATTGGCACCTTCCCCAGCAGTGGCATGCGCGTGGGCGAGGTCGCCGGAACCCTCAGCATCGAGGAATCGCCCACGGTCACTTACATGCCGCTGGTGGGGGAACACTTCGTGAGCCAGTTATTGGAGCCCATCGATCCGGGCATCCTCCTGCTCCTCTCCCATGCCGGTTGGTCGATGGAGCGTTTCATGCGCCTCTTCGTCCAGGAGATCGGAGGGATTCCCAACGCGCCGACCGCCTCCGGGCCGACCCCGGCGCTGGAGCCCGTCTACGAGGAGTTCCTGCGCGTCGCAAGCCTCCTGCGGACCTTGCAGTCGCGGCGGGAAGTCATGCTCACGCGCGGATCGCTGCGCGGTGGAGACGCTTCGACACCCGCCAAGGGCGAAAAGGGCATTCTTCTTCGCTTCACCCGGCCGGCGCTCGAATCCGACGAATACCGTGAACTGCAGACGCTGCTGGGGCTCGAGCCGGGTCGCGACATCTTCGAAGTGGTGACCGGGGTGGGCGCACGCGCCCCCCAGCGGATCAACATCGTCCTGCGCTCCGTGCTCTCGGCGCTCTTCTACGCTTCGCACGCCATTGACGTGCCCGAGGAAGATCGCGTCTCTGGCAGCGTCACCCGCACGCTTACGACGGCGGGCGACGACTTCGACTGGGACCGGGTCACCGGCTCACTACTCTCGGTCTCGAACGGGAAGCCCAAGCGCCCCCCCTACGCGGACGTTCGATACCGCGGTCATTCCTTCTACATCGACGATTCGGATCTGAGTTCGAAGTCGACCTTCTCGATGCTCAATCTCGTGCTCGCCCTGCAGGCGGGTGAAGTCCCGACCGGCGCGCCGATCCTCACGCTCCCGGTTTCGCAGTAGGCCAGGCACGACTCTTTCGTAGAAGAGTCCGTATGAAACGCACCCCTGCTCCGCGATCAGGACGCGGCTTGGGGCCTGGGAGGACAAGGGGGGAAGCACTCCACTGCAGGTGAGTGCCTGACGGCGGAATCTCTCCGGAACCGAGCCGCCCTTCCCGGGGAGAAGCGGACATGATTTGCCATCTCGCATTTTTTCTGGTGCTCGGATGCGCTCCTTTTCTGGCGCCTCTGGGGAGTCACGCTGGGCCGGGGCCGGCCCCGGCTCATCCGCGCTGGGAAACGGTGGCTCCCCCACGGACTCGAGGCGCACTTCGGCTTTGCTCCGCTCAGGCCCAGGCACGCTAGGATGCTCCGGGAAGCGAGGAGATGAGCCGTGCGACAGCGAGCGATTGCGACCCTGGCCCTCTTTGTACTTGCCATCGCCCAGAGCGGTTGCATGACGGCCTTTGCGGCCTTCCAGCCGGAGAACATTGGCGGTACCACGGTCGTCCTCCACACGACCGACGCGGATGGGAACTCCTACGACCGGGTGGTGACGCCCATCGACGAAGGCGAGCAGCTCTTCATCGCCGCCAACCACTGGCCGCGTGCCTGGTACTACCGGGCGCTCGAAAACCCCGACGTGAGCGTCACCCGCGAGGGAAAGACCACCGACTACCGCGCCGTTCCGGTCAGCGGGAAGGAGCGCGAGCGCCTGCTCGACGAATCCGGTTTTCCGCTGGTTGCCTACCTGTTCACTGGCTTTGCGCCGAGACAGTTCCTGCGGTTGGACCCGCGTTGACAAAGAGCATGGAGGCGAACCGATGAGTGATGCACTGGGCTACGAAGGAAAGC
>JABSQX010000113.1 GCA_013215615.1 Myxococcales bacterium | reverse complement strand
AATGCGGGTCCGCCCGGTCCGGCATCGGGCGGCACAGCCGTCGGCAACGGAAAGGTTCTCTACGATGGGGATCTCCGCGCAGACATCGATGAGAATATCGATGTCGTCAGTTTCGTCCGGCAGGTCTATGTCCACGGAACACCCATGGGTTTCGCGACTCGCTTCGACCGGTCACCGAGGATCCCGCAGCTACTCGCCATGCTCAGAGACAGCCGAGAACAACAGTCGTGGGGCAATATCGTGGCAGTGCTCGGCATGATCGGAGACAGGCGCGTCGCTGGGCCGCTGATGGACTTCGTCAGCCAGCACAACACGCGAGGCAAGGACTGGGAAGACGTCCGCGTGCTCACCTCAGCCATGATGGGCCTGGGGTATCTCGCGAATCACACGGGGGACCGGGATGTCCTGGCCTTTCTCGACCGAGCGAGGTCAGCTCAGTTCTGGGCCGACGCGGCCCTGGCGGAAGAGCTGGCGTTCAGCGCTTCCATCGGCCTGGCCCTTTCGGGGACGAGCCAGGGCAGACAGTCCCTGCTCGAAGCCTACCGTTACGAAATTTCGAGGCGCAACGGCGCTGTTGCCGAAAACCTCCTGGGTTATCTCGAGCTCAACGACGAAATCGCTCGGGAGGGACTGCGCGCCTATTATGCAGACTGACTGCGAGCGAGAAGCCCGGCCCGAGCTTGCCATGCACCAGTCGTAAACACCCCCGGGCGCGCGCCATTTAAGTGGCGTCGAGGCCTTCAGCCTGCCGACGATGTCGCGCATACTGCCAGTCGATGGCAATCCAGCAGCGGGGAAGGACCGCGGATGGAGCTGCGCTCGGGCGGGCGATCCACTTGCGCTACGAGCGGCCGGTCGTCTTCGCGGACGACTACGCGCTCGACCTCGTGAGCGCGTCCGCCCGCTTCGCATGCCGGAGCCCGTTCCTCTACCGACTGCTGCTGCGACGTGGCGTGGCACCCTTCCGCAGCTTCGTCGCCTCGACGCTTTCCGCCATGCGCTACATCGAGGAGCGACTCAGCGACGCGGTCCACGAGGGCTTCACACAGTACCTTGTGCTCGGCGCCGGACTCGACTCCTTCGCGCTGCGTCGGCTTGATCTGTGCGAGTCGCTGCGCGTCTTCGAGGTGGACCACCCCGTCACCCAGGCGCTGAAGCGCAAGCGCATCGAGCGCTTTCTCGGCACGCCGCCCGCGCACCTCGAGTTCGTGCCCGCGGACTTCGAGTGCGAGTCGCTCGACGAGGCGCTCGCCGCATCACGCTTCGATCCGACCGCGCGAACGCTGTTTTCGTGGATCGCCTCGATTCCCTACATCGAGGAGTCGTCCGTGCACGAGACGTTTCGCTCGATCTCACGCCATGCGACGGAAGGAAGCGAGATCGTCTTCAACTTCGGCTCGTGGGGCACCCAGACAGGACCCGGCGGCAGCGGTGGCGTGAACGAACACCTCCAGCGCGCGACGCGCAGTCGTGGTGAGCCCCTCAAGAGCGCCTTCGACCCCGAGGCCCTGCTGAAGGCGGTCTGCGAGCAGGGCTACCAGCGGGTGGAACTTCTCGACGGCAACGCCCAGACGCAGCGCTACTTTGCCGACCGCAGCGACGGCCTCCACGTCGTGCCCGGCAGCCAACTCGCCCACGTACGCCGCGCAGACTCGTAACACTGCAAGCAGCCGACTTCCCGGCGCCCGATCCGGCGCCGGCCGGAATCGCCTGCTTCTACGGCGCCGGGGATGCCAGCAGGGCCAGCACCATCAGGATCAACGGGATCTGGGCGAGCACACAAATCCCGATCGAGCGGCCGGTGGTCACGTCGAGCGCCTGCCGCACCGCGATCACCCAGGCGAAGACCCCGAGGACGGTGACCGCCAGCGCGAGCAGCGGAGCCAGCGGTCCCAGCGGAATCACCCCGAGGATGTAGAGCAGTTGTGGAGCAGAGGCGAAGCCCAGGGTTCGCAGCAGTTCCTGAAAGTCCGACGTGTGCTTCATGATCTTGACGCCGATCAGCCAGATGACCGCGGTGCCGAAGAGCCAGCCCAGAAGTCCGCCGAGCAGCCCGCCGAGCAGCCCGTTGTCTGCCGGGACGCCCAGGCCGCGGGCGACCGCCGCCAGCGCCACCACCGCCGCGGCCTGCCCAAGCGCCTCCGGGGTGTGCTCGACCTCTTCGTAGATCGTGGCATCGACTCGCAGCGCCCCGAGCAGACGCTCTCCGAAGGAGCGGCTCGGGACGGGTCCGTTCGAAAAGTCCGGTCCGGTGCTCATGCTTTCGGGTCCCCCCTGTTGCTGGGCAGTATAGACCGTGTCGTCAGAATCCCGGCCTTCGGGCTCGAATTTCAGCGCGGGATCGTCGCGCCTCCGTTGGCCCTCCAGATCTGCCCGGTACAGAAACGCGAGGCATCCGATGCCAGGTAGAGGACGAGCCAGGCCTGGTCGATCGGCTCGCCGACCATGCCCAACGGCGAACCCGCCTTCATTGCGTCCACGAAGCCCTCGTAGCGCTCGGGGTTGAGGCTGCCGTCCTCGTTCTTCAGATGGCGCTTCGTGAAATTCGTGAGCGTGACGCCCGGCGCGATCACGTTGACGCGGATGCCCTGGCCACCCACCTCCACCGCGAGAGTCTGGCTGAGCTGGGTAATCGCGGCCTTCGTCATCGCGTAGAGGCCGTAATTGGGGACCGCGAGATCGATCGCCCCGGAAGCCACGTTGATGATGCTGCCGCCGCCGCGCTGCGACATGGCGGCGATCGCCGCCTGGCAGCCGAACAGCGTCCCCTTCACGTTGATTCCCACGACCCGCTCGAACTCGTCGTCGGACAGTTCGGCGAGTGGCCCATCGGCGGGGACGCCCGCCACGTTGCACAGGATGTCGAGGCCGCCCCACTCGCTGGTCGCCCGCGCGATCAGCGCGTCCACCTGCTCGCGCTTTGCGACGTCGACCGCGTGCGCGATGGCCTGGCCGCCTGCGTCGCGCAGCGCCGCCGCATTTTCTTCGGCGCCCGCGGCATCGAGATCGCCCAGCACCACGCGGGCGCCCGCACCGGCGAGCACCTCGGCGACCGCACTGCCGATACCACTGGCCGCCCCGGTCACACAGGCCACCCGGCCGTCGAGTCCAAACACGTCTCGCGGGTCATGCATGCGTCTCTCTCCCGTCTAGCGCCGCTTCGAGAATCGGACCCAGCACCCGGGCCATCCCCGCGTGGCCCTCGTCGTCGGGGTGGATTCCGTCGGGCAGGCATTCCTCGGCGACCAGGTCGCGGCCCGGAACCAGCTGGAGCCGGGCGTCACCTTCTTTCTGGCGCTCCTTCACCGTCGATTCGAAGGCCTCGCGCAGATCGGAGAGGCGAGCACCCAGCAGGTTCGGCGTGTTCTCCGCATCGCTCCGAAGAATCGGGCTGATCGCGACGATGGGCGTGTCGGGGTGGCCCTGACGCACGATCTCGAGAAACGCGTGGAGGGAGGCCGCGAAGAGTTCGCTGCTGAA
>JABSQX010000112.1 GCA_013215615.1 Myxococcales bacterium | reverse complement strand
TGAATGAGAATACTCACACTCATGCCGGATCCGGACTCGGCAGTGGGGTCACGATCCATCTGCGATTTCGACCCCCATGAGCACGGGGTCGCTGGCCGCCGATCTCCGGTAATATCAAGAGGACGCCGCCCGGGGCAGCCGCCGACTCGGGCCGCCTGTTCGTTTCGGACTCGTTCCAGTCACGCAGGCAACCCGGGACGGAAAAAACCGACGATCTCCGGAATTCAGGGGAGTCACGACCATGACCGAAGCCGCCTTCCGCCTCTTCGACGTGGACAACCACTACTACGAAACGCCGGATGCGTTCACCCGCTACCTCGAAGCGGAGTTTCACGACGCCCTCCCCGCAAGGGACGCCTCGGTCACGGACCGGAAGCCGGGGCAGGAGGACTGGGTGACACGGCCCGGTTCGCTGAAAGAGTATCTGCGCAAGATGAAGGCGGGGAACATCGAGGAGCCCTATGAGCTGATCCCCCAGGCTCCCGCGTTCCATGATCGCGACGAACGGATCAAGCTGATGGACGCACAGGGGATCGAAGCCTGCGTGATGTTCTCCAGCGCGGTCTCACTGGAGCACAAGATCAAGGATTCAAAGGCGCTCTACGCCTACTTCCGCGCCCTGAACCGCTGGATCGAGGACGATTGGGGCTTCGCGTACCAGGACCGGATCTTCTGTCCGCCNCATATCTCGCTTCGCGATCTCGACGACGCCGTCGAGGAGCTCGACCGAGTGATCAAAGCGGGTGCCCGCGCGATCAACCTGCGGCCGGGGCACGCCTATGGCCGTTCGCAGGGTGACCCCTACTTCGACCCTTTCTGGGCGCGCGTCAACGAGGCCCACATCTCGGTCCTCTACCACCAGGGTGAGGGTGGACACAACGAGCTCCTCGGACCGCTCTGGGGCTACCACCCCGATCCGCCGGTCTTCGAAATGGCGGCGTGGCAGTGGCTCAACAGCTACGGCGACCTGCCCATCATGGCCGCGCTCTCGCAGCTCATCTACGACAATGTCTTCGGACGCTACCCGAACATCAAGGTCGCGAGCGTCGAGAACGGCGCCGGCTGGCTCCCCTACTTCATGAGCCGGATCGACAAGATGCGCGGTATGGGCCGTAACGGGCCGTGGATCGGCGGACCCCTGAAGGAGCGTCCCACCGAGATCGCGAAGCGCCATCTGGTCGTCACCCCCTATCCCGAAGACGACGTCGAGGACATCGTCGCCCAGGTGGGTCACGAGATGATCGCCATGGGTTCGGACTATCCCCACGCCGAAGGCCTCGCGGAGCCCGACGAGTTCCGCAGCCTCGTGACGAATCTGCCGGACGACCAGCAACGCTGGATCCTGCGGGAGAACGGCTTCAGCCTGGTCTGGCGCTGAAGCGAAGCCGCTACGGCTGGCGGCGTCCCTCTTCTACGAATCGATCGGCACGCCGCCGAGCCGGACATCGGCGGCGCTCGCCTACTCCAACGTGAAGCCCTCGTAGCCCTTCGCAGCGACCTCGTTGCATTTCTCTTCGAAGAGCGGCGCGCCCCCCATGTACTGCAGGACCGTGCGCTTTTTTTCCGGGAGGTTCACATTGACGCCGACGAACCAGGAGTCGGTCTTTGTCAGCAGCGTCATCGATGCGAGTTCCTGGCAGTGCTCCGTCCAGGACTTCTCGGCATCCTCGGTCGCCTCGACGCGCTCGTAGCCCTTGTCGTCCATGTGAGCCAGGAGATCGGCCACCCAAGCCACGTTCTGTTCGATGCAGCGCGGCATGTTGCAGAAGGTCGATCCGTTATGGGGGCCCACCAATGTCAGGAGATTCGGGAACCCGGCGCTCGTCATGCCCAAATAGGTCTTTGGCCCGTCCCCCCATTTCTCCTTGAGCTTCCTTCCCCTGACTCCGCGGAAGTCGATACGGTCGAGGGCACCGGTGATCGCGTCGAAGCCCGTCGCGTAGACGAGCACATCGAGTTCGTATTCGACGCCTCCGACCAGGACCCCCCGCGGTGTGATCCGATCGATCGGCGTCTCGAGAACATCCACCAACTCGACGTTGCCCTGGTTGTAGACCTCGTAGTAGCTCGTCTCGAGGGGCACGCGTCGGGTGCCGAAACCGTGGCTCTTGGGGATCAGTTTCTCCGCAACTTCGGGGTCGTCGATCCGTTCGCGGATCTTCCGAACTACGAATTCAGTCGCGAGCGCGTTGGCCTCCTCGTCGGCGAGGATATCCTGAAAATTTCCCAGCCAAAGCGCGAAACCGGGCTTCGTGTACTGTTGCTCCCAGTAGGCCTCGCGCTCGGCCGGCGTGCATTCAAGAGCGGAGCGGGGATCCGATTCGTACAGGAAGCCCCCCAGCGTCTTTCGGCAGCGTCGGAAGATTTCGGGATAACTCGCCTTGAGCCGGCGCTGGCCCTCCTCTCCGATTGGCGCGTTGCGAAGTGGCATGCAGTAGTTGGGGGTTCTCTGGAACACGGTCAGTCGCTTCGCGACCTTCGCGCATTCCTGGATCATCTGGACGCCCGAGGAGCCGGTTCCGATCACGCCCACACGTTTGCCTTCGAGTTCGACCGGCTCGTGGGGCCAGCGCGCGGTGTGGTAGGCCTCACCCTCGAAGCTCTCCCGCCCCTCGATGCGGGGTAGGGTCGGGGCGGAGAGGGCGCCGACGGCGGTGATCACGAAGCGTGCACGCGCGCGCCGGCCGTCCTCGGCTTCGACCTCCCAGACGTTTTCGCTTTCGTCAAAGGTCGCGGAGGAGACCCGCGCGCCGAGATCGATATGCGGATGTAGATCGAATTTGTCAGCGACGTATTCGTAGTAGCTCAGCAGTTCGGACTGCGAGACGAAACGCTCGCTCCACTCCCACTCGTCGAGAAGCTCCTGCGAGAACGAATAACAGAAGGTGTAACTCTCCGAGTCGAGCCGCGCGCCGGGATAGCGGTTCCAGTACCAGGTCCCGCCGACCCCATCCCCGGCCTCAAAGATCCGCGCCGAGAATCCGAACTCCCGGAGTCGATGGAGCTGATACAGACCCGCGATGCCTGCGCCGATGATGAGGGTGTGATAACTCGCGACATCCGGGCGGTCGGAAGGTCCTGCGCTTCGGTCGCTCTTCGGCACGGAGGGTCTCCAAGCTCCCGGCTTCGCGGGCCACGAAATCTCCATATCTTGCAGGGACTTGACGGTGGGCCCTCCAGGACTCGAACCTGGGACCGTCCGGTTATGAGCCGGTTGCTCTGACCAACTGAGCTAAGGGCCCGCCACCCAACTCTAGCAGCCGAGCCGAAAGCGCTCAGCGCTCGACGGGGAAGACCTGGCCCTCGAAGACCGTGCCCCAGATCCCCAGGTCGGCCAGCTCTTCCACGGGGACCTCCAGGGGGTCGTCGTCGAGCACCGTGAAGTCGGCGCGCTTGCCCACCTCGATGCTGCCGATCTCTGCCTCCATCCGGATGGCGCGGGCGGCCTCCAGGGTGAC
>JABSQX010000111.1 GCA_013215615.1 Myxococcales bacterium | reverse complement strand
GAAGACCGCCGCGGCCCTGGAGGGCGGACCCTACGCGACCATCTACCTCGCACCCCGCGACTACCACCGCTTCCACACCCCCCTCGAGCTCATCGTCTCCCACGCCAGCCATTTCCCCGGCGCCCTCTGGCCCGTCAACCCGCTGGGCGTCGAGGGCGTGCCGCGGATCTTCGCGATCAACGAGCGCATCTGTATCGGCTTGCATCCCCCGGAGCGGCCCGACCTGCAGCTCTTCATCGTCGCCGTGGGCGCAACGATGGTGGGCAGCGTGCGGGTGGTCTTCGACGACGCGCTGGGTACGAACACCGCCGTGTCCTCACCCCGGGAGCACCGCTACCCCGAGCTAGCCCGAATCGGCCGGGGCGAGGAACTCGGACGCTTCGAGTTCGGCTCGTCGCTGGTGGTGGTGGCGAGCCCGGGCTGGATCGAACTCGACCCCCTGGCGACCGGCAGCCCGCTGCGCGTGGGCTCGCGCATCGGTAGTGTCCAGTCACGAGGCCCCGCTTCGGGGCAAAGCGGAGGAACCCCATGAGTCTGCACGCGGACAGCGGCGTTTTGGTGACAGGAGGCGGAACGGGCATCGGCCGCGCAGCGGCGCTCATCTTCGCGCGGGAGGGCGCCAGGGTGGCGGTCTGTGATCGCAACGCGGAGACGGCCGGGGAAACCGTGGCCCAGATCGAGAAGGCGGGAGGCCAGGCGCTCTTCATCGAGGTGGACGTCGCGGATCCCGACTCGGTGCGCAGAATGGTAGAAACCACCGCGAGTGAGTTCGGGAGGCTCGACGCGGCCTTCAACAATGCCGGCATCAACCACCCCAACGCCGCCTTCCACGAGACGAAGGCGGAACTCTGGCAGTCGATGCTCGACGTCAATCTTTCCGGCGTGTTCTGGTGCATGCAGCAGGAGATCCGCCAGATGCTCGACCAGGACCCCCGGGAGGGCTGCCGGGGCGCCATCGTCAACACCTCATCGGGCGCTGCGATCGTCCCCGCCCCGGGCGCACCCCACTACACGGCCGCCAAGCACGGGGTGGTAGGCATCACCAAAGTCGCCGCCCAGGAGTACTCGGATCGAGGCATCCGCTGCAATTCGGTGCTGCCCGGCGTGATCGACACCCCCATGTCCCAGGCCGCCCTGGCGGGNGGCACGCCCGAATACCGCAAGGCCCTGGAGAGCACCCTGCCCGAAGGCCGCATGGGAAGACCCGAGGAAGTCGGAGAGCTGGCGGTCTGGCTGGCCTCGTCGCGCGCCAGTTGGATCAACGGCGAGTCCGTCCAGGTCAATGGCGGAGGCGTGATCCGCTGAGGCTCCCGCGCAGTCCTCAACGGGCGAGCGCGCGGTTCACGATCTCGTAGACATCGTCGGAAAGGCCTTGTTGCGCGGCGATGCCTGCGAGCTGCTCCTGCATCAGCGCCTGCCGGGCCGCGTCGTAGCGCCGCCACTGGTTGAAGGCCGAGACCAGGCGCGACGCCAGCTGGGGGTTGCGGGGGTCGAGGGCCAGCACGTTTTCCGCCACCAGCTTATAGCCGGCGCCATCGGCGCCGTGGAAGCGCAGCGGGTTGCCCATCGAGAAGGCGCCCAGCAATGCGCGCACCCGATTGGGGTTGGCGAGGCTGAAGTCCGGTTGCTGGGAGAGCGCACGCACGCGCTCACAGGTGTCGGGCAGACTCGACTGCGCTTGCACGCCGAACCACTTGTCGAGCACCAGCGGATCCGCGCGCCAGCACTCGTAGAAGACCTGCAGTGAGCGCTCGCGCTCGGGACCGGGCAGGTCCGCGAGCAGCCGCAATGCCACCTGGCGGTCGGTCATGTTGTCCGCCTCGAGGAAGCGGCGCTCGATCTCCGCGGTAATCGCCGGATCGCCGAGGCCCGCCAGATATCGGAGGCAGAGGTTGGCCAGGCGTCGCCGGTCCACACCTTCTCGATCGAAGCGATAGGGCCCCGGCGCAGGCTCCCGCGCATAGAGCTTCTCGAAGGCCGCGCGATGCGCGCGCGCCAGCGCCGTCACCGCGAACTCCCGCGCGCCGTGCACCGCGTCGACGTCGATGGTGTCGAGCGCCTGGCCCAGCAGTGACTCGGCGGGAAGCGTCAGGGACAGGGCCTTCTGGGAGCCGTCCAGCGTCTCGTCGGCGAGCAGACGCCCGAAGGCCTCCACGAAGTAGGAGGGCAAGCTGGGCGGGTCGGGCTCCCCCCAACGGGATACCAGTGCGAGCAGCACCTGCTGGGCGAGTTGCTGTCCCGCCTCCCAGCGGTTGAAGGCGTCGGAGTCGTGGGCCATCAGGAAGGCGAGCTCTTCCGGGCTCCGGGCAAAGTCGAGTTGGACGGGTGCCGAAAAGCCCCGCAACAGCGAGGGCACCGGCGGCCTCGGAACGTCGTCGAAGACGAAGCGCTGGCGCTTCTTTTCCAGCAGCAGCAAGCGGGTGGTGGCCGCGGCGCCGGCCTCCTCACCCTCGACGCGCAGCGGCAGGTCCCGGCCGTCGCTGTCCAGCAAACCCACTGCCACCGGGATCGGCAGGGGCTCTTGTGTTTCTCCCGGCTGCCCGGGGTGCTGCTCGAGGGTCAACTCGTAGCGACCGCGCTCCGCGTCGTGGGCGCCCCGGGCCTCGAGGCGGGGCGTGCCCGACTGCGCGTACCACCCCGCAAAGCGCGAGAGATCCTGGCCGTTCGCATCCGCCATGGCCGCGCGGAAGTCGTCGCAGGTGACCGCCTCGCCGTCGTGTCGCTCGAAGTAGCGCTCGAGGCCTTTCCGGAAGCCGCCGGCGCCCAGCAGGGTGTGGTAGAGGCGCACGACCTCCGCGCCCTTCTCGTAGACGGTGGCGGTATAGAAATTGTCCATCGAGATGTAGCTCTCCGGACGGACGGGGTGGCTCATGGGGCCGGCATCCTCGGGGAACTGGTGGACGCGCAACTGACGCACGTCCTCGATGCGCTTTACCGCGGCGGAAGTGGCATCCGCGGAGAACTGCTGCTCTCGAAAGACCGTGAGGCCCTCCTTGAGGGTCAGTTGAAACCAGTCGCGGCAGGTGACGCGGTTGCCCGTCCAGTTGTGAAAGTACTCGTGGGCGATCACCGCCTCGATNGCCTCGTACTCCTCGTCCGTGGCCGTCTCCGGAAGCGCCAGCACGTACTTCGAGTTGAAGACGTTGAGGCCCTTGTTCTCCATGGCCCCCATGTTGAAGTCGTTCACCGCCACGATCATGTAGACGTCGAGGTCGTATTCGAGCCCGAAGGTCTCCTCGTCCCAGGCCATGGCCTTCCCGAGCGCCTGCAAGGCGTGCTCGCAGCGCTCCGCGTTTTGGGGCTCCACCCAGATCTCGAGGCGCACGTCCCGGCCGGACCGCGTACGGAAACTGCCCGCGTGGCAGTGCAGGTCCCCCGCCACCAGGGCAAAGAGGTAGGCGGGCTTGCGAAAGGGGTCTTCCCAGCAGGCGCGGTGCCGTCCGTCCGGAAGGTCTTCGCTCCCCGTGCGGTTGCCGTTGGAGAGGAGCACGGGGTAGCGCTCGCGCTCGGCGTCGATCGTGACGCGGAAGCGCGCCATCACGTCCGGCCGATCGAGGAACCAGGTGATTCTGCGGAAGCCATGAGCCTCGCACTGGGTGCAGAAGATGCCCCCGGAGCGGTACAGACCGGAGAGCTGGGTGTTCTCCTGGGGGCGAATCCGCACCACGGTCTCCAGCTCGAAACGCGCCGGGGGAGCATCGATGCGTAGGGAGCGGGCATCGACGTGGTACTCGCGGGGGGAGAGGACTCGACCGTCGAGGGACACGGAGCGCAGCTCCAGTTCCTCGCCGTGCAGCACCAGGGGCGGCACGTCGCCGACCAGGGTCTCGTTGCGCCGCAGCGTCAGGCGGGCCCGGACCTGGGTCTCCTCCTCGTGGAGGTCGAAGTGGAGGTCCACGTCGTCGATCCAGTAGTCGGGCGGGCGGTAATCCTTGCGGTAGACGCTCTGGGGCTTCTCGCCGGTCATGAACTCCTCCAGCGCAGCACCAGCCAGCGTAGCTCCCCCCGGGCATCCGATCCGGTATGTTGAGGAGGATGCGTTCCTTCGCACGCCCGGGCACGGTCTCCGTGAAAAACGCCGCAAAACTGCAGGCCATGCGAGCCGCGGGCCGGCTGGCCTCGGAGTGCCTGGCCTGGATCCTCGCCCAGGTCGAGCCGGGCATGTGCACCCTCGACCTCGACGACTTGCAGATGCAGTTCGCCAAGAAGCACGGGGTGCGGCCGGCCCCACTGGGCTACAAGGGCTTCCCGCGCAGCATCTGCACCTCCATCAACGAGGTGATCTGCCACGGCATCCCCAAGGCCACGGACGTGCTGCGCGAGGGGGACATCGTGGGGATCGACGTCACCCTGGTGGTCGAGGAGATGCACGGGGACAACGCGGCCACGATCCCGGTGGGCCAAGTGGAGGAGAGCACGATGCGCCTGCTCGCCACCACGCTGGCGGCGCAGCGCGCGGGCATCCAGGCCATCGTCCCCGGCGCCCGCGTGGGAGACATCGGGCACGCCATCCAGTCCATCGCCGAGCCGCGCGGCTACTCGGTGGTACGCGACTTCGTGGGACACGGCGTAGGCCGGCGCTTTCACGAAGACCCGCAGATCCCCCACTACGGCTCCCCGGGCCGCGGTCTGCGCCTGCGGCCCGGCATGACCTTCACCGTGGAGCCGATGATCAACCAGGGTGTGGCGGGCGCCGAGATCCAGGGGGACGGCTGGACCGCGCTGACCGCCGACCGCCAACTCTCCGCCCAGTACGAGCACACGCTGGAAGTCACCGAGGAAGGCGTGCGCGTGCTCACGGTGCGCAACGACGAGGGCCACTGGGAGCCCCCCGGCGGCTACTGGCCCGAGGGATTCGGAGACTCAGCGTAGGTCGTCGGCAGAGAGCGCCAGGACCTGGCGGCCGGGGCCGCGATGCCACCACTGCCCGGTGGCACGACGCTCCTCGACGTTGCTGAAGCGATAGTCGTAGCGGATGACGCGCACGAAACGGGGTGGCTCGTCGGGGAAGGGATTGCCTTCGAGCAGGGCCAGCACCTCTGGTCGACCCTGCAGGAGACGCGCGCAGAAGGGCGCCAACCAACCCGGCGGCCGCCCCCGCAGCGCCGCGAACCAAAGCTGCCAATCCAGCCGCGGCATGTGGAGATAGGCGGCGCGGGGCGCCTGCGCGAGGTCGCCGGGCTTCCAGCGAAACTCGTAGGGCCGCCACTCCCGGCCGTCGAGACTCGCCTCCACCAGGAGTTCAGGGCGTTCCGTGGTCATGTGAGCGAAGAGCCCGTAATTGTTGACGATCCGAAAGCCGCGCGTGCCCGCGTAGCTGGCCTGCAACGAAGCCGGTAGGCGCGCCTCCCAGCCCAGCGCGCCGAAGAGGGGAACCAGGCTCAGCAACGCGAGTGCGAACATCACGACCCCCCGCAGCGCGACCACCGCGCGCCCCGGGAACCCGCGGAGCCGGGATGGCTCCGCGCTGCCCGCGGGCAACAGCCAGGCGCGCAAGCGGGCGGGCAGATCGCGGTCCTCGAGCAACGACAGGCAGAGCACCGCGGTGAGCAGGTTGAAGAACCCGTAGCTCCCCGTTGCACTGATGATCAGCATCAGGAGCAACGTCAGTACTACGGCGAGCTGCCGCAGCCGGCGCGGTCCCCAGTAGAGGAAGGGCAGCCCCACTTCCAGAACGAGCGTCGCGAGAGTGGCCACACTCAACAGGGCCTCGGGCAGCTGGTGGACCCACCAGCTGCTCAGCATGGGCAGGGGCTGTGTCTCGAAGTGGTAGGCGAGGGCCTCGAGTTCCAACCAGGTGCCATCGCCTGACAACAGCTTCACCGCACCCGAGGAGAGCATCAGCC
>JABSQX010000110.1 GCA_013215615.1 Myxococcales bacterium | reverse complement strand
GCCATCGGCATCCGGCGCGTCTTCGTGAACGGCCAACCCACCCTGGTGGACGGCGTCGACACTGCACTCCGGCCGGGTGCGCTCCTGCAGCCCGGCCGGGACACGCGCACGGTGCCCCTGGGCTGAAGCGACGCAAGGACCCTTCCGCCCTCGACCCGGCCACCCGCTCGGCACGAGCGACATGCTGCGAACTCGCTCAGATCAACATGGCACCGACCAGGCTGGCGCCGAAGCCGACGAAGAAGAGCATCGAGCCCGCTACGGTGTCTGCCCCCTCCGCATGGGCCTCCACGAGTAGCTCTTCGGTCACCAGGTAGAGCAGGGCCGCCGCGCCGAAGCTCAGTACGAAGACGCGCTGGACCGCCCCGAGATCGGACAGCAGGCTCGCACCCAGCAGCATGCAGACCGCGGTAATGACCGCCATGCCGACCAGGGAGAGCGCGGCGAAACGCTGCGACCGTCCGCGCGCGCGCAACGTTGCCGCGAGGCCGATGGCGACGAAGAGCACCTCGAAGGCCACGGCGATGGTGAGCAGCACGCCGCTCGAAGCCCCGAGCGCGAAACCCAGACCGATCAGCAGGCCGTCGATGGCCAGGTCCACGGCGGTGGCGGCGAGCATGCCCCAGGGCGTCGAACTCGGCCCTTGCTCATCCTGCTGGGTAGCGACCCGCACCCCGAACATCAGGCAGACGCCCAGTGAGAATCCCGTCAAGACCGCCAGCAACTCTCCGCCCGCGAGCATCTCTGGGACGATCTCCGTTGCCACGGCCGCGAAGACGATACCCGCCGCCAGGTGCTGCAGGGCCGAGGTGAGCTGGCGACCCGGCGTGCGAGTCGCGGCCACCAGCACCCCGCAGAGCGTGGCTGCGACGGGCAGCAACGACCACCACAGCACCTGGGAGAGATCCGCCCCCTCGAAGGCCGCAGGCGGCTCCGCGGCCCACGCCGAACCCGGAAGCAGAGCGACGGCGAGCCATGCCCCGACCCCCCCATACGCCGCCACCGCTGTTTGCGTCATTCCCCGGAGTGTGGCGCGGAGGGAAGCGCCCTGCAGCTTGCGCTGCACTCGTGGGAAGGGCAGATTCGCGGCTTGACGTCCCCCTCCCCCATCGCGTCCGCCGTCGACTACGACCCCTTCTCGGCCTCGGTGCTCGACGAGCCCTGGCCCGCCTACGCGCGGCTGCGGGAGCACTGCCCCGTCCACCATCACGCAAGCTTCCTGCCTCCCTTCTTCTCCCTCTCTCGTTACGAGGACGTGCGCGCCGCCCTCGCGGAGCCCCAGCATTTCTCCATCCGCTATGGGCAGAGCCCCCAGTACACNCGCCCGGCTGGGCTGGTCAACGATCCCCCNGAGCACACGCCCTTCCGTCAGCTCTTCAACCGGGCCTTCACACCCCGCGTGGTGGCCCGCCTTGCCGGAGAGATCCGCGCGCTGGGCGAACGGCTGATCGATGACATGCTCCCGGCGGGCGGCACCGAGTTCCACGCCGCCTATGCGTCTCCCCTGCCCACCACGGTGATCGCCAACCTGCTGGGCATCCCCGCCACGGATCACGAGCGTTTCCGGCGCATGTCGGATGCCCTCACGGCCACCTACAACGAGCCGGATCCGGCCGCCTCCGCGGAACCACGCGCCGCCTTCGACCGCTACTTCGCGGCCGTGCTCGCGGGGCGCCGACAGCGGTTGGCCGAGGCCGGCGTGGCCGAAGCCGGCCTCGAAGACCTGGGACACGCGCTCCCCGACGACCTCGTCAGCCGCTTCGTGGTCTCCGAGGTGGAGGGGCGGCGCCTCGACGATCGCGAGTTGCAGTGGCAGTTGTTGCTGCTGCTGCTGGGGGGCAACGAGACGGGCACCGCGTTGATCACGAACCTGCTGTGGAGACTCCTCGAGGTTCCGGAGCGCTGGGAGGCCGTCAAGCGCGACCCCGCACTGCGCGACGCCGCAGTCGAAGAATCCCTGCGCTTCGACGCGCCCGTGCTGGGCCTGTTCCGCACGGCCGCCCACGACCTCGATCTCTACGGCGTCACGATCCCCGAGAAGTCCAAGGTGATGCTGCTCTTTGCCTCTGCGAACCGGGATCCGTCCGTCTTCGAAGATCCCGACGAGTTTCAGCTCGAGCGCGACCCGGAGGTCACCCGACGCCGCAGCCTCACCTTCGGCTTCGGCGCCCACTACTGTCCCGGGGCGGCACTGGCGCGCCTCGAGGCCCGGGTGACACTGGACCTGATGGTGGAGCGGATGCCGGAGCTGCGGTTGGCGGGCCCCACCCGACGTATCGTGCCCTTCAACCTATGGGGCCGCGCGCAACTTCCGCTGGCCTGGTAGCCGGGCTTCGGAGACGGCCGGACGCCGCGTCCAGCTAGTCGACGGGGAGCGCGTAGGCGATCAGGTGATCTCCCATGGCGCCCAGCGGGTTGCCGCCCGCCGCGACGACCACGAACTGCCGTGAATCCTCGCGCAGCCGGTAGCTCATGGGCACCGAGTTGGCATTGGCGGGAACTCGGGTGCGCCAGATCTCCTCTCCCGTCGCCGCATCGAAGGCGCGGAAATAGCGATCGGTGGCGGCACCGATGAAAACGAGCCCCCCGGCGGTGGCCAGGCTGCCGCCGAAGTTGGGCACACCGATGTCGAACCAGAGCGGGAAGGGAGCCAGCTCCCGGGTGGTGCCCAGCGGAACGTCCCAGCGCAGCTCGCCGGTGACGAGATCCACGGCCTTCAGGCTCCCCCAGGGCGGCGGATTGCAGGGCGCTCCGAAGTTGGAGATCAGCGCCCTGCGCTTGACCGCGTAGGGGGTACCGCGCATCTCGTAGAACTCGTCGGGGTAGTGGGTGGCGGAGACGTCCGCCTCTTGCACTTCATCCCGCGGGACCAACTGCGTGACCAGCGCCAGGTGGATCTGGTTGACGTAGAGGGTCTGCGTGTGGGGATCGATCGAGACGCCCCCCCAGTTCATGCCACCCGCGGTGTGCGGCGACTGGATGGTGCCCTGCAGGCTGGGCGGCGTATAGATCCCCTCCCAGCGGTAGCTTCGGATCAGGTCGCGGCAGTAGGCGCGGTCGATGGGCGTGAAGCCGAAGGCATCCTCGGGCTCGAGGGCCAGCGGGTGCAGGGGGGGCGGGTGCGTGGGGAAGGGCTGGGTGGGAGACAGGACCTCGCCCACCACTCCCCCTTGCGGCACCGGGCGCTCCTCCACCGCGTAGAGGGGCTCGCCGGTCTCCCGGTCGAGCAGGAAGATGAAACCCATCTTGGTGGTCTGGGCCACCGCGGGCCTGCCCTTTCCCACACCCTCGAGCTGGAAGAGCGTGGGTGGGCTGGGCGCATCGAAATCCCAGACGTCGTGGTGAACGGTCTGAAAGTTCCAGACCACCTCACCGGTCTCGACATCCAGCGCCACCGTGGAAGAACCGAAATGGTCGATGCCCTCGCGCTCCCCTCCGTAGAGATCCGGCGCCGGATTGCCGGTGGGAACGAAGACCAGTCCGCGCTGCGGATCGCCGGTGATGATGGACCAGACGTTGGGCGTGCCCTTCGCGTAGCGGCGCCCGCTCCGGGGGTCGACCTCGCCCGTCCAGCCCGGCGGCACCGGGTCCCAGGCCCAGGCCATCGCTCCGCTGCGCGCGTCGAAGGCCCGCACCACCCCGGAGGGGGCGTCCACGCGCACGTTGTCGGCCACCAGGGCGCCCACCACCACGGTGTCGCGCATCACCTGGGGGGGGGAGGTCGGGTAGTACTCCCAGGCGGGGGAGTCGGGGTCGATGCCCTCGCGCAGTGCCACGCGCCCCTGCACACCGAAGCCCGCGCAGGGCTCCCCGGTCTCGGCGTCGAGCGCGATCAACTCCGAATCTCGGGTGCCGTAGAAGATGCGCCGCGCGCAGGCCGCGCCCGCATCCGCCTGGCTGTCCTCCCAGTAGGAGACGCCACGGCAGTTGAGGGGATAGGGGCCCTCCCCGGTCTTCGACTTCAGCCCGGGATCGAAGCTCCAGCGCTCTTCGCCGGTCTCGGGGTCCAGGGCAAAGACCCGCTGGAAGGGCGTGCAGTAGTAGAGGGTGTCGTGGACGACGATGGGCGTCACCGCGAAGGCGGTGAGGCTCGTGTCCCCCGTGTAGTAGTCACCGCTGCGGTGCTCCCAGGCCACCTCCATCTGCTCGACGTTCTCGGGCCCGATCTGCGTGAGCGGTGAAAAGTGGGTGGCGCCGCGATCGCCGCCCCAGAAGGGCCAGTCCGCGGTGGGACCCGAATAGTCGACGGGGTCCGGCGCGCCGCAGCCCAGCAACACCC
>JABSQX010000011.1 GCA_013215615.1 Myxococcales bacterium | reverse complement strand
CAAACTGGGTATTCTCGCCTCCCTGACACCCAGCCTCGGATACTCGCTGCTCTCCGAAATCGTGGTGCCCCAGGAGATGGAAGCCTTCCGGAGCCTGCTCGCCAAACTGGAGGTCTTCCGACCCGCCCGCTGAAGCGGGCACCGCACCCGCACGACCCTTCACGTCTTCGGAACGGCGAAGCGCCTCGGCGCTCAGGACTGCGAGGCCGTGTCTGCGAGCCCCGCGTCGGGATCCCGGAAGGTCGCGAGGTCGAGTTCTCCCTCGCTGCGCGCCACCACGCAGGTCACGGCGCCATCTCCGGCAACGTTCACCGCGGTGCGCACCATGTCGAGCAAGCGGTCGACGCCGATGATGAGTCCAATGCCCTCCACAGGCAGGTTTACCTGCTCGAGAACCATCGCGAGCATCACCAGGCCCACGCCCGGGACGCCCGCCGTTCCGATCGAGGCCAACGTGGCCGTCAACACGACCATCAGGTAATCGCCGGTCCCCAACTCGATCCCATAGGCCTGGGCGATGAAGCCGGTGGCCACCCCCTGCATGATCGCCGTCCCGTCCATGTTGACGGTGGCGCCCAGCGGCACGGTGAAGGAGGCCACCGAGTTGTGGGCCCCGAGCCGGCGCTGCACGGTGCGCAGCGTCACGGGCAGCGTGGCCCCGCTGCTCGCGGTGCTGAAAGCCAGTACCAATGGGTCACGCATCTTGCGGTAGAAAGTGCGCGGGTCCAGCCTGCCCAACACAGCCAGCAAGGCCGGGTAAGTGAGCAACGCGTGCAACACGAGCACGCCGAGCACCACCATGAAGTAGCCGAAGAGGTGCTCGAATGCTTCGAGGCCCTGCTCGGCAAAGACGCGGGCCACCAGGCAGAAGACCCCATAGGGGGCGAGCGCCATCAGGATCATCACCAGTTGCATCACGACTTCGTTGAGATCCCGAAAGAAGCCGAGCAACTTGCGACCCGACTCCCCGGCCAGCGTCAACGAGAGCCCGAAGAGGCCCGCGAAGACGATGATCTGGAGCATGTTCCCCTCCGCCATGGCCTTGACGGGATTGCTGGGGAAGAGGTCGACCAGCACGTCGCGCAACGAAGGCGCTTGCTGGGCGACGAAGGTGGCTTCGCTCATCAGCCCGAAGCCCGCCCCCGGTCTCAGCAGGGAAGCCGCCAGCAGCGCGAGAGCGACCGCGATGCCGGTGGTGGCGAGGTATAGCCCCAGGGTCTTGCCCCCCACCCGGCCCAGTCGACTCAAGTCCTCCATGGCGGCGGTCCCGCAGACCAGGGAGACGAAGACGAGTGGCACCACGAGAAGCTTCAAGGAGGCGAGGAAGACCTTGCCGCCCACGTAGAGGACACCCTCCAACGCGAAGTCCGAGACCTCGCCCGTGGGCACCCACAGGTTGAAGACCACGCCCACCAGGATGCCGGACGCCATGCCCACGAGAATGCGGGTGGTCAGCGAAGCACGCGCCTTTTCCTGCGCCAGGGTGTCCTCCTCCGCCAGCCTTCCGGGCACCGAACCCGTCGGGGGCCGGGCCTTAGAGCTTCTCTTGGATTGGAAATTTCAGCGCCGTTCCCGCCTCAGTTCTGCCATCAGCGTGAACAGTTCGGTGGTAGCTGCCGCCGGCCGCGAGGGGTCGAACTCCCGGTAGAGCGTATTCAGGTTCACCACGATGCGCTCGGCGTCCCCCCAGGACGCGTAGTCGTCGAGCGCGATGTCACGGGCCGCCTCCTCCACCGGCATGCCCGCATCGAAGCGCGCCCTCGCCTCGCGCTCCAGGGTCGCCAAGTAGTCGCGCACCGCGCGCACCCCGGAAACATCCGTGAGCGGTCCGTGACCGGGCACGACCACCTCGGGCTCCATTTCGCAAATTCGCTCGCAGGCGCGGATCCAGTTGCCGATGGGCCCCTCCCAGATGATCGGGTGGCCTTCGATGAAGAGAATGTCCCCGGTATAGACGACCCCGTCGGCAGGGACGTGCACGATCACGTCACCGCGTGTGTGGGCGGGCCCCACCTCGAAGAGCCTCACCTCCTTGTCGCCCACCCGCCGCGTCTGCTCGCCCTCGAAGGTCTCGGTGGGGCGAGTCAGCGTGATGCCCTCGAACTCGAAGGCCCCGAAGGCGTCGCGCATGAACGCGCCGGCGGGACCGAAGCTGTCTGCGTTGCGAACCATCTCCGCCAACAGGCTCGGGGGCACCTCCCCCATCTCCTCCGCACAGGCCCGGGAGGAGACGATCACCGCTCCCTCCACGAGTTCGTTCCCGAAGCAGTGGTCGCCGTTGGCGTGCGTGTTGACGAGGGTATCCACGCGCGCCGCAGCGGGAACCGCGTCACGCATCGCTTCGAGCATGGTCCGTGTGAGCGGCAGGTCGAAGAGGGTGTCCACCAGCAGCGTCTGCTCGCTGTCGGCCACCAGCCCCGCGTTGCTGAACCCCCAGGAGCCGTCGGGTTGCAGCCACGCCCAGTTGCCACCTCCCAGATCGTGAAGGCCCTTGCGGTACTGCCAGCCCGGGTGTCGCATCGAAGCACCCCTCCCGCGGAAAGCGACTGCGGGCAGTGTATCCCGCCCCGGCCCCGTGGCACCTCCCACGCTTCCCGGTACGCTGGGGTCCGGAGGTCGACGTGAAGGCGGTCCGCAGGTCGGGCGAGGGCATCGAGGTGGTGGAGGTCGCGCCGCCCACGGGAGCGGGTGTCCGCGTGCGGGTGCGATCGTCGGGAATCTGCGGCTCCGATCTCCACCTGCTGCGCTCCGACTTCCCGATGGCGCACACGCTGGGGCACGAGATCGCGGGACACACACCGGATGGCACGGCAGTGGCCGTGGAACCCGTGACTCCCTGCGGCGCCTGTCCGCCTTGCCGGAAGGGAGACTACAACCTCTGCGAACTCGGGAGCGAGATGGTGCTCGGCGTCGCCGCCGACGGCGGCATGGCGGAAGAACTGCTGGTGCCCGAGCGCTGCCTGGTGCCACTCCCGGCCGGGGTTTCGCCCGCCGAGGCCTGCCTCGTGGAGCCCCTGGCCGTGGCCATCCACGGCCTGCGCCGCGCCCGGCTGCGTGGCGATCAGCGTGCCGTCGTGATCGGGGCCGGCAGCATCGGCCTGTGCGCGGTGGCGGGCGTCGCAGCCGCCGGAGCCGAGGTGGCCGCGGTAGCGCGCCACGACGCCCAGCGCGAAGCGGCAGCGCGCCTGGGGGCCCGGGAGATCGAGGGCAGCTACGACCTGGCGATCGACGCCAGCGGGACGCGCAGCGGGTTGGCGCGGGGTCTGGAGCTCTGCCGGCCCGGCGGCACCCTGCTTCTCGTCGGCAGCTACTGGGACGGCTTCGAACTCTCTGGGATGGAGCTCTGCCTCAAGGAGATCAACGTGGTGCCCGCCAGCATGTACGGCCGCGACGGTGCTGCCCGGGACATCGACGTCGCCGCCAGTACGCTGGCCCTCCACCCCGGCATCGCAGACGCGATCATCACCCACCGCTATCCGCTGGAAGCCGCCGAGGAAGCCTTCCGCACCGCGGCCGACCGTTCCGCGGGCGCCATCAAGGTCGTCCTCGAGCCCTGAGCGGGAAGCGGGACGGGCTCAGCGAGCCCTGCGGTCCACGCAACGCAACACCGCCGAGGCGATCCGTACCATGCGGGTATCGCCAAAGGGCGTGCCCACGCCGCTGTTGAGCGTCATCGCCACCCCGAGACGGCGCGGCGGATCCGCCCAAGCCCCCGAGCCCCCAAAGCCGAAATGGCCGAAGGCCTTGGGCGCGCTGGCGCCGAGGGCGGGAACGCGGTGGTAGCCGAGACGCCAGTGCATGGGGAGTGGGATCACCCGCCCGATGCCCCGGTTCTGGATCTCGGTGGCCCGCCCCAGCGTGGCACGGCCCAGCAAGCGCACGCCCTCCAACTCCCCGTCATTGGCCAGGCAAGCGTAGAGCCGGGCCAGCGAGCGGGCGGTGAAGGTTCCGTTGGCGGCCGGAATGCATGCGGAGAGAAATTCCGGAGCGTTGAAATCCAGCTCCTCGATCCCGACGGGAGCCAGGGCTGCGGCTGCGCCATTCAAGTCCAGGGGCGCGCCGAGCACCCGCAGCAACCGGTTCAAGCCGCGCGTGTAGCCCTCGAGCTGTTGCATGACGGCTCCACTGCGCCACAGCGCACCCGCCACCTGGATCCGCGCGGCACGAGAATGCTCGGCCTCTGGAAGACCGATGTAGAGACCGTCGAGGCCCAGGGGAGCCCGCAGCGTTTCTGCCAGAAAGGCCTCCAGCGAAGCGCCGCTGACACGCTGGATGAGTTCGCCCACCAGCCAGCCGTAGGTGAGGGCATGGTAGCCGTGCGCCGCCCCGGGCTGGTGGACGGGCACGGCTTCCGCGAGGGCATCGACCATGTACGACCAGTCGAGCATGCGGCGCGCGTGATCCACCATGCCGCGCACGTCGTACAGGCCCGCCTCATGGCAGAGAAGCTGTCGAATCGTGATCTCACCCTTCCCAGAGTTCGCGAACTCGGGCCAGTAGCGCGCGACGGGGTCGTCGTAGTCCAGCGCGCCGCGGTCCACCAACACGTGGAGCAAGGTGGAGACGACTCCCTTGGTGGTGGAATAGGAGAGCGAGAGCGTGTCTTGCTCCCAGGGATGGCCCGCCTCGTCGCGCACACCCCCCCAGCAGTCCACCACAGGCTCTCCGTGGTGATAGACGCAGAGCGCAGCGCCACCGCCCCTCCGCAACTGGCCGCGGAGCATGGCCGCCACGTTTTCGAAATCCGGGTGCACACGCCCCTTTAGAGGTCCGCCGCGAGACGCCTCTGGAACGTCGGTGGGCGCCGCGCGCGGGTCGTGCTCACATGAGTTCGGCAAGATCCTTCTCCATCCCCTCGAGGACGCTGCCCACCACGGCGCTTCGCATTCGGGCCTTGGTGCCCGCGTATGCGCCGCGGGGCAGCACCGCGAGCCGGGCCGCTTCCGCGAAGGCCGCCTCCTCGAGTTCGGCGGGCTCACAGCAGACGTCCAGGTAACCCGCGTCCGCGGCCGCGTCGGGGGCGTAGAGTTCGCCCTGGAGAACCGCACGGTCGAAGTGGCGCTTGGAGAGGCGCCCACGCGCCAACTCGAGCGCGAAGGCCGGCAGCGACATCCCGATGGAGACCTCGTTGAGCCCGATCTTGAAATCCCCGCGCGCACCCAGCCGGAGATCCGCGCTGAGCAGCAGCACGGCTCCCATGGCGATGGCGTGCCCCGTGCAGGCGATTACCACGGGCATCGGCAGCGCGTAGAGACGCATGGCCAGTTCGCCACCTGCCTTTACCAGGGCACGGCCAACCTCCGGGCCCTCTCGCAGGCTCTTGAGGTCGAAGCCCGCGCTGAAGCGACCCTCCCTGCCCATCAGCAAGAGCGCCCCGGCCTGGGCCTCGGCGTCGTCCACGGCCTGGCCGAGCGCCGCGACCCGCCCGGGCGACAAGGCATTGGCCTTGCCGTCATCCAAGCGAACCACCGCGACCTGCTCTCGAATTTCGCTGCTCACGCCTTCCACGTTCAGGCTCCCTCCTCGCGTTCGTAACTCGGGTCCTCGCGGTCGCGACGGCCCAGCGTATAGCTTTCGCCGAAGGCGTGCTTCACGTCCATGGGCAGGGTATTCGCCCAGTCCCACACGCAACGGCGCTGGGCGATCCGCCAACCCGCGTCGGCACGGCGCTCGAAGCGATCCACGTAGCGAAGGCCCATGGAGATGTCGCGTTCCCCCTCTGGATCGTCGGGGCGCGTCAGGTGGTGGGCCACGCAATAGGTCTCGCTATGCGCGACGTCCCCCTCCACTTCGATGCGGATGTTGCCCAGGAAGTGCATGGTCGCCGCAAAATACGGCAGCACCTCCAGCACCCAATCCGCAAAACCCTCGGGTCCGCCCCGGTACTCGGCGTGATCGTCGATGGCGTCCGGGTGGTAGCAGGAGCGGATCAACTCGGCGTCCAGGCGATCCGTGCCCCGCGCCAGGTCCATCAGGACGCCCCGGATTTCCTCCCGGGCCAGGACTTCCTCCAGCCCGCGGATTCTCTCGCGATCTCCCATCTGCACAATCCCCTTTCGAGTGGCCCCCGGATTCTAGACGAGGGGGAGCCCGGCGCGCGCCGGCCGTCCTGATGGCCGCCCCTTGAAATCCGTCGACGCGTCTGGCATGGGTCCGGGGGCGCCCAGCGGCGGGCGCCCGCTCGCGAGGTGTCCCGTGCCCGGCCCGCTCCACGGCTTTCGCATCATCGACGTCTCCCAGATGATCTCGGGCCCCCTGGCGACCATGTGGCTGGGTGACCAGGGCGCGGACGTGGTCAAGGTCGAGCCACCCGGCAGCGGCGACATCGTTCGTAGTCTGGGGGCTCCCCGGGGTGACATGACGCCGACCTTTGCCACCAGCAACCGCAACAAGCGCAGCGTGGCCCTGAACCTCAAACACCCGGAGGGTCTGCAAGCGCTGGAGCGCCTGGCAGAAGGCGCGGATGCCTTCGTACAGAACTTCCGTCCCGGCAAGGCCGACGAGCTCGGCATTGGCGAGGCGCGGCTGCGGGAGTTGAACCCGGCCCTCGTCTACGTTTCGATCACGGGCTTCGGAGAATCCGGGCCCTACGCGAACAAGCGCGTCTACGACCCGGTCATCCAGGCCATCTCGGGCCTCGCCGACATCCAAACCGATCGCGACAGCGGTCGCCCGCGCATGGTGCGGGTCATCATCCCCGACAAGGTCACCGCCCTCACTGCCGCCCAGGCCATCACGGCGGCCCTGCTCGCCCGGGAGCGAAACGGCAAGGGGCAGCACGTACGTCTGTCGATGCTCGAGGCCACGGTGAGCCTGCTCTGGCCCGAAGGCATGGCGGGGCAGACCTTCCTCTCGGATCGCCAGCGGCTATCGCGCCCCTCCCTCGCCCAGGACCTGATCTTCGAGACCCTCGACGGCTATATCACCACCGGTGCGGTCTCGGACGCCGAGTGGGAGGGACTCGCCCTGGCCACCGAACACCCGGAGTGGCTCGAGGACGAGCGCTTCCGAACGCCCGCCAGCCGAGTCGCCCACGTGGGCGCGCGGCTGGCGCTGATGGCCGAGGCGCTGCGGGAGCGCAGCAGCTCGGAGTGGCTCGCGCGCTTGGATGCCCGCGAGGTGCCCTGCGCGCCGGTGCTCCGCCGCGAGGAACTCGCGGACTTCCCCCAGATCCGCGACAACCATATGCTCGTGGAGGACGCGCACCCGGTTGCGGGCCGCATGCGGCAGCCCCGGCCCGCGACGCGCTTCGAGGGCACGCCCGCCAGCATCCGGCGGCCCGCTCCCGGCCTCGGCGAACACACCGACGAAGTGCTCGCGGAGGTGGGCTACTCGGCGGCGCAGATCGCGGCGCTGAGGAGCACGGGGGCAGCAGCCTGAACCGGGGCGACCACGCCCGGTCCGCGCGCAGGGGCCCGAGGCTGGTACAATGAACGAAGAGGCCCTGTGAGCACGCACATCACCCACGACCCCGCTTACGAGACCGTCGATCGCGACGACTTCGCCGCCATGATCGAGGCGGAGCGCTACGCGAGCCGCACGCAGGCCTTCGATGAGATCATCTCCGCCACCGTGGACCACTTCTGGGACCCCACGGACGCCCGCTACGTGGACTTCGACTCCCACCACGTGGATCTCACCCAGGAGACCCTGCTGCCCCGAGAGATGGTGGTGGAGCTGCAGTGCGCGGTGGCCGACCGGCTCGACGAGGGCCAGCAGATCCGCCTCGCCAACCAGAGTTCGCGCTTCTTCCTCTCGAACATCCTGCACGGCGAGCAGGGCGCCCTGTCCCTCTCCGCGAGCCTCTGCCACGTGCTCCGGGAGCCCGGCGCACAGGAGTACGCGGCCAACCAGACCCGGGAGGAGGCCCGCCACGTTGCGGGCTTCTCGCTCTACATCCAGAAGTACTGGGGCCAGCCCCTGGCCTGTGGCGCCACCCTGGCCTCACTGCTCGATGAGTTGGTGTGCGCTCCCGAGGTCTACAAGAAGCTCGTCGGCATGCAGCTGCTCGTCGAAGGCCTGGCCATGGGGGCCTTCGCGACTCTCCACTCGCGGAGCAGCGATCCGGTGCTGCGGCGACTCGTCCAGCTCGTGATGACCGATGAGGCCTTCCACCACAAGTTCGGGAAGATCTGGGCCGCCCGCACGGTCCCGATGCTCAGCGAGGAAGAGCACGAAAAGGTGGAGCTCTGGGCCGCGCGTTGCTTCGAGACCCTGCTCTTCAACCTCGTCAACTCAGAGCAGAAGCAGGCGATCTACGCGGAGTTCGACCTCGAATGGCAGTGGGTGCGCGGCGCGGTCCTCGAGGTCTTCGGCGACAGCGATCGCCGCGCAAACATGCGAAACACCACCAACATCTTCCGGGTGCTGGTGAAGACCCTGCTCAAGGCCGGGATCATCACGGAGCGCACGCGACCCCTCTATGCCGCCTGGGTGGACATGGAAGAGCTCGCCGGCGAGAGCGATCAGCTGGTGGGGAGCGACGTGGTCGACGAGGGCATGGAGTCACTTCGAGACATCAACCGGCTGCGGCGTCCGATCGGACGCGCAGGCCCGAGGGGAGTTCCGATCCCATGAGCGATTTCGACCTCTGCATCCGCGGTGGCCTGGTGGTGGACGGCAGCGGCGCTCCGGGCCGCGCCGCCGACCTGGGCATCCGCGACGGGCGCATCGCGGAAATTGGCTCGCTTCGCGGTAGCGCCCGCCAGACGCTGGACGCCTCGGGATGCGTGGTGGCTCCGGGCTTCGTGGATCTCCACACCCACTACGACGCCCAGGTGCTCTGGGACCGGATGCTCAGCATCTCCCCTTGGCATGGCGTCACTTCCGTACTGACCGGAAACTGCGGCTTCGGCGTGGCGCCTACCCGCCCCGAAGACCGCGAGCGGATCCTGGGCACCCTCGAGAAGGTCGAGGGCATGTCGCTGGCGGCGTTGCAGGCCGGCCTGGGCGGGGACTGGGGGTTCGAGAGCTTTCCCGAATACCTCGACTGCCTGGAGTCGAGCGGCATCGCGATCAACGTGGCCGTGATGGTGGGACACACCCCGCTGCGCCTCTACGTCATGGGCGAGGAGGCAACCGAGCGGGAAGCCCGGCCCGACGAGGTGGAGCAGATGCGCGCGCTCCTCGAGGAGGGCCTGGCCGCGGGCGGACTGGGTTTCGCGACCTCTCGCGCTCCCACCCACATGGGCTTCGAGGGCCGTCCCGTGCCCAGCCGCGCGGCCAGCATGGGCGAGCTGGAGACCCTCGCCGAAGCATTGGGTACGGTCGGACACGGAGTGCTGCAGACCGCGGTAGGCGCCGACCTCCCCGTCGAGACGCTCGCCGCGCTCCAGCGCCGCTGCGGGCGTCCGGTGACCTGGACGGCCCTGCTCTCCGGCTTCAGCCCGGAGGAGGAACTTCGCGCCAGCCTGGAACGTCACGCCGACCTCCAGGCCGAGGGGGTCGCCCTCTACCCGCAAGTCGCTTGCCGGCCCCTCAACCTGGAGTTCCGCTGGGACAGCCCCTTCCCCTTCGAGAGCCACCCGGATTTCGCGGAAGTGGCAGGCGCGAAGCCCGCGGAGCTGCGTCAGATCTACACGAACGAGACCTTCCGCAACGCGTTCCGCAAGAACTGGCGGGAAGGCGTCGTGACCCGGCACGCCGACGAGATGGTCGTCTCCTATTGCCCGGAACATCCCGACTTCGAGGAGCGGCGCATCGCCGATCTCGCCGACGAGCAGGGGCTCCACTTCACCGAACTCGCCCTCGATCTCGGCCTCGAGAGCGATTTCGCGGCGCGCTTCCGCCTCCCCGTCGCCAACAGTGACGAGAAGCAGGTCGCCATCCTCCTCCAGCATCCGAGCACCGTGCTCGGGCTCTCCGATGCAGGGGCCCACGCGAGTCAACTCTGTGACGCCGGCGCCCCCACCCACCTGCTCGGATACTGGGTTCGCGAAAAAGGGGTGCTCTCCCTCGAAGAGGGTGTGCGCCAGCTCACGTCCTCCACCGCCGACTGCATCGGCCTGACGGACCGCGGACGCCTGCAGGAGGGCCTGGCCGCCGACATCGTGGTCTTCGACCCCGAGACGGTGGGTTGCGGGCCGCTGCGCAGGGTCCACGACCTTCCCGCAGGTGCCGACCGCCTGGTCACAGACGCCACGGGCATCCACAGCGTGATCGTCAACGGCACGCCCATCCGGGAGCACGACCAGGACGTGGTGGATCCCGAGGGAGCGCTGCCCGGCCGAGTACTGCGCGGCGGCGCAGCCGCTTCCCGGGCCTGAAGGCCCGGCGCAAAGAAGGCGCCTACCTGCGAAGTCCCAGGTTCAGGATCTTTTGCAGCAGGGCCTCGTAGCCGAGGCCCGACATTTCGGCGGCCTGGGCCATCTCCTCGTAGCGCGCGATTTCCGGGTTCGGGTTCGCCTCCAGGAGATAGGGTTCGCCCNCCTTGCTGATGCGGAAATCCAGGCGCGCGTAACCATCCAGGTTGAGCGTACGGAAAGCGCGCTTGGCGATCTGGACGAGCCGCGGGGCGAGTGTCTCGTCCAACTTCGCACGCACGATCTCCACCCCGAGNTTCTCCTGGTAGGCGGGATCGTGCTTCACCTTCGAGGTGGCGATCAACGGCTCGTCGACGCCGCTCTTCTCGATGCGAAGCTCCTGGGGCGCCAGCACCTGGAGGCGCTCGTTGCCCAACACCCCCACGTAGACCTCGCGCCCTTCGATGAACTCCTCGACGATGGCGTCGGTCCCCACGTGTTCGTGAATGAAGGCCACGCGCTCTGCGAGCTTCTCGTCATCGCGCACCAGTGAGGCCTTGGCGATCCCCAAGGAGGCTTCCTCGATCAGAGATTTCACGATCAGGGGGAATTTCAGGCGGTCGGGCCGACGAGCCACGCGCCGACGGCGCACCGTGAAGAAGCGCGGAACCCGGATTCGGTGATAGCTCAGTAGTTTCTTCGAGAGCGCCTTGTCGCGGGCGATCACCATCCCGCGCGGGTTGCAACCCGTGAAGGGAATCCGCAGGAGTTCCAAGTAGGCGACCACGTTCTGGTCGTAGATTGCCTCTCCCTGGAACTCCTCCACCAGGTTGAAGACGATCTCGGGATCGAAGTCCGAGATCGCTTCGCGGATGGGCCGAAGTTCCTCGTGGATGCCGAGCTGGCGCACGTCGTGGCCGATCCCGGAAAGGCACTCCACCACGTCGTACTCGGTCTTGACGCGCGCCACCTCCTGGTCGGAGAGACCGTCCAAGGTGTCGGGGGCCATGCAGTCCGCGTGCACGAGTGCAAGCACGCGCAGCTTTTTCACATTGCGTGCCAATCCCGCCCCCTGTAACGGTGCACGTACTCGACGCTTCTCGCGGACACCAGAATCGCGAGATCCACCAGCAAGGCGCGCTCCCGACCCGTCGCGCGCAAACGCAGCTCCCGACAGCGATGCAACATCTCGCCCAATACCACGTCCAGCGCGTACTCGTGCTTGCCGGTGCTCTGGGCCACCATTCGACGGATCCTCGCGCGGTTGCGCCGCAGGAAGCTCACCGCGCTCTCCGAGCGCCGGCCCCCCACGTCTCCCTCGTCTCGAAACAGGCGCCGAAGGTCCTCGTCGTAGACCGCACTCGTGAGCCCCCTGAAACGCGCCCGCTTGGCCTGATAGTAGGCTCGCAGCGTCTGCTTGAGGTCAGCGAGTGGCTCGACCCGCGCGCGCTTGCGTACGCTGGGCCGTTGCCCCGCCAGCTCATCCATGAGCTCGTCCACGTATTCGAGTTTTCGCAACGCGGGCCAGCCCTGGTAGACCTTTCGCCAGCGAGAGCTGGGGGAGAGCCAGACCGCAAAGGTCTCCGCGAAGTCCTCGAAGGGATGGGCCTGGGCGTACCAGTAGTCGAGGTGCAGGACGTAGCGGCGGCTCGCGGGGTTGGGGCGGTAGCGCTTGGGATAGGCGCGGGAGGTCGAACCGAATGCGTTGGTGAAGCGGCGGCGGCGCTGCAACTGGAAGGCGTGGTGGAGGGCGTGACCGATCTCGTGGCGCAGCAGCTTGAGGCACTGGGCGTGCGTGCCCCCCTCCACTTCCAGCATCTGCCGGCGCTCCAAGCCCACCAGCCTCGGGTGCGCGAGGAAGAATGGCAGGGCCACGCCCACCACGCCGTCAGGGCAGAACCATTCCTCCGACAGCCAAAAGCTCGGGCGGATACGGAGATCCCGCCAGGCAAGCTCTGCCAACACCTCCTCGATGGGAGCTTCCAGCCAGGTTCCCTCGAGCCCAACCTCTAGATCACACAGCCGGAGATCCAGAAGCTCGGGGTCCGGAAGATGCTCCCACGCGAAACGGCGGCGCCGATTGTTCCGCGTGCTCCCACGTGCCATCGCCGACAGGATAGCCGCTCGCCTATGACCGGCCGACCTCTCCGCGCCCGCCGGCGCTACATTCGACCGCGTGGCCGATACTCCCAACGCCTTCCCCTTCGATTTTCGCTGCCAACGCAGTGGAAACTGCTGTGCGCGGCCCGATGGCTTCGTGCGCGTCAACGCCGAGGACGTGACCCGCATCGCGGGGTACCTCGGTCTCAGCCCCCAGGCCTTCCGCTCGCGCTTCGTAGCCGCAGACGGGGAGCGCCTCCTCGAACATTCGGGCGGCCGCTGCATCTTCCTCGAACAGGGGCAGCGGGCGAGTTGCCGGATCCACCCGGTGAGGCCCGCGCGCTGCCGCAGCTGGCCCTTTTGGCCGGAGCTGCTCGACGACCCCAACGCACTGCGCGAAGCGCGCCGCTTCTGTCCCGGGATCCGCATGCACGCCCGGAACGACCCGTCGACTGGCGCGGGCGAGCTGCCTCGCGACCCAGAGTAACCCGCCCCCTCGTCGAGTCCGAGCGTCTTCCCCGAAACCGGCCCCAACTGGGCCGGAAGAGCCCTCAGCCAGACGCGGACTGCTCCCAGGGCGGCCGTGGGGTGAAGCGATCGAGCATGAAATCCACGAAGGCCCGTACCTTCGGCGCCATGTAGCGTCCGCGAGGATACGATAGCCACACCTTCTGCACCGAGTGCGCCCAGTCTTCCAGGATCGGCACCAGGCGCCCCGCGGCGATGTCCTCTCCTACGATGAAGACCGGCATGTAGGCGATGCCCAGCCCCTCCAGCACCGCCTCACGCAGTGACTCGCCGTGATTGACGCTGAGGCGCCCATGTACCCGCACCGACTTGCCGGAACGGAAGCGCCAGCGCGCAGGCGAGGGAAGACTGCTGTACAGCAGGCAGTCGTGCTCCCGCAGCTCTTCAGGTCGACCCGGTGTGCGCTTGCCTTCGAGGTAGCCGGGCGCGGCGCAGACCACGTGCCGGCTGTCTGCCAAGAGGCGGCTGGAGCGGCTGGTGTCGGCGCGCGACTCGATCTGGATGGAGACGTCGACTCCCTCGCTGCGAACTTCACCGGGCACGTCGCTAAGCGCCAGATCCACCTGCACCTCGGGTTGTGCCGCCAGGAAGTCCGCCAGCAGCGGCGCGACGTAGCGACGCCCGAAAGTGGCAGGAGCCGCCACGCCCAGACGCCCACGCACCTCACCTTGCAGGCTGGCCACCGCGCGTTCGGCGCCCTCCACCTCCTCGGCGATGCGCGCACAGTGCGCGTAGAACTCGGTGCCGATCTCCGTGAGATGCATTCGTCGCGTGGTGCGGTGCAGGAGTTGAGCGCCCACGCGCTCCTCTAGCGCCCCGATCTGCTTGCTCACCGAGGCACGGGTCTGCCCCAAACCGCGTGCCGCCTCCGCGAAGCTGCCCGCCTCCACCACCCGCGCAAAGAGCACCATCTGCCCGATCTGGACCAACGCGGCCTCCCTGTCCACCCCCGCGCAACGATTGTTTCCAAATAGCCAGACAGCGTCAATGCCTGGATGACGATACAGCCCCAGAGACGCGGGCGGCCGCGGGGGAACCCGCGGTGTGCAGGCCCTCAGCGACCTTGGAACTCCGGCTTTCGCTTCTCCGTAAAGGCACGAATGCCCTCGGGCCCGTCCAGCCCGGCCCCCATCTCCGCGATCCCCCGCGACTCGCGCTCCATTTGCGTCTCCAAGCTGCCCTGGAAACTCTCGTGCAGCAGCTGCTTGACGGATCCGAAGGCGCGAGTGGGCCCCGCTGCGAGTCGCTCGGCCAGGGCCCGGGCCTGGTCGGCGAGTTCGGCGTCCGAAACCACCTGGGTGACGAGCCCCCAGTCCAGCGCCTCGGCGGCGGAGAGACGCCGGTTGGTGAGCATCAACTCCTGGGTACGGCGCAGGCCGATCAGCCGCGGCAGGAAATACGTGGAGCTGCCATCGGGCGACACACCGGCCGCCGTGTACGCGGAGGTGAAGGTCGCGGACTCTCCGGCCAACACCAGATCTCCGGAGACCGCGAGGCTCATCCCCGCCCCGGCCGCGGGGCCCTGCACGGCGACCACCAACGGCGCCTGCATGCGCGACAGGCGCGAGATCGCGCCGTGGAGATTGGTGGTGAGTTCCTTGAGGAGCGCGGGAAGCGCTTCGCCGGCATCCACGAAGGACTTCAGGTCGCCCCCCGCGCAGAAAAGCTTCCCCTTCGCATCGAGCAACACGACGCGCACGTCCGCAGACTGGTCGCAGTGGATCGCCGCACGCATCAGCTCCCGGGCCATCTCCATGTCGATGGCGTTCGCAGCCTCGGGGCGGTTCAGGGTGATCGTTGCCAGGCCGTCCTCTTCGCGGAGTTCCAGGTTTTCGAAATGCATCGTCTCCCCTAGCTCGCTGACCGTCGCGGGCGTCGTCGATGGCGGGCACTATAGTCCCTCCCCTGCCCGAAGCCACGGGATCCCGGAGGCGCGCGGGCTGGCTGGACGAAGGGGGACCGCGATGCAGCGCTGGGGGATTACGATTCCCGTGGACGGCCGTGCACTCCACGAGCAAGCCGAATGGATCCGCGAACTCGAGGGCCTGGGCTACACGGATCTCTGGTCCTCCGAGGCCGGGGGCACGGACGGCTTCACGCCGCTTACCCTGGCCTCCACCTGGGCGCCCTCCGTGCGCCTGGGTTGTGCGATCCTGCCCGCCTACACGCGCGGGCCCGCCTTGATGGCCATGAGCATCGCGAGCCTCTGCTCCGCCGCGCCGGGGCGCTTCGTGGTCGGGATCGGCTCCTCGTCCAACGTCATCGTGGAGAACTGGAACGGCATCCCCTTCCAGCAGCCCTACCAGCGTACGCGCGACCTGGCCCGCTTCCTGCGCAGCGCCCTCGCGGGCGAGAAGGTGAGCGAGGAATACGAGACCTTCTCGGTAAAGGGCTTCCGCCTGCCGGCCCCCGTAGAGCCCGCGCCCCCGATCCTGATCGCGGCGCTGCGCCAGGGAATGCTCGAACTGGCCGGCCGCGAGGGAGACGGAGCCATCCTCAACTGGCTCTCCACCGAAGACGTGGCCCGGGTCGCACCTCACGTCCGCAAGCAGCGCGGCGACAAGGAGATCGTCGCGCGCCTCTTCGTCGCCCCCAACCCGGATGCCGAAGCCGTGCGCAACATGGCGCGCTTCGCGATCAGCTCCTACCTGACCGTCCCGGTCTACGCCGCCTACCACGAGTGGCTGGGCCGCAGCGAACTGTTGGGCGAGATGTGGCGGCTATGGCAGGAGGGCGACCGAAAAGGCGCCACCGCCTCGATCCCCGACGAAGTGGTGGATGCGCTGGTCATCCACGGCCCGCCGGAAGCCTGCCGCGAGCACGTGGAACGTTACGTGGAAGCCGGCGTGGATACACCGGTGCTGGGGATCCTGCCGCTGGGGGTCGATCCCATCCAGGCGGCCCGCGACCTCGCTCCACGCTGACGTTCGCATCGACCGTCTCCGCCGCTCGCCCTCCCCGACGCTTGCGGGCGCCGACATCGCTGCCGTACCGTGCCCTCCATGGCTGACGAGACCTCCGCTCGGCGCTTCCAGGAAAAGGTGGTGCTGTTGACCGGCGCAGCCTCGGGGATCGGCCGGGCCACGGCACTGCGCCTGGCCCAGGAGGGAGCCACCCTCTTCCTCGCCGACATCGCCGAGCCGGAACTCGAGTCGACCGCCAAGGAAGTCGAGGCGATCGGCTCGCAGGTGCACGCCCAGCGCCTCGACGTCAGCCGAGAGGAGGAGACCGAGGCCGCGCTGGCGGCCTGCGTGGCGCACTTCGGCGGCCTGCAGGCGCTCTGCAACGTGGCTGGCATCATCCGCTTCGCGCACCTTGCGGACACCAGCTTCGAGATTTGGCGACGAATCCTCTCGGTCAACCTCGACGGCACCTTCTTGATGTGCCGCGCCGCCATGCCGCATCTGCTCGAGAGCGGCGGCAACATCGTGAACGTGGGCTCGACGGCCGGGCTGAGCGGCCTCCCCTACGGAAGCGCCTACGGGGCCTCCAAGGGAGGCGTGCATGCGCTCACCCGGGCGCTGGCCGTGGAGTTCACCCATCGCGGGGTGCGCTGCAACAGCGTGTGCCCGGGATCCATCGATACCGCCATGATGCGGCCAGACATCCCCGAGGGCGCGGAGCGGCGCCTGCTGGCGCGCTCCTCCTCGCTGCACGGGCCGCGAGGGCCCGAGCGGGTGGCAGAACTGATCGCCTTCCTCGCCTCCGACGAGGCCCAGCACATCAGTGGCGAGGAGATCCGGATCGACGGCGCCGCCCTCGCCTAGGCGGCCGTCAGCCTCCCGGACCCCCATGCCGATCCGCGCTGGACTCGAAGCCGGGCGGTCCCCGCAGCGAACGCTCGCGCGCGACCAGGTGCGACTCGCTTTTCACGAGTCCGGACGCGGCGCGCCCCCGCTGGTCTTCCTCCACGGCTGGGGGGGCGACCGCACCCACTTCGAGCAGGTGCTCGCGCACTTCGAGGATCTCCACCGGGTGCTCGCGCCCGACCTGCGGGGCTTCGGGGGCAGCGACCAACCCCCCGCAGGCTACGGGGTCGAGGAACTCGCCGACGACCTGGTCTGGCTGTGCGAACAGCGAGGCATCGAGCGCGCAGTACTGGTGGGACACAGCCTCGGAGGCGCCGTGGCGCTGGCCGCCGCGTCTCGTCGGCCCGGGCTGGCCCGCGGCCTGGTGCTCTGCGAGCCCGCGATCTTCTTCCCCACCGCCGCTCTGGAACGCATCGACGCGCTGATCGCCGACCTCGCCTCGCCTCGCTGCCACGACGCCGCATGTGCGTACGCGAGTCGCTTCACGTTCTTGCGGCAGGACGACGCGTCGGTGCGCGATGCCGTGCTCGCCGAGCTCCGCACCTGCTCACCCCACGTGCTCCATGCGGTGTTCGCGGGACTACGCGCATTCGATGCCGAACCTTGCGCTTCGCAGCTGCGCGTCCCGGTGCTGATGATCGACGGCGCGCGTCCGTTCGTGGAAAGCGATCGTTTCCGCCGCTGTTGCCCGCAGCTCCGCGTCACCGCCACCCCGGAGGTGGGCCACTACCAGCCCCTGCTCGCCCCTCAGGCGATCTCGCAGCAGATCGGGGAGTTTCTCGCCGGACTCGGGGACTAGCGCTCGCAGCCGCCTCTCAGGGAATCGCATCGCCGGCAAAGAATCGCCGGGGGTTCTCCACCAGCAACGCCTCGATCTGCACATCCGTGGCGCCGCCCTCGCGCAGCTGCGGCACGATGCGCGTGAGGAAGTGCGTGGGGTTCCACGTTTCCTCCATTTTCTTCAGCATCTCGGGGTCGGGTATGGGCGCTCCGCGCCAACACCACACCGAGTCGTGGGAGACCACCAACTGGTTTCCAAAGCCTGCCTGCAGCAGGCGCAATAGAGCCTTCACGCGCTCCGTATCCGGCTGCAACATCTCGAGGCCAAAGCGGTCGAAGCCCAGGTAGGAACCGCGCTGCGCGATGCCCAGGTGATAGTCGTGATCCACAGAGCCACAAGAGTGGCCGATCACGATGCGGTGCGCGGGCACGCCGCGCTCGGTGAGGAAGGTCTGCTGCTCATCCCCGAAGAGGCCGTTGTCGGTGTGCGTCGTGATGGGTGCGCCGGTTTCCACCGAAGCCAGCGCCGCCGCCTCGAAGACCCAGCGCTCGTAGTCGCTGAGGCCCCCGTGTCCGGTGGCGACCTTGATGATTCCCGCGCGGATGCCGGTTTCTCCGATCCCCTCCTGGAGTTCGTGGACGAAGAGTTCGGCCATGGCCTCCACCGGAGGCGCGAATCCGGAGCGGAACTTCCAGTAGGCCGTGCCCCCCTCTGCCTCCTTGTAGAGGCCGGTGGCGCAGATGATCTGGAAGTTGGTCTTCTGGGCCACCTTGGCCATGAACTCGACGTCCCGCCCCAGGTCGTTCGGGCAGGGGTCCAGCAGGCTCGAGATCCCCAGGCCCTTGATCTCCTCGATCCGGTCCACGCAGCGCGAGAACATCTCCTCCCGCGAAGAGCCCGGGCGCAAGGAATCCGCTTCCCATCCCCCGTAGCCGATCATGAGGTGCTCGTGCATCAGCGTCCTGCCGAGTTGCTCGGGAGCCGTGCTACCCGTGACGGTGGCGATCTCGCTCATCGGGGTTTCCTCCTCGTGCGCGGAACTCGGGCTCCGCGTTGAAAGGGTCTGCGGATCTTGCGATGGTTCCACCCCACGCAGGCGCTGTAAAGGCTCGACGTACATCCTTTGGAGACCCCATGACCCTCGACGTAGCCCAACTCGTCCAGCGGCGGGCCACGGAGGAGCACTGTGCGTTGCGCTTCGAGGACCAGCAGTGGAGCTACCGGGAGTTTGCGGCGGCCTGTGGGCAGCGCGCCGCCCTGCTCCTCGCCATGCGGCGCGACGGGCCCTTCCACCTGGGTGTCCTGCTCGACAACGTTCCCGAATACCCCATGCTGCTCGGAGCCGCAGCGCTGGCTGGCGCCACCGTCGTGGGCCTCAACCCCACCCGGCGCGGCCGGGAACTCGAGCGCGACGCGCGGCACGCCGAGTGCCAGCTACTCATCACGGAACCCCGTCACAGCCCGTTGCTGGAGGGCCTGGAACTGCCCTTCGAAAGCGACCGCGTGCTGTACGTCGAGAGCCCCGAATGGTCGCGAGCGCTCGCCCCGCATGCTGGGAAGTCGGTACCGGAGATCGAGATCGATGCCGGCGCCCCCTATTTGCTGCTCTTCACCTCGGGCACCACTGGAGACCCCAAGGCGGCAATCTGCACTCAGGGACGCCTGGCGCTGATCGGAGAAGCGCTATCGGGAATGCGCTCGCTCACCGAGCGCGACGTGAGCTATCTCGCCATGCCGATGTTCCACTCCAACGCGCTGATGGCGGGTTGGGCGCCCGCCCTGGCGGCAGGCATGACCACCGTGCTGCGTCGAAAGTTCTCGGCCTCGGGCTTTCTGCCGGACGTGCGTCGCTATGGCGTCACTTATTTCAGCTACGTGGGCAAGCCGCTCACCTACATCCTCGCCACCCCCGCCCACGCCGACGACCACGACAATCCGCTGCAAGTGGCCTTCGGGAACGAAGGTCCCGAACACGATCTCAAGCGCTTCGCGGAACGCTTCGGCTGCGAGGTGATCGACTCCTACGGTTCCACTGAGGGGGGAATCTCCATCTCCCGCACCCCCGACACCCCGAGCGGCGCCCTCGGCATCGGCCAACCCGGCACCTTGATCCTGGATCCCGAGAGCGGGGACGAGTGCCCGGTCGCGCGCTTCGATGCCGACGGCCGCCTCGCCAATGCGGACGACGCGGTGGGCGAGATCGCCAACCGGCAGAGCGCGGCCGCTTTCGAGGGCTATTGGAACAACCAGGAGGCCGATCACGAGCGCACCCGCCAGGGCATCTACTGGTCGGGGGACCTCGGCTACCGGGACGACGCGGGCTTCCTGTACTTCGCGGGTCGAAACTTCGACTGGCTTCGCGTGGATGGGGAAAATTTCGCAGCAGCGCCCATCGAACGCATCCTGGTTCGCCACCCGGAGGTCAGTCTGGCGGCCGTCTACGCGGTCCCCAACGCGGATGTGGGCGACGACGTGATGGCCGCGCTGGTGCTGGACCGCGACGATGCCTTCGACGCCGGTGACTTCGAACACTTCCTGGGCGCGCAGGCGGATCTCGGAACCAAGTGGGCGCCCCGCTACGTGCGGGTCGCCACGTCGCTGCCGTCCACGCAAACCAACAAGATCCTGAAGCGAGAGCTGCGGAAAGAGCGCTGGGAGTGCGCGGATCCCGTCTGGATCCGGGAGACCGGCGGGTCCTACCGGCGGCTGGGAGAGGCCGACGTGGAGGGCATCCGGGCGGTCTTTCGTGAGCGTTCCAGGGAATCGGAGTTGACCCGCTGAAGGCCGAACGCTTTGCAGGCGCTCAGTCCAGCGCCTGGGCCATCCGGTCGAGCGCCTCCGAGACGATGGCGCGCGAGGTCGCGAAATTGATGCGCACGAAGCCCCGGCCTGGGGGCCCGAACGCGGCCCCGTCGGCGAGAGCCACCCTGGCATGGCGCAGGAAGAACTCGTAGGGAGAGCCCTCGATCTCGAGGCCGCGGCAATCCAGCCAGGCGAGGTAGGTGGCCTCCGGCGAGTAGGCGACCACGCCGGGAAAGTCCTTCCGCAGCCGGGAGAGCAGCGCGTCGCGGTTGCCCTCGAGGTGGACGAGTACGGCGTCCAGCCACGGTTGGCCGTGCTGCCACGCAGCCAGCAGCGCCTCGATCCCCGGCACCCCGATCCCTCCCCGAGCGTGACGCGGCAGGGAGGAGAACTGCTGCTGGAGATCGCGCGATCCAAAGATCACCACCGCGCACCGCAGTCCTGCCACGTTGAAGGCCTTCGAGGCCGATGTCAGGGTAATGGTGCGTTCTGCGATCTCGCGCCCGAGACTGGCAATGGGCAGGTGCCGGTGGCCCGAGTACACGAGGTCCTCGTGGATCTCGTCGCTCACCACCACCAGGTTGCGCTCCACCGCGAGTTCCGCGATGCCCTGGAGCTCCTCGCGGCTGAATGCCCGCCCACTGGGATTGTGGGGGTTGCAGAGCAGCAGTGCGCGCGTGTCCGTATCGACCATCGCCTGCAGCGCATCCATGTCGATCTCGTAGCCCTTCGCCCCCGCGACCAAGGGCGCATCGATGCGACGCCGGCCGGTCTCCTCCACACAAGCCAGGAAAGGTGGGTATACGGGCGTCTGCACCACCACCCCGTCGCCAGGCTGGGTACAGCCCAACAGTGCCAAGTACATGCCCTGCACCACGTCCGTGATGATCTCGACGCGGGTGACCTCTGGTTCCCAACCGAAGCGCGTACGCATCCGCTCCACGGCGAGTTCCCGGACTCCCGTGGGCCCGGGATGGATGGGGTAACCGAGATCCGAGCGCTCTACGGCCCCGCGCAGCACCCGGCGGATCGGCTCGGCGATGGGAAAGTCCATGTCCGCGACCCACAGCGGCAGTACGTCTTCGGGATAGCGGCTCCATTTCTCCCCGACGCTGGGTCTGCGCTCGTCGGCTCGCACCGCCTCGAGATCCACTGGGGGATTGCGGAGCTGCGCGTCCAGCGCCACCAGTCCCTCCGCAAACCCCTTCGCCTCGGGCGGATTCAACTCCGGTGCCACACGACTCAACAGCTGCCCGAACCCGTCGGCCAGCATCCCGACCACCTGCGCGATGGGATCCCCCCCGCTCTCGAGACGCGAAATCTGGTCCCGTTCGTCGGGGTCCAGGTGCCAGTGCGGGGAATCCTCGAAACAGTCGAAGCGAAGCAGTTCACGGCCACTAGCGAGCTCGCGCACGCGCAGCGTGGGACCGCCTCCAGGGCCCGGATTGCGGTGCTCCACCTCGAATCCGAGCCCTGAAACGACGAGAGAATCCACCGCGCGCAGTGTAGCGCCCCCTCGTACCGACGGTCCGCTCGACCAAGGACAAAGGCCTGCACAAGCGGATACGCTACGAGCCGTTGGGATCCTCGGGGGGCGCGGTCGAACGTCCCAAGGCCTGCAGGATCCATGACCGCGGCCGCCGAAACAGCAGCGGCACTACGAAGGCCAGCGTCAGCACTCCGAGTGCCTGCGCGACGAGTTGCCAATCAGGGCCCGTCCACTGCGAACCGCTCGCCCCGCCCTCCTGACTCGAAAGGGAGCTCCCCAGAAAGGTGTAGGTGTAGGCGCGCACCGCCGAGCCCACCATGGCCGCCAACGCAAAAGCGCCAAGCGACATGCCCGTCAGACCCGCGGCGATGTGGTACATGGTGACGGGGCCGAAGGGATAGCCGGTCCCAACAGCGACGAAGGCGACACCCGCTCGGGAACCCGCGATGTCGAGGAGCGGTTGGAAGCGCGCGGGCAGGCGGGCCATCACGCTCTCCCGCCCCGCCCAGCGGGACCCCAGGAAGAGCACCACAGCGGAAAGTACGAGCCCTGCGCTGCCGTATAGGGTGCCCGCCAGCGTCCCGAACAGCAGCCCACCCCCGACCAGCACCAGCTGCGAGGGCATCCCCAGCGGAACGCGAAAAGCCACGACGAGGACGTACACGAAGGGCGCCCACACCCCCACGCGTGCCACCGCGTCCCGCAACGATCCCGGGTCGAGTTCCACGCCGGACTCACCGCGCAGCCACAGCGCGCCAGCGAAGAGCGCCACCACCACCAGTCCGGCCACCACCAGCCGCCGCATCGCCCCGAGTTCCCGCTTCACTTCCAGTAGGTTCCCAGCGTCTGCGGCGCTTTGTCAAATCGCCCGCCCGCGTGGCTGCTGCATGGCCCGAAGCTCACGAAGAAGGGCCCATCCGGTGACTGGCACCGGATGGGCCCTGGCTTCGCAGCCGATATCGGTAGGGATGAGGACCTTGGGTTACTGCAGCTCGCCTGCGAAGCCTCTCGGATTCGGACAGCGATGCGACCCGGTACTCCGCGACGTGGGGAGGTGCGGAGGGCTCCCCCCGAACGCGTTTCGATCTCGCCGAATGAGTGCGCGGGCCACGTTCATTGTCCTCCTCGAAGTCCAGAGTGACGGAGCGCAGTCGCCCACTCGTCACCCATTTGAATGAAAACGTCACAAAATTGCACCCCCTGAACGGGCCATACGACACACAGATGGGGCTTGAACCCATCGATATACCGCGAAAACAAACGCGGGCGAGCGATTTCGCTACCTTCGGGTCCCCTCCTGGAGGCGACCGCGGTGCAAGTCTCCTTCGTCCTCACCGTCGTCGGACGCGATCGGCCCGGCCTAGTCGAAGCGCTCGCACAGATCGTCGCCAGCCATGGTGGCAACTGGCTGGAGAGCCGGATGGCACACCTCGAGGGTCAGTTCGCCGGCCTGCTGCGAGTGCGCGTGCCCGCGGCCGGCGTCGAGGGACTTCGCAACGCGCTCCTCGATCTCCAGAACGACGGGATTCGGATCGTGCTCTCCGAGAGTGGCGAGTCCACACCCGGCCCCGCGGGCCCGCCGGTCTCGCTCGAGTTGGTGGGCCACGACCGCCCCGGCATCGTGCGCGAGATCGCGGCAGCGCTGGCAGTACGCGGGATCAACGTCGAGGAATTCGAGAGCCACTGCACGAGCGCTCCCATGTCGGGAGAGGTGCTGTTCCACGCGCGCGCAGAACTCCGCGTCCCCGAAAGCCAGAGCCTCGAGGAAGTGCGCGCCACGCTTGAGAAGATTGGAAACGACCTGATGGTGGACGTGAGCCTGGAGCCGTCGGCCTAGCGCGCTTCTCGTCACTTTCCCCGGCAGCGACGCGAAAAGCGGGCTCCCCCATCCGGCGCGTTGGCTAGTCGTCCGCGATCGCCCCGACCCCGGCCACCACCAGGCGCAGTAGCTCCGCCTGGCGGGCCGTACCGGTCTTCGCGAAGGCACGCTTCAGGTGGCTGCGTGCGGTATTCATGCTCACACCCCTCGCCTTTGCGGCCTGCTCGAGGCTCACACCACTGGCGAGTGTGCGAACCAGTTCGGCCTCCGAGTGCGTGAGGTCGTAGATGCCCTCGAGGACTTCGCTCGAAGCGGTGCGGCCCGCCTCGGGATCGACCAGGAAGAGCGCCAGGCGGATGTTGCTGCCCACGACGTCGACGGGCGGAACGGTCAGGGGTGTGACCACCAGCGCGTACTCGCGTCGTCCGGAGGGCCGGGAGATGGTCGCCCAACCTCGCGCGGCAAGCTCCTTCCCGGGTTCGGAGTCCAGGGCATTGGCGATCAACTCCTGCAGCCGGGCGTTGTCGCGGGCATCGACCGCGCCCGGGCTCCCGCCGTCGATGCGGAAGCCGTCCTCGGCATCGACGATTCGCCTGGCGGCCTGGTTGTGGATGACCACTTGGCGCTCCTCATCCAGGAGCAGCACACCGTTGGGGAAGCGGTCCACCGCCTCGGCGAGGGCAAGGCGCTCGCGCCGTGCCTCGCCCAGCAGTCGTTGCAACTCCAAGGCCCGGCGCAGGTGGGGAACGAAGGGATCGGCCTTTCCGAACTCGGCCTCTTGAAAGGGCCCCTGCCCCTGCCGCCGGAAGATCGCTACGGCGCCCACCCCTTTACCGTCGGGGCCCACCACCACGTGACCTCCGGGCCAGATGGGCGCGAGCCCCAGATCGCGCATCCACTCCGTGTAGATGGGCAGGCTCTCCAGCTCGAGGAAGCCGAATTCCTCCGAGAGTTCGCCGAAGCGGTCGGACACGCTGAGCAGGTGGCGTTCCGTCCAGGGCGTGTCCTGGGCGAGGCGACGCAACAACTCGCCCAACGCGTCATTCGGCACCCCGCACGCGTAGCGCCGGGGATCGGAGCGCTCGGGTCCCGCCAGGAAGCCAAAGGCCACGGGGGAACCGTCGAAGACCCGGGAGAGATCGCGCACCACCTCCGCCCAGCCGGCGGGGTCGAGCACCGTGGCGTAGATACGCTCGATGGTCCCGTGGACGTCGTCGTCCAAGCGTCCGGCTGCAGTTTCCTGGGCGTCCATGGTCGCAGAGGTGACCTCTGGGCACGGATCCACGCTGCGCCACAGCGGCGCGAGGACGGGACAAGCCCGCTTTCACGATCCGAAATCCGTAACCCGATCCGCCGGGAGTATGCGCGACTTTACCCAGGGGTTTCCAGTCCGCGGCATCGCGACAGGGTGGGGCCCACCCCATCCGGGGCGGGCCCCCGAGGAACTCAAGGACCCAACGACGCTCGGCGTCCTACAAGGCCGCTGGCTCCCCACCTGCAGCGAGACTGGCGCCGGCCCTGGGGGGAAATCGACCGGATGGATCGGGTCCGGGATTTCTGCTCCCCCGCGCCCATACCCCTTGCGCATTGGCTGGCTGCCGCTCGCATCAAGACAAGGGAGCCACAGGCCACCCGCGCCTGCGTCACCCGACCCGGTGAGGCCTGGGCCGGATTGCGCCACCTCTTCGGGTGAGGTCGCGAGCACGCGCCACACCGCTCGGTCGACCGCCGCGTCTCGCTGCGGCTACGCTGTGCTGCCGCAGCCACTCCCGGAAGTTGTCCCGATGGGCGCCCCCACATGGCACATGGTCCACGAACGCAGCGACGACGGCCGACCCCCGCGATTCGGCGCACTTCCCGTACTGCCTCACCACCCGGCCTTTCGCCCCTTCGGGAGAGCCGGGTGAAGTCCCTCGCCCACTGGATCCATGCCCACGCGGAAGCGTCTCCGGACGCGGTGGCCTTCTATTGCGAGGGAGAGGCCTATAGCTGGTCGCGCTACGCGAGAGATTCCGATCGACTCGCCGCCCATCTTCTCGCCAGCGGGTTCGCTGCGGGGGAACGCCTCGCCGTGCTGCTACCCGACGGGCCCGGCGTGCACGCTGCCTACGTGGCCTGTGAGAAGGCCGGCCTGGTCGCGGTGGGGATCGGTCCCCGGGCGGGGGCGGCGGAAGTCCGCCACCTGATTCAGCGCACCCGGGCCGCAGGACTCCTCTCCCACTCCCACCACCGGGACCTGAACCTCGCACAGCTCGCGGAGGCGCTCCGCGCCGACGGAGGTCCGCTGCGGCGGCATCTGGTGGTGAGCGATCCAGGGGCCGGCGACGAGGGCCTGCACGTGGACGGCGAGACGATCTCCGACATGGAGGTGAAGCCTTCCCTCTCTACCGCGCAAGCCCTCGAGCCCGATGCTCCCTTCCTCCTGAATTCGACCTCCGGTACCACCGGACTCCCCAAGTGCGTGGTTCACGACCAGCAGCGCTGGTTCCACTTTCACGAACTCGCCGTCGAGGCGGGCCGGCTGACGCCCTCGGATGTCTTTCTGAGCGCCCTGCCCGCCCCCTTCGGCTTCGGGATCTGGACCGCACACGTCACCCCGACACTGCTGGGCGCCCCCTGCGTGCTGGTGCCGAACTTCGACGCCGCGGAGCTGCTGCGCACGCTGGAAACGCAGCGGGTCACGGTTCTGGCAGCCGTGAGCACACAGTTCATCATGATGCTCGACTCGCCGGCATGCAAGACGGCGGATCTCAGCTCGCTGCGGGTGCTCTTTACCGGCGGGGAGGCCGTCCCCTACGAGCGCGCCGCCGAGTTCGAGGAACGAACCGGCGCCTCGGTGCTGCAGTTCTATGGATCCAACGAGACCGGCGCGCTCAGCCGGACCACCCTCGCCGACGCCCGGGAAGTCCGGCTGCGCACGGCTGGGCACGTGATCGAAGCCATGCAGGTTCGCCTCTACGACGAAAGCGGCCGCGACGTCACCGCCAGCGGACAGGGCCAGGCCGCTTGCCGCGGACCTCTCCTCTCCCAGGGCTACTACGAGGACGACGCGGCCAACGCCGAACTCTACACCGACGACGGCTGGATGCTCACGGGCGACATCGCCAGCATCGACGCGGATGGCATCCTCCGCGTGACGGGGCGCAGCGCCGACTTCATCATTCGCGGCGGCAAGAACATCAGTGCCGCGGTGGTCGAAGCCGCCGTTTCGAGCCACCCCAGCGTGAGCCTCGCCGCCGCCGTCGCCATGCCAGACCCGGTATTCGGAGAGCGGGTCTGCGTCTACGCCGAGCTGCGGCCAGGGACATCGCTCGACCTCGCGGAACTGCTCGCGCATCTGCGACAGCGCGGCACCTCCGTGGAATCCCTCCCCGAGCAGCTCATCGTCCTCCAAGAGCTTCCGAGAGCCTCCGGGGGTAAGGTCGCCAAGCAGGCGCTGCGCGAGGACATCGCCAAGCGCCTCGAGGCGCCGGGAAGGGACCCGTCTTGAGCAGCCACATCACCCGCTACGACCTGATGCCAATCCCGCCCGTGGAGGCCCACACCCAGTGGTTCGAGGCGGGCGTGCTGCGCTTCGGGGTCGAGTACCGGGTGGTCAACGACGCCATCGCCGCCGCCAGCGAAATTGCTGCCGCAAGCGGCGACAGCCGCCCGCCGCCGGGCAGCATCGACGACTGCGGGGTTTCCATCCACGTGGTGGGCCAGCACGAGGGAAAAGCCCTCGAATACCTTCGCTTCGACTGTTTCGACGAGGACCCCCACTACCACTACGTGTCCTGGCAGGGGCAGAGCAACGAGATGCTGCACATCGATCCGATCGCGGAGGGTGATGCGCTCGGCTGGGCGCTGGATCGCCTGCGCTCGCGGCTGCCACAGATGCTCGCGCGCGCGGGCGCCGGCTTCCTGGTCGGCAAACTGGACGCCGCGCTGCTCGACGATGTGCTGCCGCGCGTCGCTGAAGCCGCCTACCGCAGCCGCTACCAGCACGCCGATGAAGGCAGCCTGGATCCCGAGCGAGGCGGAGCGGCATCCGGATGAGTACCGACGCCGCAAAGATCCGCTCGAGCCTGGGCCACCCCGTCATCGACGCGGACGGACACGTGATCGAGACCATCCCGGTCTTCCACTCCTTCTTCCTCGACTACGTGAAGGACCTCGCCGGCGGAGACCTCGCCGCGCGCTTCGAAGCCGCGGGCGGCATCGACTTCGACGACATGGTGCTGCGGCCCTGGAGCGCGCTGAGCGAGGCGCGACGGCGCGAGGATTGGACGACCCGACCCTCCTGGTGGAGCCTGCCCGCGGCAAACACGCTGGACCGCGCCACCGCTCACCTCCCGCGGCTGCTTCACGAGCGCCTCGACGAGATGGGCATCGACTTCGCGGTCCTCTACCCGAGCCGCGCGCTCACCACCATGTCGATTCGAGACGCCGAGTTGCGGCAGGTGGCCTGCCGGGCGCTCAACGCCTTCAACGCGGAGGTCTACTTCCCCTACGCGGATCGCATGACGCCCGTTGCCCAGATCCCCACCCACAGCCCGGAGGAGGCCGTCGCGGAACTCGAGCACGCGGTGCAGGAACTCGGCTACAAGGCGACCATGTGGAACGGCATCGTCCACCGCCCCGTGGGCCACGACGCGAGTACTCCCGACGCCAGCCTCCCCAACTGGGGATCCGGCTCCGGCGAACGCCTGGACACGCTGGCCCTCGACAGCGAGTACGACTACGACCCCTTCTGGGCGCGCTGCGCTGAGTTGGGCGTGGCGCTGGCCGCGCACACACCCGGCCAGGGCTGGGGGAGCCGGCGGTCGATCTCCAGCTACATGTACAACCACATCGGGTCCTTCGCGGCCAGCATGGAGGCGATCTGCAAATCGCTCTTCCTGGGCGGCGTGACCCGGCGCTTTCCCCAACTCGCCTTTGGGCTGCTCGAGGGCGGCGTGGGCTGGGCGTGCTTGCTCTACGCCGACCTCGTCTCCCACTGGCAGAAACGAAACAGGGAGAGCATCCACCACCTGGATCCCTCCCGCATCGACACGGATCAGATCCTCGCGCTCTTCCGCGAGTACGGGGACGCCCGCTTCACCGCGGATCTGGACGGCCTCCTCGAGTCCTTCACCCGGCTCGAGCCCGAGCCCCCGGCGCTCGACGAATGGGCGGCCTGCGAGATCGATTGCGAGGAGGACATCCGGGAACTCTTCGTGCCCCGCTTCTACTTCGGCTGCGAGGCGGACGATCCCAGCGTCGCCTGGGCGTTCGACGAGAACGCCAACCCCATGAAGGCGAGACTGCGCGCCATGTTCAGCTCGGACATGGGGCACTGGGATGTTCCGGACATGAACCGGGTGCTCGTCGAGGCCTACGAACTGGTCGAGAGGGGCCTCGTGGACGAAGGGGGCTTCCGCGAATTCGTCTGTGACAACCCCCTGCGCTTCTACACCCAATCGAATCCCGACTTCTTCGCTGGCACCCGCTGCGAGGCGGCCGCCCGCGACCTCCTGTCGGGAGAGCGCTGAGGTGCCGGGACGGGTGGCGGTGGTGACGGGCGCAAGCCGCGGCATCGGCAAGGGCTGCGCGATCGAACTGGGAGCGCTCGGAGCCCGCGTCTACGTGACCGGACGTACCGTGGAAGCCGGCAAAGCGCCGCTGCCGGGCACGCTGGACGAGACCGCCCAGGCGGTCACCCAGGCCGGCGGCGAGGGCATCCCGGTGCGCTGCGACCACCGGGACGACGGCGAGGTGGAGGCGCTCTTCGACCGGGTCGGCAACGAGTGCGGACGGCTCGACGTGCTGGTCAACAGCGCCTACCTGATCCCCCGCGAAATGACGTCGGGGCGCCCTTTCTGGGAGGTTCCACTCTCGAACTGGGACGATTGCCTGGACGTGGGCACCCGGGGCGCTTACACGGCAAGCGCCTTCGCAGCCCGCCGCATGAGCGAGCAGCGCAGCGGCCTGATCATCAACATCAGTTCCTCGGGCGCGGCCGGCTACGCGTGGAGCGTCCCCTACGGGGTCGGCAAGGCGGCCACGGACCGGCTCACCGCCGACACCGCCCACGAACTCGAGCCCTTCGGGGTCGCGGTGATCTCCCTCTGGCCTGGGCTGGTCCTCACCGAGCGCGTGCAGGCCGGGCGCGCCAGCCTGGTGGGTCTCGAGGACGTGCGCGCGGAATCCCAGCGCTTCACGGGCCGAGCGGTGGCGGCGTTGGCCGGTGATCCCGACGTGATGCGCCACAGCGGAAAGGTCTTGGTCTCGCGAGACCTCGCCGATCTCTACGGCTTCACCGACGTGGACGGAAGCCTGCCCGATGGCCCGCTCGCGAGGCGGCCCCCCACCGGGGCCGACTAAGGCCCGCCATTCGCGGGGTCGCCGCCGGACGTCGGCTGCAGGGACACGACCTGGCGCGCGCGCTCCCGTTGCAGGGAGCGCGCGTAGCCAGCAAGCGCCACCAGGGTGATCGCGTAGGCGGCGATCAGGTAGCTCATGCGACCGCCTCGTCGGACCCGCGCGACACCCGGCCCCGTCCGATCTCCACCTCGAAGCGCAGCAGCAGCAGGTACACGAAGGCCAGGAAGAAGGCGACGTTTCCCACCAGGAAGGGCCAACCCATGCCGGCACCGAGACTCCCGCGCTCGAGATTTTCGGGGTGCAGGGAACGCCCCTGGAAGAGGTCGATTACGAAGTAATTGAGGGGGATCAGCAGCGTGCCCGCGATCGCGTACACCGAGGCGAAACGCGCTGTGCGAGCACCCCCTTCGCTGAAGCCGCGCAACAGCAGATAGCTGAGATATACGAACCAGAGCAACAGGGTGAGGGTCAGGCGCGGGTCCCACGACCACCAGTGTCCCCAGGTCCCCTTGGCCCAGATGGGACCCGTGACCATCATCAAGGTGCAAAAGAGCACCCCCACCTCGGCGCCGGAGAGCGCCCAGTGGTCCCAGACCTCGCGGCCGCTCCGCAGGTAGCCCACCCCGCCCACTCCGGCGAACACGAAGCCCAGGTAAGCCCCGTAGGCGAGCGGGGGGTGCACGTAGAGAATCTTCTGGATGATCCCCTGGACGCGATCGACGGGCGCCTGCCAGACCAGCCAGGCATAGACGACGAAGACCGCGCAGACCGCGATGCCGAGCGGACGGCGTAGACCGGCCACGCGTTCCACCAGCGTCCTCTCGACCTCCACCATCCCGGCCAGCGTAGCCCATCGCCGTGCTTGGCAGCCGATCCCCGAGGCCGACTAGACTCACGACAACCGCCGCCCGGGAGTCCCCATGCCCTCGTCGCTCGCCGACCTGGACCGTGAACTGCTCATCCACCCCGTCACCGAGTTCCGCGTCCACGAAAAAAAGGGGCCGCGCGTCGTGAAGGGTGCACAGGGCATCCGCCTCGAGATGCAGGACGGCCACTCGGTGATCGACGGATTCTCGGGGCTGTTCAACATCAACGTGGGGCACGGACGCCAGGAAATCACCGACGCCGTGACCGCACAGATGCAGACGCTCGCCTACTACCCGGCCTTCTGGGATTTCAGCACCGAGCCCGCCATCCGCCTCGCCGAGCGCCTGCGCGAACTGCTCCCCCCGGACTCCGACTTCGCGCGCTTTCTCTTCACGACCGGCGGCTCCGACGCCAACGAGACCAACATCCGGCTGGCGCGCCTTTACCACGCGGTGCGGGGGCAACCCGAGCGCCAGAAGATTCTGTCGCGCCGTTCCGGGTACCACGGCATCACCCGGGCGGCGGGCAGCGCCACCGGCCTGCCCGTCTACCACGTTTTCGCGCCCCCCGACCCGCTGCACGTCACCGCGGCGGCCCCCTACTGCTTTCGCTGCGAGTTCGACGCGACGCTCCCGGAGTGCGGGATCGCCTGCGCGCAGGACATGGAAGCCGTCATCCAGGCCGAGGGCCCCGAGAGCGTAGCGGCGGTGATCGCCGAGCCCGTGCTGGGCACCGGGGGCATCATCCTGCCTCCTCCGGGCTACTTCGAACGCCTCCAGGAGATCTGTACCGCCCACGGCATCCTGCTGATCCTCGACGAGGTGATCACCGGCTTCGGGCGCACCGGCAGCTGGTGGGGCATGCAGCAGTGGGACATCCGGCCGGACCTGCTCTCCTTCGCGAAGGGAATCACCAGTGGCTACCTGCCGCTGGGGGGCGTGGCGATCGGCCGGCACGTCTACGAGACGATCCGCGACGAGTCTCCCCCGGGCCTGCCCTTCATGGGCGGCCTCACCTACAACAACCACCCCACGTCCTGCGCGGCGGCGCTCGCGAACCTGGAGATCCTGGAGAGCGAGGGCCTGGTGGAGCGTGCGCGAGTGGTGGGCGCCGAACTCCTCGCCGGACTGCGCGACGCGCTGGGCACCCACCCCCTGGTCGCAGAGATTCGAGGCGTGGGCATGCTGATCGCAATCGAGTGCGGCGCGCCGGGCACGAAACGGCCCGCAGGTGGACGGCCCATGGCCTTCCCCGCCGCGGTCGCGAAACGTTGCTGGGAGCACGGCCTGATCGTGCGCGCACTCTGGGAGAACGTCGCACTGGCGCCACCGCTCTGCACCCGCTCCGAAGAGGCCCGCGAGATCGTGGAGATCCTGCTGCGCTCTTTCGAAGAGGCCGCCGTAGATCTGGCCACGGACTGAAGAGGAGACCCACGCGTGAGCCTTCCCAAGGACATCGGAATCGTCGACTGCATGATCGGCTTCCCCGCCAGCGACTTCTCGCAATACGATTTCATCCGCGCGCAGCTACGCGACTCCCAATCGCGCGACGACTTCGACTTTCCCGTCGAGTACATGTTCAAGAACGTCCCCAAGGAGCTCTACGGCGCAGAGAACCCCATCGATATCACCCTCCACGAGATGGATCGATTCGGGGTGGAGCTCGGCCTCGTCGGCTGCGAGGGCGAGGTCTACCAGAAGGCCCTCAAGGAGCACCCGGACCGCTTCATCGGATCGGGGAACGTCGATGCCAACGACGGCATGCAGGGCATCCGCCGCATGGTGCGCCAGTACGAGGAGTTCGGGGTGCGCGCCTTCGGTTGTTTCCCGGCGGGCACCAATCCCCAGGTCGCCATCAACGACCCGCGCATGTATCCCATCTACGCCAAGTGCGTGGAGCTGGGCGTGCCGATCTTCGTCTGCGCGGGCGTGCCCGGCCCGCGCCTGCCCATGGCCTGCCAGCGCGTCGAACTCATCGACCAGGTGATGTTCGACTTCCCGGAGCTGGTCTTCGTCACCCGCCACGGCTGCGAACCCTGGGAGGCCCTGGCCGTCAAACTGATGCTCAAGTGGCCGAACCTCTACTACTCGACCTCCGCGTTCGCGCCCCGCTACTACCCCAAGGCCATCGTCGACTACGCGAACACGCGCGGCGCGGACAAGATCCTCTACGCGGGCTACTTCCCGATGGGGCTTTCTCTCGAGCGGATCATGACCGACATGCCCCAGGTGCCCTTCCGCGAAGCCGTCTGGCCCAAGTTCCTACGCGGAAACGCCCGCCGGCTGCTGGGTCTCGACTGAGGGCGACGCGCCCGCGCGCGGAACTGGCAGATCCCGGACCCGGCTAACGCCCTGTATAGCCCGGCTTCCGCTTCTCCCGAAGGGCCTTCATGCCCTCCTTGAAATCGAGGCTGCGGGAGGAGAGTTCCAACGCGAAGGCCTCGTTGGCGAGCGCGTCATCGAGGGACGTGGCGAGGCCGCGTCCCACCAGCCACTTGCTGAGTCCCACGGCCACGGTGGCGGCCTCTCCGAGTTGCTCCACCAGCGCTTCGGCCCGCGGCTCCAGTTCGCCGTCGTCCACCGCAGCGTGAACCAACCCCCAGTCGGCGGCTTCCTCGCCACTGACTTCCCGGCCCAGCATCAACATCTCCTTGGCGCGCGCCACCCCGATAAAGCGGGGCAGCAGCCAGCTTCCGCCGCTGTCCGGGCTGAAGCCCCGCGTCACGAAGGGCTCCCAGAGGCGGGCGCCGCGGGCCACCAGCGCAAAATCGCTCGCCAGCAGCAGGTGCAAGCCGATGCCCGCCACGTGGCCGCGGGCCGCGCACACGATGGGGGTCTGAACGGAGAGCATGGCGGGGATCAGGCGATGGGCGTGCAGGGGCAGGCGCCGCTGGATGCTGCCCACGCGCGGGCGCGGGCCCTCGGGGGTGTTGCGGGCCACCAAGTCGAAACCGCTGCAGAAATTCTCGCCCTCGGCGCTCAACGCGATCACCCGGACCGACTCGTCGATGCCCGCTCCCTCGATGCATTCGATGAGGCGCAACAACACAGCGTCGCCGATCGCGTTGTGCTTTTCCGGGCGATCCAGGTGCAGACGCAAGACCGCAGCGTCTCGCGCCACGCGCAGTCCCGGCGTCCCCGTGTCCCAGTCGCTCATCGGCTTCCTCCAGCCATTCAGGCGCCGTCCGCGACCTCCTTGAAGCGGCGGATCGCCTCGATGTGATCGGCGGGCTTCTCGAGGCCCGCCAGCATCGTGCTCACCGAGACATGGGTGCCCCCCGCCTCCCGCCAGCCCGCGATGTCCTTCGCCCAGGATTCCGGGCCCTTCTTGAAGAGCATCTGCATCTCCAACCCGAAGCCCTCCCGGCTGCGCGCCTCCGCGTCGAGAAAGCCCAGCGTGGCCTCCAGGGCTGCAACACAGGCGCCGAGCCCCCAGCCCAACACCAAACCGTCCCCCAGGCGCGCCGCGCGCCTCCAGGCAACCGGTGTGAAGCCCCCGAACCAGATCGGGATCTGCTGGTCGGGCAACGGCAGGATGCCGGCGCGGTCCACCCGGTGCCATTCGCCGCGGAAGTCCAACACCGGCTCGGACCAGAGCGCGCGCATCAACTCCACCTGCTCGTCCATGCGGCGTCCCCGGCTCTCCCAGTCCTCGCCCAGGGACTCGTACTCGACGGTGTTCCAGCCGGTCCCCACACCCAGGCGCAGGCGGCCCCCCGAGAGCACGTCCACCGCCGCCGCCTGCTTGGCGACCAGGGCCGTCTGGCGCTGGGGGAGAATCAGGATGCCCGTGGCCAGTTCGATCCGTGTGGTCACCGCGGCCAGGTGCCCGAAGAGCACGAAGGGTTCGTGGAAGGGGTGTTCGTGGGTGTAGGGGCCCGTCAGCGCCGGCTCTCGCTCGGGGTGCGCGCCCAGCACGTGGTCGTAGGCGAGGATGTGGTGACAGCCCACCTCCTCGCAAGCCTGCGCGTAGTCGCGGATGGCGATGGGATCGTTCCCGATCTCGTTCTGGGGAAAAACCACGCCGATCTTCATGGCAATCCTCCGGTGAAAGCGAGCCGAGGACCGGGCCGCGCAGCGCATGGTACACGTCGGAAGGCGGGCCGGGACCCGCTCAGCCCATGGGCTGCCTGGGTTGGACGAAGACCCCCTCCGCCTCGGCGCAGAGTTCCTCGCCCACCCACATCTGCCCGCGCGCCACGGCCTTGCGGCCGTCGATCTCCCCCATGCGCCCTTCGAGGCGCAGCAGCTCGCCGATCGGGACGGGTTTCAGGTAGCGGACACTGAGTGTTCCCGTGTAGCCCCCGAAACCATTCGCCAAAGCCGTGCAGCCCAGCACCTCGTCGAAGACGAGCGCCGTGACCCCGCCGTGGACCGATCCAGGCGGCCCATTGAAGACCGGCCCCAGGGTGACTTCTCCACGAATCTTTCCGTCCGAGACCTCGAAGCGGGCGGGCGCCGCCATCGGGTTTCGGGGCCCGATCACCGGGCTGTAGGGAAAGAAGGCCTGGGGATCGATTGCCGCCAGGCCCTCCCACTCGCGCTCCTCGTTCGCATCCAGCTGGGTCTGCTGGTAGGGGCCCGGGTGACTGTGGGGCTCGAGATCCGCGGCCAGCGTGCGCAGCGTGCGAGCGGCTCGATCGAGCACCTCGGCTGGAGCCCGCGTGGTACGGACGCGCTCCATGACTGCTCGCAGGGCCTGCGTGAGTTCCTCGATCCGCTCCGATTCCAGTTGCGGGTCCGGCATGGCGATGCAATGTACACGAAGCGCCCCAGCGTGCGCGTCGCCATTTCCCAGCAGCCGATGGAGGGCAGGGGTGCACGACCGTTTCCGTCGTGTCGCCGTGAGCGTCGCCTGCGCAGCCCTGCTGGGCGCGGCCTGCCCGGTGGCTGGCCAACCCCTCGACGAGGACATCGAGCCCTTCGAGGACACGGCCGTAACGGCCGGCGACTACGATCCCCTCGAGGGCATGGATCCGGATGGTCGGATCCCACGGCCCGAGATGCCCGCCGATCTACCCAACCCGGAGCGCTGGCGCTACATCCCCGAAGGCCGCATCAAGCCCGGTAACATCTTCCAGCGCCTGCTGGTGACCAGCTTCGTAATCCCCCTGATCTTCGTCGAGAGCGACGTGGGCGCAGGCGGCGGCATCGCACTCACGGACATCGACTTCCGTCAACAGCGCCGCCGCGAATTCGCGGGGGTCTTCCTCTCGTACACCACCAGGGGCCAACAGTCCTACCGCATCGCCTGGCGGCGCTGGCTCCACCACCGAGAACACCCGGGCGGCGGCGTCCTGCAGGAGGAGCGCAGCTTCCTGCGCGCGGGCGGGGGTTACAGCAAATCATTGACGAGGCGTTTCTTCGGCCTGGGTCCGCACAGCCAGGAGTCGGACGAGACCAGCTTCAGCGACGAACTGAGCGCCTTCTACCTGGGCATCGAGCGCGCGCTGCCGCGCCCCGGCGACGACTGGGTGCTGGGTCTCGGTGTGCGCGGCGAGCACCACCACCTTTCCAAGGGCGAGGTCAGCGGCGAACCGAGTACGCAGGCCTTCTACCCGCAGCTCTTCGACGAAGCCCAGGACGCGTCGTTGGGCTGGCTGGAGCTGGGCGTGGCCTGGGACACCCGGGACAGCCAGCGCAACCCCTACCGGGGCACGCGCATCGCCGTGCTCGCGGAGGGCGCGGTGCTGCAGCGGAAGGGCAAGACCGGTGGGCGCTTCACCCTGGAGGCCAGCCACGTGATTCCGGTACCGGGCCTGTTACACGACGGCGGCGACCCGGGCGAGGAGCATCCCCCCACGGACACGCTGGCCTTGGGCCTCTTCAGCCTGGCGACCGCGGGCTCCCTCCCCTTCTTCGATCTCCCCAGCCTGGGCGGCGATCGACTGCTCCGGGGCTTCATCGCCGGGCGCTGGCGTGACCGCTCCTCCTGGACCGCCGCCAGCGAGTACCGATTCTGGGTCATACCCCGGGGCTTCCGCATCACCGACTCCATCCGGGTCGAGCGCCTGGGCCTGGCCTTCTTCTACGAGATCGGTGCGGTGGCTCCGGACTGGCCAGACATCTTCACCACCCGTATCCGCCAGAGCTATGGAGTGAGCTTCCGGGCCAGCCTCGAGCGCGCCGCCCCCTTCCGGGTGGACCTGGGCTTCTCGGAAGACGGCATGCAGGTGAACGCCGCCTTCGGGCTCTCCTTCTAGCAGCCCGTCTCGTTCCGCGCGCTCGCCACCGCGCTAGCATCGCGATCCCCGAAGGAGTACGCGGAGCCGCGCATGGCCCGGACCTATCACCGCAAGATTCGGCTGGCCGCCGATGGTTGTCGGATCACCGGCGACCTGGTCGATGATCCCCACCACTTCCGCGTGCACCTGGAGCACGATGGTCAACGCGTCACGGCGCTTCAGTCCGAGGCGATCCGCTATCCCTGGACGCCCTGTCCCGAGGCCGCGCGCCCGCTCCAGGAGCTTGTCGGCATTCCGCTCTCGCCGCGTTGCACCGCGGTGGGTGAGCACTCGCGCGCGGACAGCCAGTGCACCCATCTCTTCGACCTCGCGGGACTGGCGGTGGCCCACGCGGCGGCAGGGCGAAAGCTCCGCCTCTACCACTGCGTGGTAGATGGCGACCGCGGCGAAGTCGCCCACGCCACCCTGCATCGGGACGGCGAGTTGCTGCTCGACTGGGAGGTCCGCGGCGGCCTCGGGAACACCACGCTGCACGGCGAGCCGCCCTTCGACGGCATCGGGCTCACCGGTGGCTTCATGGCCTGGGCGCAGCAGAACCTGGACCCGGAACTCGCCGAGGCCGCCATCGTGCTGCGCCGAAGCTGCATGATCGGAGGCGTGCGCTTCTTCGACCTCGACCAGGTCAGCATGGCGCCGGAGATGGGCGATCTCCGCGGGCGCTGCTTCACATACAGCCAGGGAAACGTGGAGCGCGCCTATCGCGTGCGCGGCACCCGCCGCGACTTCAGCCACGATCACTCGCCCATGCTGGGCCCCGAGCCGGCGAGCAAGGGGTGAGCCCCCGCAGCGCGCGGCGAGCGCTCGCGCCGCGATGGTCGCGCGTCATGCTTCCAGCCCCCGAATCGGACGGGAGTCAGTAGCCCGCCATTGCCGGCCTCAGCAAACGCTGCATGCGCGCCAGGGGGTCATCGCGGTTGATCACGACGATGAAGACCTTGCGCATGCGCCCCTCCGGGCAGCGCACCTCGCGCACGCCGTGCCAGGAGTTGCCCGCGCGGGTGAAGATCAAGCTCCAGTTGCCCAGCGCCTGTGAGGAGATGCAACGATCGAAGTCCTCGAATTCCGGCGCGGAGTCGCGGTGGAAACGCCCGCCATCGTCGAGCACCAGGGTCTCGCCCCCCCAAGCGGGGTCCCAGTCGGATTCGGTGTTGAGGTAGAAGATGTGCGAGCCCAGCTTGCGGCGGGCATCGCAGTGCGGAGAGACCGAGCAGCCATTGGGCGCGAAATGCCAGTGAAAGCTCAGGTGTACCGATCGCACGCCGACCAGGCGCGCGACGGCGGCGCGGTAGCGCTCGCTCTGGAGTTCGGCCAGGAAGCCCCGCCAGGCATCGCTGAGCGCCAACTCCGGCCGGTATGCGAGTCCGTAGCGGTCGTGGCTCCTTTGACCGTGCTTGCGAACCTTGCCGAACACGGGCTCGAAGAGTGAGAGTTCGGGCAGCGTCGCCACGAGCTCCGCGTGGGACCCCTCGAAGAGAAGGCCCGCCGGATTGATCCAGGGATAGGGCTCCGTGGCGAGGTAGGCCGCGGGATCCAGGGCTTCTAGGCGCTCGAAGTCGAGATAGGGCATTGCGTGCGGGCGGGCGAAGATACCGCGAGTCGCCGGGGATCCCGGAATGCGGCCTTGTTCGCCCTCCCCTCCCTCGCTCCGCTGCGCAAACTCCGGCGACGACCTTCGCGCCAGTCGGGACCGACTCGCTCCCTCATGCCCGGTCTGCGAGCCTCCCTAGTTGCGGTCCCAGCGCTCGAGGGCGCTCTCCTCGGGGACTCCCTCTGTGCCACCCGGATCGTTCTCGAAGGGCGTCGCGAAGGCGGTCGAAAGCTGCTGGATGATGTGCCCGATGGTGACGAAGGGCGCGTCGGCGGGCGCGGGCGCCTTGCCGCCGGAGGACTTGAGGGAGAGGTCGACGTCTACGGCACGAGCCCGCAGGGCCCTCACCGTGCACTGTTCGCGGGGGATCACCGAGAAGGGGTCGTAGCGGAAGTGCCGCATGGCGTTCTCGTGGGTGATCTTGTGGATCTCCGTTTCCGGCACACCCTCGAGAGATTTCCAAAGGCGCTCCGGGGCCTCGGGCCAGGTGGTGTCCGAGTGCGGGTAGTCGCACTCCCAGGTCATGGTGTCGAGGCCCACCAGGTCGCGGTTGCGCACGCCCGCAGCGTCATCGATGAAGCAGGTGATGATGTGCTCACGGAAGATGTCCGAGGGCTTCTTGCCCCCGAAGTCCTGGTGGGTCCAGTGGTGGTGGTGCTCGTACACGTAGTCGGCGCGCTCGAGGAAGTAGGGGACCCAGCCGATCCCGCCCTCGGAGAGCGCGATCTTGAGATCCGGGTACTTGCGGAGGAACTTCGAATAGACGAGCTCACTCGCGCAGCCGAAGAGACTGATGGGCGTGGAGGTGATCATGATCTCCACCGGGGCCTCGGTGTCCTGCAGCTTCATCCCCGTCCCGGAGCCGATGTGGATCGCTACCACCGTCCCCTCCTCCGCGCAGGCCTGCCAGAAGGGCTCCCAGCAGTCGTTGTGCAGGCTCGGGTAGCCGAGACCGGTGGGGTTGTCCGCGAAGCTGATGGCGTGGCAGCCCTTCTTCGCCACCCGCCGCACTTCTTCCGCGAGCAACGCCGGATCCCACATCATGGGGATGGCGAGCGGGATGAAGCGGCCCGGTTGCGAACCGCACCAGACGTCGATGTGCCAGTCGTTGTAGGCCTGGATCATGACCTGCGCGAGTTCCTTGTCCTCCTGCTTTCCGAAGAGTTCCCCGCAGAAGCCCGTCATCGACGGGAAGCACATGGATCCGAGGATTCCCGAGGCATTCATGTCGTCGATGCGGGCCCCGATCTCGTAGTTGCCCTCGCGCAGCTGGGAAAGGGCCGTCGGCTCCATCCCGTATTCTTCGGGAGGCCGGCCCGCTACCGCGTTCAGCCCCACGTTGGGAACCTGCTGGCCTTCGAAGACCCAGACATCCGTGCCGTCGGGCTTGTGGACCAGCCGGGGGGCGCGGGACTTCCACTTCTCGGGAAGCACCTCGTCCCACATGTCGGGGGGCTCCACGACATGGTCGTCCGTACTCACGAGGATCAGGTCTTCTACTTGCACGCTGGATCTCCTTCTCGGGCGTCCCGGAGTTTAGACCAGGTTCGCCGATATCTGCGCGGCCCCAACGGATGCGCGGCCCTGGCCCCCCTCAAGCGCCGGACTCCAAGACGNCGGGCCAATCGAGCTTGGACAGGCGCGCCAGGGCGAGGGCCAGGGCCTGGGTGCCGCGCCTGCCGCCTCCCTGGGCCTGTAACTCCTCGTAAAGGTCTCGAGCCANGCNGAGNCCNGGCAGCTCGAGGCCCATGCCCTCGGCCTCCCGGAGCGCGATCCCCATGTCCTTTACGAAGTGCTCCACCAGGAAACCGGGCGCGAAGTCCCCGCGCAGCACCCGGGGGGCCAGGTTGTCGAGCGACCAGCTACCCGCGGCGCCCGAAGCCACCGACGAAAGCACGCGGTCGGGGTCGAGGCCCGCCCGATGGGCGTAGAGGAGCGCCTCGCAGACCCCCACCATGTTGCTCGCGATCAGCGTCTGGTTGACGGCCTTGGTGTGCTGTCCGGCCCCCGGCCCGCCCTGCAACACCAGGGTGCGGCCCAGCAACTCGAAGCAAGGCCGCAAGCGCTCGAAGGCCCCCGCATCGCCACCCACCATGATCGAGAGCCGGGCCTCCCGGGCGCCGATGTCGCCACCGGAGACCGGGGCATCGAGGGCTTGCACGCCAAGCGCGCCCGCCGCCGCGGCGATCTCCAGCGCCAGGGCCGGCTCGCTGGTCGTCATGTCCACCAGGAACCCGCCCGCCCGGCTTCCCGCCAATACACCGTCCGGCCCCAGCACGACCTCTCGCACGTCCGAGGGGAAACCCACCAGGGTGAAGACCACGTCACTGGCCTCCGCGACCGCGCGCGGACTCTCCGCCCAGTGCGCACCGCGATCCAGCAGGGACTTCGCGCGCGAAGCTGTGCGCGTGTGCAGGGTGACCTCGAAGCCCGCCGCCAGCAGGTGGCCGCACATGGGCTCGCCCATCACACCCAGCCCCACCCAGCCGATGCGGGTCCGCCCGGGAGCGATCGCTCCCCCGTCCTCGTGTACCTGTTGCTCGCTCATGGCTCCGCCGCGGCTCCCGGCTCCGATGCAGACTACGGGAGGCGCCACGCGCTCTCAAGGAGGTCGCCACGCACCCTCGAAGCCGCGCGTGATCGCCCGGGGCGGGCAGCAGCGCTAAGCGGAGCCAAGCCCGGCGACGCGGTAGGCTCCGCGGCGTGCTGGGACTCGATCTGCAACGCCTGCTGGAACTCCTCGACCTCGAGAATCTCGAACTCAACCTGTTTCGCGGGGAGAGCCCGCACGATGGGCGCGACCGCATCTTCGGCGGCCAGGTGCTCGCGCAAGCGCTGGTGGCGGCCGGCCGCACCGTCGAGGAGCGCCTCGTCCACTCGCTACACGCCTACTTCCTGCGCCCAGGCGACCCCAAGCATCCAATCCTCTACGAGGTCGACCGCATCCGAGACGGCCGGAGCTTCACCACGAGGCGCGTCGTCGCCATCCAGCGGGGCGAGGCGATCCTCAACATGTCGGCTTCCTTCCAGGCGGAGGAGGAGGGATTCGAGCACCAGCGGGAGAAACGCGTGGAAGCCCTCCCGGACGGCGAGCTCTACGAGTCGGTGATCCGGCGCGAGGTGGAGCGCCACATCGAGGTGGAGCGCGATGACCGCCGCTTCGAGCTGCCCATCGAGGTGCGTGCGGACGGCGGCCTGCACCTCTTCGACGAGCGCCCACGCCCGCCGCTGCTGCGCACCTGGCTGCGCGCCAAGGGGACGCTCCCCGATGACCCGGGAATCCACCAGTGCGTGCTCGCCTACGCGTCGGACCTCACCCTGCTGGTCCCCGTGATCCGCCCCCATCCGCTGGGCATGCGCAGCCGAGGTCTGCGCTCGGCGAGCCTCGACCACGCCATGTGGTTCCACCAGCCCTTCCGCGTCGACCAGTGGCTGCGCTTCGAGCAGGAGAGCCCCATCGCCGCCCGCTCCCGGGGCTTCGCGCGAGGGGAGATCTACGACAGCGAGGGCACGCTGGTGGCCTCCTGCACCCAGGAAGGCCTGTTCCGGCACCGGCCCGACTCGCGCAAACGCCAGCGCTGAGGGCGGCAAGGTGCGGGACGCGTCCCCCCGCTCGCCAGCCTGCTGTGGGCCCGCTTCCGCTAGTATGGCGCCCTGCTGGAGGAAGCCATGGCCCGACAGGACATCCCCCTCATCATCGAGTGCGCGATCAACGGAGAGACCCGCCCCGAGCGCAACCCCAACGCCCCCCGCAAGCCCGAGGAGATCATCGCGGACGTCTTTCGCTGTCTCGACGCGGGCGCGACGGTCATCCACGCCCACACCGACGACATCCAGAAGACCGGGCGCGAGGCCGCAGACGCCTACCTGGAGGCCTGGCGAAGCATCATCGCCGAGCGCCCGGACACGCTCTGGTACCCGACGCTCGGCGTCGGCGCCGACATGGCGGAGAGCATCTCCCACATCGACGTCCTCGCCGAGGAGATCGGGCTGCGGCTCGGCCTTTGTGACCCGGGCTCCACCAACATCGGCGGCCCCGACGCGGACGGTCTTCCGGTGGGAATGGTCTACGCGAACAGCTACGACGACGTGCGCGTCTGCTTCGCGCAGTGCGAGCGCCACGGCCTCGGGCCCTCCCTGGCCATCTACGAGCCCGGCTGGCTGCGCACCGTGCTGGCCTTCCACCGCGCCGGTCGCCTACCGCGAGGGGTGATGGTGAAACTCTACTTCGGCGCCGACTACGGTCTCTTTGCCACCGAGCCCGGCGTGAGCTTCGGGCTGGCGCCCACCGAGAACGCGCTGCTCGCCTACCTCGACCTGCTGGAGGGCACCGAACTGCCCTGGTCGGTCTCGGCCTGGGGGGGCGATCTCTTCGAGACGCCCATCGCGCGCCGGGCCCTGGAACTCGGCGGCCACCTGCACGTCGGCCTCGAGGAACACTTCCACCCCGACCACAAGCCCACCAACGGCGAGATCGTCGACCAGGCCAGCGCCCTGGCGGACGAAGTCGGACGCCCGCTGGCGAGCAACGCGGAGGCGGCGAGCATCCTCGACCTGCCCTCCCCCAGCAGCTGAATCGCGAGACNCAACTCGCCCACCCGCATACAGGAGAGTGACATGGCNGANAGCATCCAGGCAGAAGGACGCCTCTACATCGACGGCGAATTCGTGGAGGCCCGTAGCGGCAAGCGCTTCGCGAACGTGAATCCCGCCACCGAGGAGGTGATCGGAGAGGTCGCGGACGCGGGCCCCGAGGACATGGAGGCGGCCATCGCCGCGGCGCGGCGCACCTTCGACGAGACCGCCTGGTCGACGGATCACGCCTTTCGCCAACGCTGCCTCCAGCAGCTCCAGGAGGGCCTTCGCAAGGAGAAGGAGAGCCTGCGCGAGCAGACCGTCGCCGAGGTCGGCTCTCCCGTCCAGCTCACCTACGCGGTGCAGGGCGATTCGGTGATCGAGGACATGAGCTGGGTGATCGGCCTGATCGAGAGCTACGAGTGGGAGCGCGATCTTCCCGTCCATGAGTTCTTCGGCATGCGCAACCGGCGCCGCGTCTTCAAGGAGGCCACGGGGGTGGCGGGTTGCATCACGCCCTGGAATTTCCCCCTGCAGGTGAATCTCGCCAAGGTCAACCCGGCGCTGGCGGCGGGCAACTGCATCGTCCTCAAGTCCGCACCGGACACGCCCTGGAACGCCAGCTTCATCGCGCGGATCGCCCACGAGCACACGGAAATTCCGCCGGGCGTGCTGAACGTGATCTCCGCCTCGGATCCCGCCGAGGTGGGCGAGATGCTCACCCGCGATCCCCGTGTGGACATAATCTCGTTCACGGGCTCCACGGCGGTGGGCCGGCGCATCATGCAGATGGGTTCCGAGACCATCAAGAAGGTCTTCCTCGAGCTGGGCGGAAAGTCCGCGACCATCGTGCTCGAGGACGCGGACTTGGGGGCAGCCATCCCGGGTACCGCCATGACCTGCATGCACGGCGGCCAGGGCTGCGCGATCAACACGCGGCTGCTGGTTCCGCGCTCCCGCTACGACGAGGCCATCGAGTTGGTGAAGCCGGCCTTCGAGAACTTCCCCTACGGGGATCCCAGCGACGCAGGCAACCTGCAGGGGCCCCAGATCAGCAAGAAGCAGCAGGACCGGGTGCTCTCCTACATCCAGCAGGGAGTCGAGGAGGGCGCCACCTTGCTGGTCGGCGGCGGCAAGCCCGCCCACCTGCCCCGCGGCTTCTTCGTGGAGCCCACCCTCTTCGGGGACGTGCGCAACGACATGCGCATTGCCCAGGAGGAGATCTTCGGGCCGGTACTGGTGGTGATCCCCTTCGAGGACGAAGAGGATGCCGTGCGTATTGCCAACGACTCCGCGTACGGGCTCTCGGGTGCGGTCTGGGCGGGCTCCGAGGAGCGCGCGGTGGCCGTTGCGCGCCGCATCCGCACCGGGACCCTGGGCATCAACGGAGGCAATTGGTTCGGACCGGACTCGCCCTTCGGGGGTTACCGCCAGAGCGGCATCGGCCGCGAGATGGGCCTCGAGGGCTTCGAGGAGTACCTGGAGACCAAGACCATCGGCATTCCCGCCTGAGGGGCCAAGCCCCGCGCTCCTCTCAGGCTCCGCGAATCACCTGACCCGGCAGGGCGCCGGTGTGTACGCCCTTCTCCATCACGGGCACGCCGTTGATCACGACCATCTCGTAGCCCTCCGCTCCCACGTAGTAGCGCTCGGTCTCTCCGGGAAAGTCGCGCACCAGGTGGTGCTCCTCGCCTCGCAGCGATTCGGGGTCGATGACCACGAGATCGGCATGGGCGCCGCCGCGAATCACTCCTCGGTCACGCAGGCCGTGTACGGCCGCCGGCATCCCCGTGAGACGCCAGACGGCGTGTTCGAGGGNGAGCGGGTCAGGCACCCAGTCGCTGAGTAGCAGGGTGGTGAAATCGGCACCCACGAAGCTCGCCAGGTGCGCGCCGCCATCGCTCGAGCCCGCCATCACCAGGGGATCTTGAATCGTGCTGCGCACCACGTGGTCCATGAACTGCCGTGCCACGTCGCTGGTGCGGATGCGCCAGACGGTCTCGAGATCCTCGGAGAGGGAGAGGTCCAGGAAGGTGTCCAGTTCGTCTCCGCTGCCCGTGCCTGCGGCGACGAGTTCGGCCACCGTACGCCCCAACCACTCCGCGTGTTCGGAGTCACGCACCCACTCGACCTCCAGGTCCGCGAGGTCGAAGGCCACCGCGCGCTGGGTGTCTTGCACGTACTCGGCACGCATACGCCCACGCCGATCGGGATCGCGCAGGGCACGCAACCGCTCGCCCAGGGGCAAGGTGAGACTCTCTCGCCAGGTGAGCATCTCGTCGAAGACGAAGGTGTCCAGCAAGCGCAGGTGCAGGCCCAGGCGTTGGGTGGTGAACTGGGGATGCAGACGCACGCCCTGGGCTCTCGCCTCGCGCACGAAGTCGAGACTCCGCTCCCAAGCCATGGGATGCTGCGGGGTCGGCGCCAGCGGCCCGAGTTCGATGGGTTTCCCGGAGACCCGCGCCATCTCGAGCAGCAGTTGCCGATCGTCCTCGTCGTAACCCTCCGCGAAACTCCGTGCGATGATCTCGATGGCGCCGTGGTCGGAGTCCGAAAGCGCGGCGGCGAGTGCCACGACCTCCTCGGGCGCCGCGAAGTTCGAGGGAACGCCGCGGCCATCCTCGCCCACGTGAACCTCGAGCTGGGAGGTCGAAAAGCCCACCGCGCCCTCGCGCATGCCCTGGCGTAGCAGCGCCTGCATGGCCACGATCTCGTCGGGTTTTGCCACACGCTCCGACGCGTCCTCGCCCATCACGAAGCGGCGCAGTGCGCAATGGCCCACGTAGCCCCCCGCGTTCACTCCCAGGCGGCCGTCGAGTCGCTTCCAGAAATCCTCGAAGCCCCCTCCCTCGAAACGGAAGCCCTCCCCCATCGCCCGCTTGCTCATCCCCTCTACCCGAGAAAGCATGCCGGCAAGCCAGGACACGTCCTCCGGCTTTGCGGGGTAGAGGGTGAACCCGCAGTTCCCCGTCAATACGGTGGTCACCCCATGCTGCGGAGCCGGAGAGGCGATGGGGTCCCAGTCGAGTTGGACGTCGTAGTGGGTGTGGACGTCGATGAAACCGGGGGTGACCCAACAGCCTTCCGCGTTCACGCTGCGCCGCGCTTCGCCCTCGACTTTCCCGATGCGCACGATTCGGCCATCCGCCACCGCCACGTCCGCGATGAAAGCCGGAAGCCCGGTTCCATCCACCACCTGTCCGCCGCGAATCACCAAATCGTAGACCACAACCGCTCCTCCGTAGGACCCGAGTATACGGAGCCGAAGCAGTCGAGTTCAAGATCGGTATAGTGGAGCCATCGAGGCAGGAGCCCCCATGAAGTTCGCGCTCTTCTACGAAATTCCCGTCGCCCGTCCCTGGACGCCCGGAAAAGAGCACCAGGCCTACAAGGACGTCATCGAGCAGTGCGTATTCGGCGAGGAAATGGGCTGGCACTCCATGTGGAGCGTCGAGCATCACTTCCTCGAGGAGTTCTCTCACTGCTCGAACCCCGAAGTGCTTTACGGCGCCGTGGCGGCGCGGACCTCCGAGCTTCGCATCGGTTACGGGGTGCGCCTCACACCCCGGCCCTACAACCACCCGGTTCGAACCGCCGAAAGCGTGGCGGTACTCGATCTGATCTCCGATGGACGCGTGGAGTTCGGCACCGGCCGCTCCGCTACCCGTCTCGAGCTCGAGGGCTTCGGCATCGATCCGCGGGACACGCGCAAGATGCTGGGCGAAGCCATCGACCACATCGTCGGCTGCTGGACGAACGATGAGTACTCCTTCGACGGAGAGTTCTGGTCGATGCCGCCGCGCCGCGTACTTCCCAAACCCCTGCAGGATCCGCACCCGCCGATCTGGTCGGCCACCACCAGCATCGACGGGCACTACGAGGTCGGGAAGATGGGCGTGGGCCTGCTCTCCTTCGCGGTGGGAGTCCCACCCGAGGACCTGATTCCGCGCGTTGAGGCGTATCGCAGGGGCCAATCGGAATGCAGTACGCCCAAGGGAGCCTTCCGAAACGAACGGGTCGCCACCTTTACGATGGCCCACTGCGCGGATAGCAACGAGCGGGCCTTCGCGGATGCCGAAGAATCCATGGTCTGGTATCCGCGCCATGGCAGTAAGATCATCGGGGAGACCGCTGACTACATTCGCTCCCTCGAGCACGAGGACCTTGGCACCTACCACTACGCGGCCCAGGCCGCCGAGCTACAGAAGAGCGGAGCACTCGACCAACTCGACTTCAACTACATCCGGGATTCCGCAGCCGCGATGGTGGGAGATCCGGACCGTTGCCTCGAGATCGCCAAGCGCTACGAGGCCGCGGGCTGCGACCTGCTCTTCTGCCTGCTGAACCCCTATGACATGAAGCACGACGACGTCATGCACTCCATCGAGTTGATCGGCAAGCACCTGATCCCGGAGTTCTCCCGCTGAGCGCCCGAACCGCCCGCAAGCGCGCCGTGGTGGATATGGCGGACGCCGCTTTCTGGCAGGACCCGCACAGCGCGATGCGGGAGGCGCGACAGCACGCACCCGTAGCGGTCACGACCACGGGCGAAGCCATCGTGCTCGCCTATGCGGACGTGGAGCGCCTAGCCAGCGACCCGCGCACCAAGAGCAACGCGCTCGATATCGTGGAGCGCCATGTCGACACGGGCCCCCTGGCGGAGTGGTGGCGGCGCATGCTCACCAACCTGAACGGCCCCGAGCACCTGCGGCTGCGCGCATTGGTCTCCCGCGCCTTCACGCCCCGCTCGGTGGACGCCGCGCGGCCGCGCATGCGGGAGCTCAGCCGGGAGATCCTGGCCCGGCACTTCGAGGCCGGGCGCCTGGACGTGCTCCACGACTTCGCCCACGAGCTGCCGATCCGCCTGATGTGCGAGTTACTGGGCGTCCCCGACGAGCACCACGACGATTTTTCGCACTGGTCGACCTGCCTGGGGGATGCGCTTTCTTCCGTCCCCACGCCGGAATTGATCCGCGAGGGAGAACGCGCCGTAGAGGGCATGGGGCAGGCCGTGCAACAACTGCTCGACGAGCGCCGACGACACCCACGGGAAGACCTCCTCTCGGCGCTCTTGCAAGAGGCCGACGGCTTCGAGGAGACCGTGGACGACGACGCGCTGGTCGTACTGGTCATCAACCTGATCTTCGGGGGCCACGACACCTCCCGGGGGATGCTGGCCATCGCGGTGGCGCTGCTGGTCGCGCATCCTGCCGAACTCCGCCGGCTGCTCGAGCAACCCGGGCTGGCCGCTCGCGCCGGCGACGAGGTACTGCGCTACGAACCCCTGGTCCCGGTGATGGCCCGCGAAGCCCGGGAGGATCTGGAGGTCGCCGGCTGGCGGATCCCCGCCGGCGACACCTTCCTGCTCTCCATCGTGGCCGCCAATCGCGATCCCGCGGTGTTCCCGGACCCCGACCGCTTCGACATCGGCCGGGACGACCCGCACTCCTTCAGCTTCGGCTGGAGCGCCCACCGCTGCCTGGGCGCCGCCCTGGCCCGCGCGGAGATCCAGGAGGTGATCCCCGAGTTCTTCGCCTGCTGTCGCAAGGTGGAACTCCTGGTCGATGCGCCTCGCTGGGTGCCCTTCGCGAACCTTCGGCGCATCGAGGGCTTGCCGGTTCGCTTCGAGCCCTGCGCGGACCGACCAGCGCCTCGGAGTTAAAGTTCCTCAGCGGGAAGCGGACTCTGCGACCCGACGCAGGGGCTCGAGGCTCGCCTCCAGGCCCCCGGGCCGGGCCCGCGCGAGCCAGCAGTGGCGCTGTGCGGCGATGGCCTCCTGCAGGTCGCGGCTCATCTCCGCATCGCCTGGCGCGGGAGCTCCCACCTCTGCGAGCAGCCGCCAGGCCCCCTGGCGTGCCAGGCGGATCGCGGTGGCGAGTTCGTCGCACACCTGCCCACCGTCCTCGCAGCCGGGCCGGGCAGCCGGAAGTGCGGAAAGAACCGCTTCCAGACGATCCACCACGGCCTGGGTCGCCCCCGCGTCCACGCTCCCCCAACTGCCTGCCACCCCGCGGCCCAGTAGCGCCCCGAAAAGCGGGCTGCCGTTGAAGCCCGCGCGTCCAGTGCCGGCATAAAGGTCACCGAGATCCAGCAGGGAGTCGCCGAGGATTCCCGCGGTATCGCGAAAGACGAAGCGATCGAGTACCTCCGCGACCGGCAGCGAGCGGTTGCCCTGCGCGGACCAGGCCAGCCCCGCGCCGTAGACGAGGGCCGGGAAGCTCACACTGGGCGGCTGCAGGTGCCCGTTGTCCCCCCAGTCGGCGATCAGGAAACCTTGGGCACCCCGCTCGAGACCCGTCTCCGCGGCGTCGAGCAGGTTCGTGCGCGCATTCTGCCAGCGGCCCAGCAGGGAGTTCCAGCTCGAGGTGCCGGGGCACACCCAGAAGGGCACACCGCTGTCCGCGAAGCACCCGAGTTGACCCGCGAAGCCCCGCAGCACCTGCTCGCCCATGCCGAAGCCCGCCAGCAGGCCGCGCACCGACTCGGGGAGCTGCTCGGTTTCGAGCGGTGCCTCGTAGTGCCAGACCAACGCGCCCAGGCCATCCTCCGGCAGCGATCCCAGGAGTTCCGGCTCTCCCCGCAACATGTCAGCCCAAAACAGAACCTCGTGACCTTCGGCGCGCAGCGGCCCCAGCAGGCGCTGCAGGTGCTCGAAGAAGACCTGGCCGCGTCCGTGCCGGGCCACCGCCTCCCGGCTTGCGCCCTGGCCGAGTTCGAAGGTCTCGTCGCAGCCGATGTTCACGCGCCGGCTCGTGAAACAGGCGAGCAGTTCACGCAGCAGCCCCAGCGCGAAGTCCGCGTTGTCCGGGGTGGGGGCCAGAGTGGCGGGGGGAACACGCAGGCCCAGGGGCGAATCCCAGCCATCCGGGCACTCGGCGCGCGCGCGGTAGGGCTCGTGGCGAAGCCAGGGCGCCATGTGGCCGAAGCAGTTCTGGTTCGCGACCAGCTCCACGCCATGCTCAGCGCAGAGCACGTCCAGCCAACGCACGTCCTCGGGCGTGATCGGGGAAGCGTCGCGCCAGACGCTCTCGTGTGCGCGGTAGGCGAAGGTGTGCTCGGTGTAGAGCTGCAACTGGTTGATCCGACACAGCGCGAGCAACTCCACGATGCGGGTCAGCGTCGCCCGGGTCGGCACACGGTTGCGACTCACGTCGAGCATGTAGCCCCGGATCGGAAAGTCCGGGGCATCTCGCACGAAGACGGCGGGAAGACTTCCATCCTCGGCGCGAAGCTGGGCGAGGCAGGCCTTCGCGTAGCGGTGTCCCGCCGCGTCCGCGTAGCGGAGTTCCACGGTGTCGGCTCCGCAGCGCAGGGTGAACCCCTGGGAGGGGAGCGAGGCTTCGTGCGCCTCCTCGATCCGCGCTTCCGCGGGCGCTGAACCCTGGCCCCACTCCACGTGTCGAGGCGCGGGGAAGAGCAGGGGCGTGCCGGGCATTTCGCGGCCGAGACTAGCCCGCATTTCCACGCGCGCCGCAGCGGCACTAGACTGGGCGCCCACTCCGACCAGGCTTCTGGAACCGCCATTCCCTACGCTCGCAGCCGTCGCCCCGATCCGCAGAGGCGACCCGAAGCAGCGGCTGCTCGCGCACTGGGCGAGTTCACGGAGTCGGGGTTCCCCCAGGCCCGTCGCCCGCTCCGAAGCCTGCTCGCCGACCCGGTCCGGAAGGCCGGGCGCCAGCCTGGTCACCCTGGAGGCGGCCGTGGATCGGCTCCCGGAGGTTCCCGCGCTGCAATTCGACCTAGCGCTCGTCTACGCGGAAACCCGGCGTAGCAACGACGCCCTGCGCGCCCTGGGACGAAGCGTGGCGCTGGGCCCCGGCTTCGCGCGCGCTGCTGGATGCGCTGGGACCCGGCAGTCGCAGTCCCTGAAAGCGCCGTCTCACGGACTCCACCCGCGTGCTCGTCGACGCTACGAGGGAGATCGTCGTCAGGGTGCCGGCAGCGAAGCCAGGTAGCGCTGAATCTCGGCGACCTCGTCCGCATCCACATAGCGCTTCATGGCGGGCATGCCGGTGTCCGCGAGACCATGCAGGGACACCTGGATGAAGGCTTCCCCCAGGCGCTGCTGGGAGGCGCGCAGGTCCGGGAGCCGGCTGCTGCTGACACCCGCGGAGCCATGACAGCGCGCACACCAGGTGTGGTAGAGCTTCTCCCCCTTGGCGACCCCCCCCTCGCGCGTGATCTGGGACTCGAAGTCGGCGGGGGTCGGTACGGCGTCGGGGATTGCCCACGTGAGCAGAACGCCGGGACCCCGTGCAGCACCGAGGCCCGCGGGGCCCGCCACCAACGCGAAGGCACCCCCCCAGCCCGCCATCACACTCACGTACTGAACACCGTCGATCGCGTAGGTGATGGGCGCAGCGATCACCCCGCTGCCCGTGTGCGTCACCCAGAGCGTCTGTCCGGTGTCTGCGCGATAGGCGACCAGGCGGCCGTCTGCCGTCCCCTGGAAAACCAGGTTCCCCGCGGTGGTGAGAGTGCCCCCGTTCCACGGCAAGCCCAGGGGAACCCGCCATACCTCGACCTGACGCACCGGATCCCAGGCCAACAGATGCCCGGAGACCGCCTCCGGCCCGAAGGCGGAGAAGACGTTGAAGTCGGTCCCGACGTTGAACTCGCCCTCGACGCGGCGATAGCCGGGATCGCGTCGATAGGCGCCCAGGATCTCGTGCGTGGGGATGTAGACGAGGCCGGTCTTCGGATTGAAGGACATGGGTTGCCAGTTGTGCGCACCGAAGAAGGTGGGCTTGATGAACTGCAGGCTCTCCTCGAAGAGCAGGTCCTCCCGCTCCACGGGCCGGCCAGTCTCCGAGTCGACATGGGTGGCCCAAAGTACATCCGCGAAGGCCTCGGCCGAGATCAACTCCCCGTTGCGTCGATCCAGCACGTAGAAGAAACCGTTCTTGGGCGCCTGCATGATGACCTTGCGCTGCTGCCCGCCGATCTCGAGCTCCGCGAGGATCATGTGCTGGGTGGCGGTGAAGTCCCAGTTGTCGCCGGGAGTGGTCTGGTAGTGCCAGACCTGCCGGCCGTCGTCGGGGTCGAGGGCGAGAATCGAGGACAGGTAGAGGTTGTCGCCACCGCCCGGGCTGCGAAGCGCTCTCACCCACGGCGACCCGTTCCCGGTTCCCACGTAGAGGAGGTCCAGTTCCGGGTCGTAGGCCATGGCGTCCCAGACCGTTCCGCCGCCCCCCAACTCCCACCAGCTTCCGTTCCAGGTCCGGGCCGCGCGTTCCAGTGCAGGGCTCTCGAAGCCATCGGCCGGATTAGCGGGCACCGTGTAGGTGCGCCAGAGCTGCTTTCCGGTCTCTGCGTCGTAGGCGCTCACGTAGCCGCGCACGCCGTATTCCGCGCCGCCGTTGCCGATCACCACGCGTCCCTTCATCACGCGGGGTGCCCCAGTGATCGTGTAGTAGAGTTCGGGATCGACCGTCTGCACCTCCCAGATCAACTCGCCGCTCCCCGCATCCAGAGCGATCAGTCGGCCGTCCAGGGTTCCCGAATAGACGCGCCCCCGGTACACCGCGACACCCCGGTTCACCACGTCACAGCAGGCCTTCTGCCCCACGGCGCGCGGAACCTGGGGGTCATAGCGCCAGATCCCCTGCCCACTTCGCGCATCGACGGCGTGCACGACGCTCCAGGTCCCGGTGGCGTACATCACTCCGTCCACCACGATGGGGGTCGCCTCCAGGCCCCGCTCGGTTTCAGGGTCGTAGCGCCAGCGCAGCTCGAGCTGCGCGACATTGCCAGCGTTCAGCGCATCGAGGGTCGAGTGGCGCTGCTCCGCCCAGTTGCGGCCGTGGGCAAGCCAACTCCCCGGCTCGGCATCCGCTGCCCGCAGCCGCGCATCATCGACGGCCCCCGCGCGCGCCTCCGGGTCCTTCGCTTTCGCGCCGGGTGTCCACGCGGCACACACGATCAGTGTCGTAAAGACCAAGCAGAGCCCCCGAAACATTTGCCTTCCCTCCTCGCGTCGGACGCGAAGTCTAATCCGCCCGATGCCTCGCGGGAAAGCCCGGAGGCCTCGAGTTTCGCTCAGCTCCCGGAAGCCGCGTTGAATTCGGCCAGGAAGGTGCTCACGAAGTCGCGCAGGCGTGCGTCGGCCCTGGAGCGATCTTCGGGGCCCTCCAGCGCCAGCTCCGCGGAAACCCGCACCACGGTTCGGCGTTGCGGAGCACCCACCGCGCCCAGAGGCAGCCCAAAGGCCGCACGCAGGGTCTCGACCAGCAGGCCGGAATCGCCGACTCGCCAGGTGTAGGCGAGCGCGCGGACGCCCCGACCCCCGATCACCAGTCGCTCCGCGGGCCGCCCCGAGATCTCCGCGGACTCGCGTTCGAGCACCACCCAGCCCGTCTCCGGCAGCTCCGTGACGGGAGAGAAGGGGCTCTCCTCTGGATCCCCGCCGCCCTCGGAGCCGATGAAAAGTTCCAGCTGCATGCCGTCGCGGTGCTTGTAACCGCGGCGCAGCACCTGGTCGAAGCCCACGCTGCCCAGCAGCAGGAAGTCGGTGGGAAGCAGCGAGGACCGCCAATCCCCCTGGGCTCCCGGAATCCCGGAGAGATCGAGCGCCGGGGCCCGCTGGCCCGTCGTGGGCGCCAGCAGCAGCGAGAGGGCGGCAAACAACCCCAAGAGTCCCAGGGTCGGAGCCCATCCCGGTCGCTGGGCGTCGCGTTCCGCACCGCTGGGCGTGCGGCTCGCGGGCTGGCCGGCTGTCGAGCCTGGTACTCCCCTCCCGAAGCGCTGAACGACCAGCAGCAGGGGAACGCCAATGGCGATCGCAGCCAGCCCCTGCAACGTGTGGTCGCTACTCGCAGCCCAGCTACTGGAGGTCAGCACGATCCAGAGCACCCGGATCTCGTTGAGCAGGAGCCCCGTCCCGATGCCCGTGAACAGCATGAGCAGCAGACGCGGTACACCTTGGCGAGCCAGCCCGCCGAGTAGGAGCCCGATGCTCCCGAAGACCGTCGCGAATCGAAACCCGCTGCAGCTCTCGATGACGATGAAGAGGGTTCCGGGCCGATGGATCAAGATGCCCTCCGAATAGGCGGTCTCGCCCAACCCGCCCAGGACACTCGCGGTCACTGCGGCAGTGGCCTCCTGCTGGGCCCAGACCACCTCGTGACGCAGGGGCGCTGGCAGCGGAAAGGCGACCAGCAGGAAGAGGAGGGGAAGCGCCAGGGCCCGGCAGCCCGCCCTTCCCGCCCACAGCGCGGCGAAACCGAAGCCCAGCATCACAAGCGAGGGGAGCAAGAGCGGCCAGCTGCCGCTCAGGACCGACCAGGCGTAGAGCGCCGAAGCGGATCCCAAGCACCCCGCCGCCAACCCGGGAGCGGTCTGCGGGGGCAGCTCGACGAAGCTCCGCGCGCGACGTGCGAGCAACCAGGCGGTGCCGACTAGCGCCGGGAACACCACGTGTTCGCCGGGCTCGAAGAGCCATGCCTCGAAGTTTCCCAGGAGGGTGGGCTCCGGCAGCCGCAGCAGCAGCCGGTAGGCATAGAGGGCCAGCGCCAGCGCGGCGACGGCCTGCAGCCGGGAGCCTATTCGCGATCCCGATCGACCACCTTGATCCACTGGGCCCCGTAGCGCTCGGAATCTTCGAACTTCGTGGCCCGCACGAATTCACGACGCGCGGCAGAAAGTTTGTCGTCGTAGTAGTAGGAGACACCCAGCAGCAGGCGGGTGTTGCCCTCGTCCTCGAGCTCGCCCTTTTCCACGGCCTGTTCGAGCACTTCCGTAGCATTCTTCCAGTCCTCGCGCTGGACGTAGACGCGGCCCAGGCGCGCATAGATGTCTCCGGTCTCGGCGATCTCCGCGGCGCGGGTGAGGGGTGCGAGCGCGAGAGAGTATTCCTTGGCCATCAGCCAGCTGTTTCCCAGCAGCTCCCAGGCGTCGGCGTCGCCCTCGACCGTCTCCTCTTCGATGGCCTTCTCGAGCACCATGCCCCCGCGCCAGGGAAGATCGTGGTAGAGATACATCTGCGTGAGCCGTCGCAGTTCCTTGTCCTTGGTGAGCAGGCCCTGGCGGTAGGCGAGTTGCTGCGCGGCGAGCGAATCCACGTCGCGCTCCAGCTCCGCGTAGACCGCGGAGAGCTGCATCCAGTAGGCCTTCTGCGGGTAGTGGGAGACCAGTTGCTCGAGCAGCGGAATCGACTCCTCGTAGCGCTTGTCCTCCATGTAGAGCGCAAGCAGGAGCCGCAGATGCGACTCCTTGGGCACCTTGGCCTTGTCGACGGCCACGCGCGCCGGCTCGAGCGCCCCCGGCAGATCGCCCTTCTGGTAGTAGCAGATGGCCAGCCGGTAGTAGGCGTCGGAATTCGGGTTCTCGGTCTCGGCGAAGAAGATGTCGAGCTGGGCGATGGCCTTGTCCCATTCCTCGAGCATCATGTAGATCTGTGCAACGTTGAAGCGCAAGCGTGTCTGCCGGTCCTCCTCGTAGCCCCCCGAATCCAGCGCTTGTTGGAAGTACTTGGCGGCCTCCTTGTAGGCGCCCTCCCCCGCGTAGGCGTGCGCGTACATCTCGAAGACGGTGGCTTCCGCGAAGGGCTTCAGGCGGCCGATGTTGATGCTGTCGAGGATTTTCCGGGCCTCGACGGGCTTCTCGGCGACGAGAAGTTCCACGACCGCCGTCAATCGCTTGGCGGTGCGCTTGTCGAAGGTCTGGGCGTGCCCCGCCGACGCCAGCAGCGCCAGGAAGAACAACGCCAGCACGCCGCGTTTCACGCTTCGATGGCAGGTACGCATGGAACCCATCGTCCGCCTCAGCTCTTGAGTTCGAAGGTCAGCCGCACCGTCACGCCGGGACGTTCGACCGCTTTGCCTTCTTCGATCTTGGGATTGTATTTCCATTTCCGGATTGCCTTCAGGGCGGCTCGGCTGAAGATCGTGCTGGGGTGGTAGTTGATCACCCTGGGGGCCACCACGGTGCCCGCCGCGCTGATCGTGAATTCCACCTCCACCCAGCCCTCGATGCCGCGCTGGGAAGCGCGCTGGGGATACAGGGGCTCCACGCGTACCAGCGGCACGATGTCCGTATCGGCGCCACCCGAGCCGAGCCCCGGCCCTTCGCCCAGATCGATGTCCGTCCCCATGATGGCCAGGGTGTTGCCCAAGTCCGCATCCGGCCGGTTCTTCTGGGAAAGCTTCAGATCCGGGGGCGGCGGTACCTCCTCGGGTGGCTTCTTGTTGGGGAGCTTGCGCTTCTTCTCCTCGACCAACTCATCGCGCTTGAGGCGCACGAAGTCCACCACCCGGCCCCGCACGCCCTCGTCCAATTCGCCCTCGACTCCGATCAGCGCCTGCATGATCCAGAAGAGGCCGAAGGTCACCGCGGCGGCGACCACGACAGCGGCGGGAAAGCGAGGGTTCATTCAGTCGATTTCCTGCGCTGCGATGGAGACGTTGAACACCCCGGCCAAGCGCGCCGAGTCCATGACTAGGACGAGCAGGCCGTTTTTGGAGTTCTTGTCCGCCTGGATGACCACCGAGCCCTGGGGGTTCTCGGCGTGGAGCCGCTCGATGTTGGCGCGCAGCGCGCGGGGATCCACCTGCCGCTTGTCGATCCAGATCTGACCGTTCTCCGTGATCGCCACCAGGATATTGCCCTTGGTCTTCTTCTCGGCAGTGGCCGCATCCGGGCGATTCACATCGATCCCGGCCTCCTTGACGAAGGAAGCCGTCACGATGAAGAAGATCAGCATGATGAACACCACGTCCAACATCGGCGTGAGGTTCACCTCACTCTCTTCCGCCTCGCGCGCGCGTCTTCTCCTGGACATGGGAACCTCACTGATGAACGATGATCAATCGGTCTGCCACGCGCTGGCCCTCGTCGCGTGCGAAGCGTTCGAGTTGAACGCTGAAGACCAGCCCCGAGAGCGCCGCCACCATCCCCGCCATGGTGGGAATGGTCGCCTTGGAGACCCCGGAAGCCATGGCGCGGGCGTTGCCGCTGCCGGAAATGGCCATCACGTCGAAGACCTCGATCATCCCGGTCACGGTGCCGAGCAGGCCGAGCAGGGGGCATAGGGCCACCAGGGTCTTGACCATGTTGAGCCCGGAATCCAGTTCCTGCTGGACCTGGGAGATGAGCAGACGCCGTATCTGGTGGGCGTTCCAGGAGGACTGATCCCCCCGAGCGCTCCACGCGGCGAGCGCCTCCCGGGCACGCTCCGGCTGTACGAGCCGGAAATACCAGAAGCGCTCCAGGATCAGCGTCCACATCGCGAAGGTCGTCACCCCGATGGCCACGAGCACGTCCCCGCCGGTCTCCAGGAAGTCGCGAACGTTGGCGACCGCCTCGAAATCAGGCACTGGTCTGCTCCGACCGCTCGGCGATCAGGCCCGCGCTCTGCTCGTCGAGCACCTCGATGATCTTCTTGGCGGCATTGGCGACGAAGGCGTGCAGCAGCACCAGGGGAATCGCCGTCATCAGTCCGAGCATGGTGGTCACCAGGGCCTCGGAGATGCCGCCCGCCATCATCTTCGGGTCGCCGGCACCGAAGAGCGTGATCGCCTGGAAGGTCTGGATCATGCCGGTCACGGTGCCGAGCAGCCCCATCAGGGGCGCCACCACCGAAACCACCTTGACGAGCCAGATGAAGCGCTCGAGGTAGGTGGTCTCGCGCATCACCGCCTCGTCGAGCTTCAGCTCCAGGGTCTCCGCATCGACGTCGCGGTTCGCCTCGTAGACTGCGAGCACGCGGCCGAGCGGGTTGTCCTCGCTCACCGTGTCGCTCTCTCGCTGGGCGGCCACGCCGCGGCCGGCGATCATGAGAACCGCGTAGCGCCAGATGCCGATCAGTACGGCAATCACGCCCAGCACGATGATCATGTAGCCCACCGCGCCCCCCTGCTGGACGCGCTCGGTAGCGTCCGGGGTGTCCACCAGCAGTGACAGCAGGGAGCCGCGAGAGGGGTCTACGGCCAACGACCCGATGCCGCTGGTGGTTTCCTCGAAGTCACTCACGGTGTTCACGTACTTGGAGGGGGGCTGGCGGGCCAGCTCCCGAAGGTTCTGGATATCCGGATCCCAGAGCACGTACTTGCCGTCCGAGATGGCGGTGAAGACACCGGCCCGAACGACTTCGCGATTTTCCTCGCTGCCCGCCAGAGTGAGCACCGGCGCATCGAAGCGCACGACCTTGCCCTGCTCGGTCATCTCGCGCTGCAGCTCGTACCAGAGGCGCTCGAGCTTCTCGATGGAGGGCAGCGCCTTGCTCTTGCCCAGCGCTAGTAGGAAGTCGCCTCGATCGTCCCGGATCTCCGCGGTCACCAGGGAGCTGTCCACGTGGCCACGGGCATCGCCCGCCACCTGCCGCACCACGCCAAAGAGTTCGCCCAGCGAACCCAGGCGGTTCGCGTAGGTCTCCTCGAGTTCCGCGAGCTTCAGTTCGTTGGCCTGGAAGGTCGACTCCAGGCGCTCGGAGCGCGCCTCCTCGCGGGCGAGAATGACCTTGGCGTCCTTGAGGAGTTGCTGCTGCTCGGCCTTGTTCCTGCGGAAACGGGCCTCGCGCGCCTTGTTCTCCTTGCGCTCCTCACTCCAGCCTTGCTTGACGAGCTCGAGGAGCTCGTCGAGGGAGCGGGCCTCGGGAACGTCGGGCTCCTCCTCCGCGGCCGGGGCCTCGGAAGCGGCCTCCGGCTCGGCGGCTGCCTCCTGCTCCTGGGCGGAAACCGGGAGCGCCAAAGCTGCCGCGGCCACCAGCCCCGCGCCGATACCTGCGATACCTCGAATCTTCATCAGCTCTGCCCTCCCCCGGTGGCCGCCGGCAGCGGCAGTTCGATCAAGTCCGGGGCCGACTGCTTGCGCGCGATCTTGAGGCCCTGCTTGATGGGTGTTCGGAAACTGGAGTCGAGTTCCACCCAGTCCTGGGCTTCCTCGTCCCAGACACCCGTCTCCTCACCATCCAACGTCTGGTACACCAGCGCGATGCGCCCCACCCGCAAGAAGTCCACCGTCTTGCCGTTATCGAGCGTGCCGCGGTAGGCCTCGATGGTGCGCCCATAGTCGTTTTCGATCTGGTAGGCCTCGACGATGCGCCGGTACTTTTCCGCATTGGTCACGTCGGCGCGATCCATCAACTCACGAAGCCCGTGCACGCGCTGATCGCGCTCCTCTCCCAAGAAGGGAACGTCGAGCGAGACGAAGGCGTCGAGGGAGTTTACCATGCGCTCCATCAGCGGAGAGACGCCGCGCTCCACCACCTCGATGTCGTCAATCTGGCTCTGGAGGGAGGCCATCTCCTGTTCCTGGGTTCTGATGAGCCCAGTGAGCTGCCGGTTGTAGACCAGCAGCGACTCGATCTGCTTCAAGACGCTGCGGTATTCGCTGGTGATGGCATCGGTTTCGTCGCTGAGCTTGTCGACCCGGGCCTGGGAGGCCTGCCCCTCCCCGTTCGCGTTGGTGCGCGTCTCCACCGCCTCGGCGAGCGTCTGCGCAGGGGCCTGGGCGACGATTGCGATGGACGCTGTGACCAGGAACGCGCCTCCCAGCCGAGAGAGTCGTTTTCGTAGCATGAGTGTGATTCTCCTCCGTGCGCAGGCGCGCAGCCTAATACCATTCTGGTGACGAGGGCAAGTCCTTTGTGCGCCCTATGCGCATGGGACGGAAGTCCGTGGGGCCCTCTGGGATTTGCAGCGCCGACGCACGTGCCCCTCGCCCCGTCCGGGGCAGGACGCCGGCCCAGATCGGAGTGTCTAGAAGCGGCCCAGCGGCCGTTGGAAGGTGTCCTCGTAGGGAACCCGCACGAAGACGTCCCAGGCCTCCCCGGCGCCGCCATCGCTGGGCAACGCGAGCGGTCCCGCCACGGCGAAGAGCACAGTGCCCACCCCCGTCTGGATGGCACCGAGCGGGCGAAGAACGCCGACGTCGAAGACGATGGCCCCCCAGTCGCTGGCGCTCCGTTTACTCTCCGACGCGTCACTATCGCCGTCGGCAAATGCCACCCCGGACCACACCAAGGCCACCATCATGGTGACCCACACCCATCCGATCTTGCCTCTGCTCGAGATTCTCATGGAAGCTCCACGTAGTCGGTCGTCGCGGACGTTAACACGTCCAGAGGCGCCGCAACGCCGGAATTTTTGCCCCGAGGGGGTCCAGAACCCGCACGCGGACGGGCTGAGGCTATCATGCCGCGCGGCAGCACAGGAGACACCCCCATGCCCATCGACCGCGAAAAGGCCCTGGGAGCATCCCTCGGCGATTCCCAGGGATCCTACGAACCCGACGACGTGATCCTCTACCACCTCGGCATCGGCGCCGGCTTTGCGGCCACCGATGCCGGCGAACTCGAATACACGTACGAGAAGGATCTCAAGGTGCTGCCCAGCTTCGCGGTGGTCGCCGGAGGCTCCATGAGCAGCCGCGCCCGCAAGCAGGAACGGGGCGGGGGTAATCTACTCGCCATCGAGGGCATCGACTTCAACCCCGCGATGCTGCTGCACGGCGAGCAGGACGTCGAACTCCACCAACCCCTGCCCACGGCCGCCAGCTTCACGACGTCGGGCCGCATCGCCGACGTCTTCGACAAGGGCAAGGCCGCACTGCTGATCATGGAGCAGGCCGCAACCAGCGAAGCCGGGGATCCACTCTTCACGACCCGGTCGTCCCTCTTCCTGCGCGGCGAGGGAGGCTTCGGGGGACCGCCGGGCCCGCCCGCGGGCAACGAGCCGCCGGAGCGCGACCCCGACGGCATCCTGGAATCACGGACGCTCCCCCAGCAGGCGTTGCTCTACCGCCTCTGTGGCGACAAGAACCCGCTCCACGCCGACCCCGAGTTCGCCAAGATGGGCGGCTTCGACGCGCCGATCATCCACGGTCTGTGTTCCTACGGCATCGCCTGCAAGGCCATCGTGGATGGCGTGCTGGGCGGAGACACGGGTGCCGTCGCCCGATACCAGGCGCGCTTCCGCGGCGTCGCCTTCCCGGGCGAAACCTACCTCACCTCCTACTGGCGCGAGGGCCAGCGCATCGTCTTCGAAACGCGCTCCCAGGAGCGCGACGCGGTGATCATCTCCAACGCTGCCATCGAAGTGAGGACCTGACCGCGGAGCGCCCTCCACAGCCGAGTGGGCAGCGCGCGCTGCGCGTCCGGATCGCGACCCGCAACCGAGAGCCGCTCGCGCCGGGCCGTGCTTGCTTCAGGGGCGGCGGGTCGTCATGCTCGGACCCGAAATCCCGGGAGGCAGGACGCATGGAGCTGAACGGCGGACAACTCACGGTGCGACAGCTCGAGGCCGCGGGCATCGACACGATCTTCTGCGTACTGGCCGGCCCGATGATCGAAGTCCTTTCGGGCGCCGTGGAGCGCGGAATTCAGGTGGTCAACTGCCGCCACGAGGAATCCGCGGGCTTCATGGCGTCGGCCTGGGGCTGGTCGAAGCAAAAACCCGGGGTATTGGTGGTGGGCTCGGGCCCCGGGATGACCAACGCCATCACCCCCATGTACGTCGCGACCGAGAGTGCCATGCCGCTCGTCGTGCTGGGCGGCTCCGCGCACGGCGCCACGCGCGGCGTGGGCGGGTTCCAGGAAGCCGACCAGGTGGCGTTCGCAAAGCCGGGCTGCAAGTGGACGCGTAGCGTCGACAGCGTGGCGCGGATCCCCGAGTACGTGCACCTGGCACTGGGGAAGTCGGTGAGCGGGCGTCCCGGTGCCGTCTACCTCGACTATCCGGGCGAGATGGTAAGCGGCCGTGTCAGCGAGGAGCAGGTTCGCTTGCGCGAAATGCCCGGGACGATCACCGCACCCCACCCCGACCCCGACGCAATCGAGCGCCTCGCGGAGATGTTGGCTGGAGCCCAGCGTCCGCTGCTGTTGGTCGGAAAGGGAGCGGCCTGGTCGGGCGCGGGGCGCGCACTGCAAGCCATCGCGGACCTGGGGATCCCCTACGTGACGTCCCCGATGGCTCGCGGAACCATCCCCGACGACCACCCGAACTTCGTGAACAGCGCCCGCTCCGCCGCGCTCCGCGGCGCGGACGTGATCCTGATGGTGGGCGGGCGCTTCAACTGGATCTTCGGCTTCGGGAGTCCGACCCGATACGCGCCGGACGCCCGACTCGTGCAGGTCGACATCGAGGCGGAGGAACTCTACAGCGGCGCAGATCTCGAACTGGGCATCGTCGCAGACGCTGCCGTGACCAGCGCGGCACTCCTGGCTGAACTCTCCGATCGTTCCCTTCAAAGCAACGAGGGCAGCTGGCTCGCCGACCTGCGGGAGGCCCGCGACGCAAACGCGGCCACCCTGCGCGCGTCCATGGAGTCGGATGCCTCTCCGATCGATCCGCACCGCCTGGTGTCGGAGATCGCGCAAGCACTCCCGCGCGACGCGAGCGTCTCCGTCGACGGGGAAACCATCATGGGGATCTCGCGGCAGATCCTTCCCTGCTACGGGGAACGGCGGCTCTTCAACGCGGGGACCACGGGGTGCATGGGAACCGGCGTCCCCTACGCGATCGGCGCCAAGCTGGCGCGCCCGGAGGCGCCCGCGCTGGCGGTGCTGGGCGACTACGCGTTTGGCGCAGCCGCCATGGAGATCGAAACCGCCGTCCGGGTGGGCGCCCACGTCGTCTTCGTGGTGGCCAACAACGAGGGCATCGCGGGGCACGCGATCCAGGACGGCATGTTCCCCGCGGGCTCTCCTCCAGTGGCCAGTCTTCTGCCCGCCTCTTACGAGAAGATGGCGGAGATGGTCGACGGGCACGCGGAGCGGGTGGATGTCGCGGAGGACATTCGCCCCGCCCTGGAGCGGGCCCTGGCCGCCGATCGACCCGCCCTGGTGCACGTCCGGGTGGATCCCAAGGCCACCCGCCTCTCCGGGGGCGTCTACCTGCGCTGAGCCCACTCCGGAGACGCCCGCACTTGCAAGGGGCTCCCACTGGGACGTAGATTGACCCTGCGACACACCTAGGGGAGATCCGCCATGCCCATGCCCCTCGAAGGCATCCGCGTCATCGACTGGACGATCTGGCAACAAGGCCCCGTGGCCTCGACGATGCTCGCCGACATGGGGGCCGAGGTCATCAAGATCGAGTCACGCGACGGTGGCGACCCCGGGCGAGGGCTGGCGGCCATAGGCGGCGCCTCCCTCGAGGAGCGTCCCAACTTCTACTTCGAGGCCAACAACCGCAACAAGCAGAGCATCACCCTCGACCTCAAGCAGCCCGAGGCCTGCGAGATCGTGTACCGACTGGCGGCGGTCTCGGACGTCTTCGTCCAGAACTTCCGCAAGGGGGTCGCTGGACGCCTGGGCATCGGCTACGAGGAACTGCGCGCCCACAACGAGCGCCTCATCTACGCGAACGCCACTGGCTACGGTCCAGAGGGCCCCGAGAGCGGCGAACCCTCCTTCGACCACCTGGGGCTGGCACGCTCGGGCATCATGTTCGCGGTGGGCGAGCCGGACACCGATCCCCAGGCAGTGGGCGGCGGTGTCGCGGACCAGATGGGGGCGGTGATGCTCGCCTACGGGGTGATGACGGCCCTCTTGGCGCGCGAGCGCTTCGGCATGGGCCAGGTCGTGGACGCCTCGCACCTGGGGAGCATGTCCTTCCTGCAGGGCCTGTCGCTCTCCTCGCGTTGCATGAATGGCTTCGCGTTCCCACGGATGGCGCGCCAGAAGAGCTTCAACCCGCTGTGGAACCACTACCGCTGCCAGGATGACCTATGGCTCGCCCTCGCCATGCTGCAGGCCGATCGCTACTGGCCGGACTTCTGCCGCGCCCTGGAACGCCCGGATCTCGTCGACGATCCGCGCTTCGCGGACATGGCGGCGCGCTCCCAGAACTCCGAAGAAGCCGTGGCCATCCTCGATGCCGCCTTCGCGAGCCGCCCGCGCGCGGAGTGGCTGGAGACCCTGCGCAAGGGAGGCGACTTCATCTTCACCATTGTGAACAGCGTGCAGGACCTGCCCGACGACCCGCAGATCCAAGCCAACGGCTACGTGGTGGATTTCGAGCACCCCGCCTTCGGCACCACGCAGTACGTGGGCATTCCGGTGGGTCTCTCGGAAACTCCGGGGTCGGTTCGTGAGCCCGCCCCCGAACTCGGCCAGCACACGGAAATCGTGCTCAACGGGCTGCTCGGCTACGACTGGGAGGAGATCGCCGGGCTGCGCGAGCGCGGCGTCATCTGACGACAGAGCGGGGCCAACGCTATCGTGGGAAGGTGGGAGACGCCCCGTAGGGCGTGACCCGCATGCCGCCACCCAACCAGTTCCGAGGCCTCCATGAGCCAGCACGCCGCGCCGGTCGATTCCCTCTACAGCCTGGACGACAAGTACACCCGCGACGAGGGGCGTGTCTACATCACGGGCGTGCAGGCCTTGGTGCGTCTGCCGCTCATGCAACGCAAGCGGGACGCCGCCGCGGGGCTCCGCACGGCGGGCTTCATCTCCGGCTACCGCGGCTCGCCTCTGGGAACCTACGACCTCGCGCTCTGGCAGGCCAAGGCCATGCTCGAAGAGCAGCACATCCGTTTCGAACCCGGCGTCAACGAGGATCTGGCAGCCACCGCGGTCTGGGGCAGCCAGATCGTGCAGGGCCTACCGAAGCCGCGCTACGACGGTGTCTTCGGTATCTGGTACGGCAAGGGTCCCGGTGTGGACCGCTCCTGCGATGCCCTCAAACACGGCAACTACCAGGGCTCGTCGGAGCACGGTGGCGTGCTGGCCCTCTGCGGCGACGACCCGGGCGCCAAGTCGTCTTCCCTGCAGCACCAGAGCGAGCCGGCCCTGGTTCACATGGGGATCCCCATCCTGAACCCCTCCAACGTCCAGGACTACCTGGACCTGGGTATCTACGGATTCGCGATGTCGCGCTTCTCGGGCTGCTGGGTGGGCTTCAAGTGCCTGACCGACACGGTGGAGAGTTCGGCATCCGTAGCGGTGGGCGCGGAGCGCGTCCCGTTGATTCTCCCCGCCGATTCCGCGCCGCCGCCGGAATTGCGCTCCGGGCACTTCCTGACCGCGGAGTCCGCGCTCTACCACCACCGGCTGCCCGCCGCCCAGGCCTTTGCGCGCGCCAATGGCCTCGACCGTGTGGTCCTCGACTCCCCGCGACGGCGCCTGGGCCTCGTGACCACCGGCAAGGCCTACCTGGACCTGCGCCAGGCCCTCGAGGGACTGGGCCTCGACGAGGGCGGCTGCGCGGAACTCGGTCTCTCCCTCTACAAGGTGGCGCTGGCCTGGCCCCTCGAGCCCGAAGGGGCCCGAGACTTCACGCGGGGCCTCGACCACGTGCTGGTGGTGGAAGAAAAGCGCGGCCTCATCGAGGACCAACTCGCCGCAATCCTCTACAACCAGAGCGAACGCCCCAGCCTGGAGGGCGGCCGGAGCCTCGATGGCTCTCCGCTGGTACCGGACACCGGCGAGCTGTCCCCCGCGGCGGTGGAAGGGGCTCTGCGCCACTGGTTGCTGGCACGCGCCCCCGAATGCGCGCCACGGCTGCGACCGGAACAGGGGAGCGCTCCGATCTCGATACCGGGGGGCACCGCGCCCGCGCGCATGCCCGGCTTCTGCTCCGGCTGTCCGCACAACGTCTCCACCCAGGTGCCCGAAGATGCCCTGGCAGGTGGCGGAATCGGCTGCCACGGCATGGCGACCTCCATGCCCTCTCGGAACATCGTGATGTTCACGCACATGGGGGGCGAAGGCGCCAACTGGGTCGGTGCTTCCCCCTTCACGGAGACCGACCACATCTTCCAGAACATCGGCGACGGAACCTATTTCCATTCGGGCCTGCTGGCGATCCGGGCCAACGTCGCCGCGGGGACCCACATCACCTACAAGGTGCTCAACAATGGGGCCGTGGCCATGACCGGGGGCCAACCCATCGAGGGCGGCAGCATCGAGGGCGCGGTTACGACGCCGCAGATCGTCGCGCAGCTCCTGGCCGAAGGCGTACAGCGCGTGGCCGTCCTGAGCGACCACCCCGACAAGTACGCGGACGGTTCCTTCCCCGCGGAGGTAGCGGTAAAGGACCGCAGTGAGCTGCTCCGGGTCCAACGGAATCTGCGCGAGACCCCGGGCGTGACCGCGCTCGTCTACGATCAGACCTGCGCGGCGGAAGCGCGTCGCCTGCGCCGCCGCGGTGAGTTTCCGGAACCCGACCGCCGGATCGTGATCAACGAGCAGGTCTGCGAGGGCTGCGGGGACTGCAGCGTGCAGAGCAACTGCATCTCCATCGAGCCGGTGGAGACCGAGTTCGGCCGCAAGCGCCGCATCAACCAGTCCTCCTGCAACAAGGACTACTCGTGCCTGGCGGGCTACTGCCCGAGCTTCGTGAGCGTGGTGGGCGGCAGCCTGAAGAAGACCGGCACCGAGGCCGCGGACCCGGGCGACGACGACCCCTTCCGCGAACTCCCCCTGCCGGAACTCCCCGAGGCAGACGCTCCCTACAACGTACTCGTAACGGGCATCGGCGGAACCGGGGTCGTAACGGTGGGGGCCTTGCTCGGGATGGCCGCGCACCTCGAAGGCCGCGGCTGCTCGGTGCTCGACATCACGGGCCTGGCCCAGAAGAACGGCCCGGTAACGAGCCACGTGCGCATCGCCGCCCGCTCCGAGGACCTCCACGCCACCCGAATCGCGGCCGGTGCGGCCGACCTGGTAATCGGCTGCGACATTGTCGTGGCCGCGAACCCCGAGAACCTCGCCAAGCTCGGCCAGGGGCGGACGACGCCCATCGTGAACCGGCACGTGGCACCTACCTCGGAATTCGCGAACGACCCGGATCTGGATCTCTCCTCGCGGAACATGGAAGCCGCCATCCAGGCAGGCGCCGGCGAGGGGCGCTGCTCGTTCGTGGACGCCACGCGGCTGGCTCGGGCGCTGCTCGGCGACGCGATCTTCACCAACCCCTTCCTGATGGGTTACGCGTTCCAGGCGGGCCGTCTCCCGGTCAGCCTCGAGGCCGTGGAGCGCGCCATCGAACTCAACGCGCGCTCGGTGGATCTCAACAAGCGCGCCTTCGCCTGGGGGCGGCTGGCCGCCGTCGACCTGCCCGCCGTGGAACGAGCCGCGGGAGTGGGCGCGGAGTCCGCGAAGGCCGCGAACCCTCCGGAAATGACGCTCGCGGACCTCGTGGAGCACCGCATGCGCTTCCTCAGCGACTACCAGGACGCCGCCTACGCGGAGCGCTATCGCACTCTCGTCGACCGCGCGAGCGAGCGCGAGCGAGCCGTCTGCGGTGACAGCGGCCCACTGGCCACGGCGGTTGCCCGCTACTACGCGAAGGTCCTGGCCTACAAGGACGAGTACGAGGTCGCACGCCTGATGAGCGACGGCAGTTTCCAGCGCCAACTCGAGGCCGAGTTCGAGGGGCCCTACAAGCTCCAGTGGCACGCCGCGCCTCCACACATGCCCGTTATCGACTGGCTGATGGATCGGCGTGATCCGGATACGGGAAGAACGCGGAAGATCGTCTTGGGCGCCTGGATGTTCCCGGTGCTGTCGGTACTCGCGCGCTTCAAGTTCCTGCGAGGCAAGGCCATCGACCCCTTCGGTCGCCACGCCCACCGCCGGCTCGAGCGCCAACAGATCGACGACTACGAGGCCCTCTGCGAGGAGATCTTCGACGGACTCCAGGCCGACAACCTTGATACCGCCGTCGAACTCGCCTCGCTCCCCGAGCACGTGCGGGGCTTCGACTCCGTGAAGGAGGAGCAACTCGCCGCGGTGCAGGGCAAACTCAGCGAACTGCTCGATGCCTTCCGCCGAAGCGCCCCCGCAACCACCGCGAACTGAGCCCGTCGGAGAGCGAAAACCGCGTGCCTGCACCGCGTCCCCCCCAACCCGAGACCCCGGCCCGGGATGCCTTCGAGATCCACCGCTCGGAAGTCGCCCCGGGTCTCGAACTCGGCTACCTGCGCGAGGGAGTCGGCGGCTACCCGTTACTGCTGGTCCATGGCTACCCGGAGACGAAGCGGATCTGGTGGCGAAACGTGCGGCCATTGGTGGCCGCGGGCTACGAGGTGATCGTGCCCGACCTGCGCGGCTACGGGGACTCCGACCTCTCCGCGACGGACGATTACGACCTGACCCTCTACTCCCACGATCTCCACACGTTGGTCCACGAAGTCCTCGGCCATGGAAGCTGCGGCCTCGTGGGAGGGGACGTGGGGGGCGTGGTGCTATGCGATCTGGCCAACCGATTTCCCGGCTTCGTGGACCGCATGGTCTTCTTCAACACGGTGGCGCCCGTCATCCCCGAGGCCGCGGACTGGTACGCACAGCACGGGCTCTCCATGGCGGCGCTCGAGGATGGCCCGACGGGGGACTACCGCATACGGCAGGGGCGCGACCCCGAAGAGCTGCTCGCGGAGCTCGACACCCCCGCCCGGAGACGCCAATGGGTGCGCGACTTCTACGAGCACCGGCTGCTCGCCTCCCCCTACTCCTTCGACGAAGCGGACTACGACTTCATGGTCGAGCCCTTCGAGGACGCCCGCCGGCTGGCGGCGGCCTGGGCCCCCTACCAGCTCGCCTACGACCGACCCATGAGCGAAGCGCCGCTGCTCGCGCAGCCTGTCCGCGTAGAGACCCTGATCCTCTACGGACCCGACGATCAGGTGGTCCCCGCGGACTTTCCGAAACGCTGTGAAATCGCCTTTCCCAACCGGGTGGGGCCGCTCGTGATTCCCGAGTGCGGCCACTTCCTGCAGTGGGAACGCGCGGACGTTCTGAACGGCGTCTGCAGGCACTTCTTCTCAGACCTGCGCTCGCGCTGAACGAATCCGGCTGGCCCCGAAGGGTCTTCTGCGCTTCGATTGACGCATGGCACTCAGCGCGGAGCAGAGGGAGCGCTACTGGCAGGATGGCTGCCTGCTGATCCCCGGCCTCTTCCCGCGGGCGACGCTGCAACGTCTCGAGACGCGCTTCCTGGAACTCGTCACCGGCCGCATCCCCCGCCCGGAGAGCATGGTCGTGATGCGTGACATCGCCTTCGTGAAGGGCACCCAGCAGGCCGAGAGCCCGGTCCACGAGGTGAACAAGATCCTGGGTTTCGAGGATGACGAGGTCCTCTACTCCCACTCCCTGTACCCCGCGCTGCTTTCGGCGGTTCGCGATCTGCTTGGCGCGGAGTTGATGACCCTCACCACCAACGTCTTCAACAAGCCACCGGGAATCGACGGCCGTCACCCCCTCCACCAGGACCTCCGCTATTTCACGCTACGGCCGGAGGATGGAATCGTCGCAACCTGGACGGCGATCGATGCCACGAATCGCGAAAACGGCTGCCTCTGCGTAATCCCGGCCAGCCATCGCGAAGGCCTCTACGAACATGGCGATCCCGACTGGCCCGAGTTCAACTCCGGCTTCTTCGCCGCCCGGGGTGTGGACCTCGAGAGGCGCCGGCACCTCGAGATGCAAGCCGGTGACACCCTGCTCTTTCATCCTCTGCTGGTGCACGGCAGCGGGCGGAACCGGAGCCAGCGCTTTCGGCGCGCCATTTCCACCCACTACGCGTCGGCCGGGTGCCGGCGCCCGCCGGGCAAGCGGAAGCGTGACCCGATGATGCGGCGGATTCCGGACCCCGCGCCCTGAAGTCTGCGCCGGACTGGCGCTGCTCAGATGGGCTCGAAGTGAATCGGCACCGACACGTAGCCGGCCACGAACTCCGAACGCTCGGGCACCACCTCGCTCTCCTCCAGCCCATAGCCCGGAGCCGCCGCCAGCAATTCCTCGTACATCACACGAGCCTCGAGCCGCGCTGCATGCTGGCCGACGCAGACGTGGGTGCCATGCCCGAAGGAGAGGATGCGCGGGGGATTTCGCGCGACATCGAAACGATCGGCGTCGGGAAACTCCGCCTCGTCGCGATTCGCCGCCCGGTAGAGGAAGAGCACCCCCTGCCCTTCCCGCAGCTGCTGACCCCGCAACTCGTGGTCTCGCGCGATGCCGCGGGAAAGGAACTGCGTGGGCATCTCGTAGCGGGCGATCTCCATGAACGCGGTCGGAATCAGGGATGGCGCGGCGACCAGCCGAGCGCGCTGGTCGGGGTGGCGATGGAGTTGGATCACGCCGCCGGCGAAGACCTTGGGAAGGGTCTCGGTTCCGCCCACCACCAGGATCTGCAGATGGTTGGCCACCCCCTCGTCATCGAAGCCGCCGCCCTCGCCGCGAAAGCTCATGAAAACGTCCAGGGCGTCGCTTCCGTCGCCCGGCGTGCCCCGCTTGCGCCGCTCGCGCACCGCCTCGAGCAGATAGTCATGGAGTTGCTCGGAAGCCGCGAGGGCATCAGGGGGCATGCCTTCGACACCGGGCACTCGTGTGAAGAAGCGCCGCACGATCTGGGTGAGGCGCTGGGAGTCCTCGAGGGGCAACCCGATCAGGAGGGAGGCGACGTCGCTGGAGACGCACAGGCCCAGCTCTTCCACCACGTCCAGGCTGCCGCGTTCGCGCCCCGCTTCGATGCACTCGACACTCCGGCGCCGCACGTGGGCCTCGAGGCGGGAGACCCCGCGCGGGGAGTAGAGGCGCGCGAGTGCCTTGCGGAGCCGGGTGTGCAGCGGCGGGTTCAGGCCGAAGAGGGACTGGACGCCCGAAGTCTCCTCGTCGTCCGCTCTGGAGATGATGGTGCCGATGGCGGGCCCGGGAGAGGGGTAGAGGTCCGGCTGCTGGCCCGCGTTCCAGATATCCTCGAAGAGCGACAGCGCCCAGCAGTCGAAGCGCTCGAGATAGTGGACCGGGCTCTCGGCGCGCAGACGTGCGTAAACGGGAAAGGGGTCGTCCTTCATCGCGTCGTCGAAGGGGTCGTAGTCCACCGTGTCGGCCTCCCGATGCCCGACCTCGGAGCCCACGTCTCGACGATCGCGTGCGCCCCAGCCGGCCTGCATTCTATCCCCGGGGTCGCGCACGGCCACACTTGACGACAACGAACGTTCGCAATTCGGGAGACGAATAGCCCGCGTGCTCAGCGGCCAGTGGCCGCCACGTCCAAGGCCTCCCGCACCTCCCGAAGCACCTCGTCGCGCGAACAGGGCTTTCGCAAAACCGAGCTGAGGCCGCGCGCCTTCAGCGCCCCGAGTTGCGCTGCGCTGATGTCGCCACTCATCAGGATCACGGGAACTCCGGGCTCCTCCGCCCGAATGGCTTCGAAGGCCTCGACCCCGTCGAGGACCGGCATTCGGTAGTCGAGCAGCGCCACATCCACCGACACCCCGGAAGCCCGGAAACGCTCCACCGCCTCCCGACCGTCCGCGCAGACGATCACCTCGTAACCACTCTCGTTCAGGAGGCTCCGCAGCAGTTCCGCCACGACGGCTTCATCCTCGGCGAGCAACACCGTCTCCTCTGGCCGGGAGGTGGGGGTCGGCCGCGCCACCTCTTCGTTGACGAACGGCGCGCCACAAAAAGGCAGGTAGATGCGAACCGACGTACCGACTCCGGGCTCACTTTCGACCTCGAGCGCGCCCCGCATCTCGCGCGCGTAGGTGTAGAAGAGCGAGAGCCCAAGGCCCGTCCCCTTGCCCACCGTCTTCGTGGTGTAGAAGGGATCGAAAATCTTCTCCTGGACCTCCGGGTCGATGCCCGTGCCGGTGTCGGAAACCTCGATGCACACGAAGCGATCGCCCTCGAGCTGGAAGGCCGCAAAGCGCGGATCACTGGGATCGAGCCTGGTTTCCCCGGTGCGGAAGCAGAGCGTCCCGCCCCCCGGCATCGCATCCCGAGCGTTCACCGCCAGGTTCATCAACCCGCTCTCGAAACGCGCTACGTCTCCCACGCTGTAGAGATCCGCCGAAGCAAACTCGCTCACCACGTCGATGGAGGATCCCAGCGTGGAACTCAGCACGTCGATCAGTCGCTCGAGGCTCTCGTGCACGTCGATGGCCCTGGAGCCGCCCTCCTGGACGTGGCTGAAATCCAGCAGCTGGCGGGTGAGGACGGCCGCCCGTTGGGCCGCCGTAGCGATCCACCCCAGCAGTTCTCTCCGCCGCTCCGAACTCGGCGAGCGTGCGGAGGTCTCGTCCAGCTGATCCGCCGCGGTCAGGATCGTCATCAGCAAGTTGTTGAAGTCGTGGGCGATGCCGCCCGCCAAGCGGCCGATCGCTTCCATCTTCACCGACTGGTTGAGGCGTTCCGTGAGTTCGCGCTGCTGGGTCACGTCCCTCGCGAAGCGGTAGTGTTCCCCCGGCTCACCGTCCGGGCTCCCGACCACCACGAGGTCCTCCAGGAAGCGGCTCCCGTCACGCCTGCGGCCGCGCAACGTGAGTTCCACCTTCCCCTTCTCCTCGAGCGATTCGACTGCCTGCTCCACCTCGGCGCGATCCGCAGCCTCCACCCAGTCGTCGGCGGCGCTTCCCAGCATCTCTCTTGCGGAACTCGCGTGCATGGCCGCGAAGGAACTGTTCACGGTCTCGAAACGCCCCTGGCCGTCCACCTGGGCGATGCCTTCGATCGCCTCCTCGAGCGCGCGAGCCTTGGCGGCCTCGGCGCGCGTGGCTTCCTGGATCCGTTTCGAGGAGACCAGGTAGGTCCTCGAGGAGACTGCACCCACCGTCGCGCTGAAGGCGAGTACCATCACCAGGTTGAGCCAGGCGGGAAAGGGATCCACGCTCATTGTCGCGGCCGGAAGGCGTCCGTCGGCCTCGAGCACGAAGAGGCCGGTCATCACCACGACCCCAACGACTCCGAGCAGCACCGCGAAGCGGTGCCCCAGCAGGAAACCCGCCATCAGCGGGACCAACAAGAACCAGATCGTGAAGATTGCCGAGGCGCCACCCTGGTAGTAGGCGGGCACGATCACGAGCCCCGACATGGCGACGAGCACCACCAGCCCGCCCACGCCTGTCGAGGAGGTGGCGCGAACCACCCCGGGAACTGCCAGGAAGGCCACGAGGCCCAACGCGATGGCAACCTGCAGGGGACGGCCAATGACCGCCCCGGTCCACGCCAGGTACGCGAACTCCAACACCAGCGCCAGCGCGCACGTAAAGGAAATCAGGTAGAGGACCCGCCGCTGGGCACCCTCCTCGAAGATCCCCCGGAGCGGCTCCGTGAGCCACCTCGCTTCGGGGGGCTCCACCCCAGCTTCACTGTGAGAACGCGCCACCGCTGACCTCCTGCTGGGCGCCCGCGCCTCCCCTCTGCGTAGGCCGATCCGCGCTCCAGTGTAACCTCCACAGGGCCCGACTTCTGGCTTGCGCCTGGGTAAAACACCCCAGTTCACCGAAGATTTACGGCCCAACAAGCCCCTTTCCCCACGGATCCGTGGGATTGCGCTCCCTAGGGGAGACAGCGACATTCCAGGCTCCCCACCCCCGAGCGCCGAGGGGCCGCGTGAGCCGAGCCGTCGACGTGCAGCCCGCCCTGTCCCCCGTCCGCGACTTCCTGATGTCCTTCCAGGACCGCGTCTGCGCGGCCCTCGAGGGCCAGGATCC
>JABSQX010000109.1 GCA_013215615.1 Myxococcales bacterium | reverse complement strand
AAGTGCTCGAGTTCCTCGCGGGCGAGCTTCGTCATTTCCCGGACCAGGATCTGGCGGTCGGGGTAGTGGCTTACCAGCGACATGGCCGTCGCCGACGCCTTGCGCTCGCACGCCGCGTGATCGATGAGAAAGGCGTCGAAGTCAGCGAGGGCCGCATCGCGCCACTGTTGGGAACTGGGTGTCCGGAGTTTTGACACCGCGACCTCGTCGATGGGCTTGGAGCGGGATGGATCACGGGGAAGCATAACGCCCGGCGGGCGCGGATAGGAAATTCAAAGCCTCTTTTTGCGTCCGGTAAGAGACATTATGTCAAGTAGAGGCGAGACGGGAGTCGGATTGGGGCCCGTAAGCGGCGGATCGCGTGAAGCATAGCCCCGCGCGCGCGCCCGACGGCTTCGCCGAGTGCGGCGCAGCACCGACGCCCGCGCGGGTCGCCTCGCGGTGGAACGTCAGGCGAATCGGGCGCTGAAGAGCTCGGCTCCGAGCGGGCCGGTCCAGGGCGCGTCGCGCATCATCGCGGCGGCGAGGCGGCCGAGTTCGTCGCTCGTCATCACGCCGCAGGCGTTGCCCCCGACGGCGATGCCGACGCGCTCGTCGACGCGGTCGACGTAGGGAAGTCCGCTCGGCGTGTAGGCGACCATGCAGGGTAGCGTGCGCACCTCGCCGGGAACGAAGCTCGGGAGCACCTCGCGCAGCAGCGCGACGAGCTGCGGGCCGTCCTCGCGTGCGCCGGCGCCGCGGTACCAGGGCACGAGCCCGCCGTCGTCGAGCAGCGAGTCGACGGAACTCGCCGTCGCGCCCTTGAGGTAGTACCTGCCGTCGGGGTAGCGCAGCGGCGGCATCGCGAATCCAGTGCGCGGTCCCGCCTTCCCGCCCACCACGAAGGTGACGCTCGGGATCTCGGGCCGCGGCTCGCTCGGCGCCTCGACGAGCACCACGGTGACGCCGTGGAGCGAGAGCGCCAGCCGCCGCTCGAGCATGCGCGACGCGTTCGTGAAGCCGCCGGTGGCGACGAGCACGCGCTCCGCGCGCAGCGTCTCGCCGCCGCGCGTCGCGAGCTCGATTGCGCCGGGCCGGCGGTTCAGCGCCACGACGTCGTCGGCGACGAGCGTGGCACCCGCCTTCCGCGCGGCCGCGAGCTGCGCCTGCACCATGCGCCGCGGGTTGATGAGTCCCCCGCGCGGCTCGAGGAGCCCGCGCGAGTCGGCGGGGAAACGGAACTCGGGAAAGCGCTGCGCGAGCCCGGCGTCATCGAGCGGGACGAGCGTCTCGTCGAGTTGCTTCGCGAGCGCCTCGCAGCGATCGAGGTCAAGATAGTCGGTGCGGAAGCCGCGCGGCATCACCCAGAGGTTCGGGTGGTCGCGGTAGAACTCGACGCCGGTCTTCGCCTGGAGCCCTCGGAAGGCATTGGCCGACGCGCGAGAGAGCCGCGAGATCCCCTCGTTGTGCGCCGCGAACTCGGCCTGTCTCCCCTCGTCGTAGTGCGATGCGAAGGGCCCCGGATGCCGCGCGAAGTCGGCCGGCTCCTCGGGCCCGACGACGATCACGTCCTCACCCGCCTCGGCGAGGTAACGCGCGGCGGCGGAGCCCATCGGGCCGCGCCCGACGACCGCGATGCGGTGCCGCTGCGCCTCGGCGCGTGCGCCGCGCGCGCGCCCGAGCAGGATGCCGCCGGTGAGCCCAGAGGCCCCGGCGAGAAAGGTGCGTCGCCTCATCTGCTCTTCCCTTCTCCTACCAGCGCTCGCCGAACGGGCGCGCCTCGCCCGTTCTCCCCGTCGAACTCGATGAAAGCGGGACCTTGGGCATCGGGCGGCCTAGGGATTCGCGGTGTCGATCCAGTCACGCGTGCGGAAGAGCTTGGTGAGTTCCTTCACGATGGCCTTGGCACCCCGGGCAGCGTCCGCCTGCACCGACGCGCCGGTGGTGTCGCTCAGTTTGGAGCCCGCCGCGACCGCGGCGTGCCCCGCAGCGGTCGAAACGGCGGCCTGTTTCAAGTGTTTGTGCGTGGGCCCGGGTCCATCAAGCATGAGATCGGTGGACTCGGTTTCATAAAACATGGGCTGCTTGACATTGTGGTATGCATCGGCTGCGGCTCCCGCACCCAGGGACACCGCAGCGCCCGGCATCCGGCCGCTCTTTCCCGTCACGGTGAACTCCTCGATCGGGGTCTCTTTGCCGTCTACGAGGATGGCGACGCGCGTTTTCGCGCTCACCTCGGTGGCGCCCGCGCCCAGGCCGATCGCGAAGCGCCGGAAGCGGTTGCCTTCGTCCACCGTGAGCAACTGGCCGCGGATCACGAGGAAGGGCCCTCCGGTCTTCGGGAGCGCCCCGGTGCTTCGTTCCGCCGGGAGCCCCAGCTTCCGGATGTCTTCGGCCATCCGCTCGGACATCGCCTGTGCAATCGACCTTCCGAGCTCGATTTGCTCGGCGGGGCTGTCCTTGCTCGAGATGCTTCGGACCAGCTTTGAACCGACGGAACTGTCCAGCTTTACGGTGTCGGCGCCCACATCATAGTCCTGGATCAGGACGAGCTGGGGTGCAGGCAGCTTCGAGCCGTCATCAAGGACGCGGGTTGAGTTCATGCTCGTGCGCGCGCAGGCGAGCGAAAGGCCGATGAGAACCGCCAGGAAAAGCAGCGAAGGGCTGTTACGCGTTCCGGAAGTCATCTGAACTCCTCCATCTGAGAGGTATTCCAACGGTCTTTCCGCCCGCGCCAAAAGCTACAGTAAATCGGAGCACCGCGGATAGGAAGTTTGAACGCCGTTTGTTGCGCCTGAGAAGATTCCCTGTGTCCCATAGTGGCGGTATTGGGAGCTGAATGGCGCCCGTAGGCGGATTTCGGCGGCACCAAACGGCACCCCCGCGGCACCAAGCGGATCGGAGCGACTGCAACGAAAAAACCCCGCCGCGTAACCGAACCCGAGGAAGACCAGCAACTTGCGCTCTCCTGTCCGGACAGCAGCGGTCCCGGGAACGGCAGACGGCACCAACCCCGGGGCTCCCCCCCGCCCCCCTGCCGTCGTGATTGACAGTCGCCCATTCACGGCATTTCAGAGAAAGGGGTTCCTTACGGTTCCCTCCGGGCTGCCAGGATTCTGCTCATGGGGCGGCAGCGCGCTGGAGCAGCGACGATCTGGGAACGCTACGACCTCGCTGCGATCGACTACGATTACCGCAAGTAAGTAGATTGGGTAACGGTGTTGAGCGTTCGAGTTTCCATCGATTTCTGAAAAACTTCAGTTATTCAACACCGGCACCAATCTCTTTCAAGGACTTCGCTGAAGCCGGCGATCTGATGTCGGAGTTATTCGAACGATGAAGCCTCGCGATCGTGAACTGGGAATGGGGCGGAAGATCAGCCGCCGGGACTTTATCGACGGTGCCCGGGTCGCGGTTACCGGCGCGTTGGTCTTTCCATGGGCCGAGGCGCGCGCGCAGGCCTCGGAGGAGGCAGTTTCCTCCGTTCAGGGCGCTGAGTACTACCCGCCGGCGCTCACCGGTATGCGCGGCAGTCATCCTGGCTCGTACGATGTCGCCCACGCACTACGGGATGGCAGGCGCTGGCAGCCCACCGATAGTGGTGAGACCTACGACCTGGTCGTCGTGGGCGGTGGGATAAGCGGCCTTGCTGCCGCCTACTTCTTCCGCCAGGAAGCCGGCCCGGGCGCGAGGATCCTGGTGCTCGACAACCACGACGACTTTGGCGGGCATGCCAAGCGCAACGAGTTCACCGCCGGCGACCGAATGCTCTTGGCAAACGGCGGCGTCGAGTTGATAGAGGACTACGCGCTATACGGGGAGGCCGCCAAGGGGCTGATTAGCGCGCTGGGCATCGAGCCCGAGCGCTATTCCGAGTACGTCGATCGAGAGACCTACCGCAAGCTCGGGTTGCAGCGTGGGGTGTTCTTCGACCGCGAGACGTTTGGCGCCGATCACCTGGCGGTCGGCCAGGGGTCGAAGCCGTGGGCGGAATTTTTCGCCGGCGCCCCACTGTCCGAGCGGGTCAAGAAGGACCTGATTCGACTGCACAAGGGTGGGATCGATTACCTGCCGGGCTTGTCACCCGAGGAAAAGCGGGCCCGTCTGCGAGGCATGACCTACAAGGAGTTCCTGCTCGACCTGGCCAAGGTCGACGCCGGGGTCCTTCCGTACCTGCAATCACTCGACCACACTTACTGGAACGTCGGCATCGATTCGATGCTGGTGTCGCAGGCACTATGGACGGGTTCCCCTGGGCTCGACGCGCTGGGCCTGCCGGCGGAAGAACTCACTGGCGCGGCATTCCGGTTCCCCGACGGCAACGCGTCGATCTGTCGCCTGATGGTCCGTTCAATGATTCCGGAGGTGGCCCCGGCCGGTGGCCTGGAGGACATCGTCACCGCTCGATTCGACTACTCCAAGCTCGATCGTAAGGGTGCGGCGGTACGGATCCGACTCAACAGCACCGCCGTCCACGTCGAACACGTGGGCGATGCGAAAAGCGCCGATACGGTCGACGTGACTTACGTGCGCAACAACGTCGCCGAAACCGTGCACGCACGCCAGTGTGTGTTGGCCGGCTACCACGCAATGATTCCGCATCTGTGCCCGGAGCTACCGGCGCCGCAACGCAAGGCGCTGTCATATGCGCTCAAGGCGCCGCTGGTGTACACGCGGGTGTTGCTGCGTGATTGGACGTCATTCGCCAACCTGAAGCTGTTCAGCGCCTATTGCCCGCGTAGCTATCACACTGGTGTACGCCTCTCCGATCTGGTGAACATCGGCTCCTATGAATGTCCGCGCACGCCAAAGGAACCCATGGTGCTGCAGCTCGCGCGGGTGCCCCTCAGCCCGGGCCTGCCGATTCCCGACCAGTGGAAAGCGGGTCGTCAGAGTCTATTGACCACGACCTTTGAGACCTTCGAGCGCGAGATCCGCGATCAGCTTGGCCGCATACTGTCGGCTGGCGGCTTCGATCCAGCGCGCGACATCGAGGCGATCACCGTCAACCGCTGGCCGCACGGCTACGCCTGGGGGTACGACCCGGAAAGCGGCGACATCCACTGGACCACCGAGGAGTGGCCGGAAGAGAAGCGCACCTGGGAACGCGCTCGCCGACCGTTCGGCCGCATCGCCATCGCCAATTCAGACGCGGGTGCCTGGGCCATGACCGAAGTGGCCATCGGTCAGGCGCACCGAGCGGTCCACGAGCTACTGTCCGGTTAGTCGCCTTATGGAGTGACCTCGGGCGTGATTCGCCCCGAATCGTATGGTAGGTGAATCGCGTGCCCATCTTTCTGCTGCAGCAGGAGGGACATCCTTGTGTCCGATGCAGTGGCCGCGATGTCACAGGGCTTGGCAGAGCTTCTTCTGGACCATCTTGCAGATCAGCGGAGGCGAATGCTGCATAGAGGGTGGCCGGAGGTGCCTGGGTGGGTGTTCTGTGCGGAGTCAGGCCCGCCCGGATGAATGCGCTCGGCCCCTCTGCGAGAACGCCTAGCACGGTGTTCCCCGCGTGAGGAATCAGATGGAAACGCGCGCTACTTCTCGTTCATCCTCGAGTGCCGTCTACTTGACATAATGTCTCTTACCGGACGCAAAAAGAGGCTTTGAATTTCCTATCCGCGAAGCCCGTTCCCCGCGGTCTCCGCCTTTTGTGCTACTCGAACCGAATGACGCCCTGGTCTCGCCGCAGATTCCTGCAGACGTCCCTCGCGGCCGCGGG
>JABSQX010000108.1:3770-4185 GCA_013215615.1 Myxococcales bacterium | reverse complement strand
TCCAGGACCTCGAAGCCAAGCACGTTGCGGTAGAAGGCCAGCGATCGATCGCGGTCCGTGCACACGACGTTGATCTCTCCGAAGCGGAATTTCACGGCACCCTTCCTCCGGGCATGAGCGGATGAGTGAGCCTACGCCTGACTGGCGTGCGTGTACAATTCGTCGCAGATCCGGCCGCCCCACGGCCCTGCTCAGCCTAAACCCAGGCTCCATTTAGCAGAACACTCGTTACCGGAACCCGGACCTCCGCCCAAACACCCGCTTAGTTCTCCTATCCTCGGGGGTTTTTGTCCAAAACGGGGGTTCTTTCCTCTATAGTCGCGGCGAATTCATGGATGGGAACCGCTCCCACCCATGCCACCCCCAAGGAGAACCCCCATGCGACGCATTCTGCTCTCTCTGCCCATGCTGATGA
>JABSQX010000108.1:0-3670 GCA_013215615.1 Myxococcales bacterium | reverse complement strand
GTATACCAACGTGTATGACGGGGACACCCAGGGCGCGGGGGCCGCATTGGCAGCTGGGTGCAATGTATCTCCCGGCAATATTCAGTGGGCGAATGGGGGCTGCAGGGGACCCATGTGTATTTTTCCCGGCTTGACCTCCCTCAGCTTCCATTTCTCATTCTTTAATCCTCCGAACGACGGATGTGCCAGTAACTAGACGCACCGGTCCCGTTCCGCTTTCGCGGACGGTTTCCGTCTGACTCCTCTCGTAAGGAACACCGTGCGGGGCCCGCTCGCAGAGCGGCCCACGCACCGCGCATTCATCCGGGCGGATGCTTCCCCGCGAGATGCGTACAGACGTGATGCCAGGTGCGTTCGACGCCTCCTCTCCGGCTGACGAGTCCATCGAGGCCGCCGAGGTACCAACGCCACCAACGCAACACGTACTGCCGAAGGCGGTGCCAGTCGCCCTCTCGCTCGAATCCCTGGGCGGAGGCTGGCGCTCATCGTGGCGATTCGTTGAGGCACGTGATGCGGACCCAAAAGCGGACCTGTAGAGAGGCGGTCTGGGGCCGAGGGTGTGCAACTCGGCACGCGCCGGGGCGTGACTCGGGAGGGCGCAGAGGTCTTCCTATCCGCAGTCCGAGGTCCCTGCGCCGGACGATCGCCACTGGGGGTTTTTCTCCAAAACGGGGGTTCTTTCCTTTATAGTGACTCGGACTTCATGGCTGGGATCTAATCCCACCCACCCCCAAGGAGAACCCCCATGCGACGCATTCTGCTCTCTCTGCCCATGCTGATGATCCCTTTGCTCTTCGCCCTCCCCGCCCTGGCGGGCAACTGGGGGGAGGACTGGGGAACCCTTACCTGGGGTGCAGCCATCGCAGCGGTCCCCACCATGGGCTGGTTGGGTGGCGCACTGCTCGTGGGTCTGCTGGTCGGTGTGGGAATGCGGCGCATGGGTGGCCGCGCGGGCGCAGCCCTGGGGCTGCTGTTGGCCTTGGGCTACGCGCCAGTCGCAGAGGCGCAGACGGTCTCGGTGCCGAACACCTTGACCAACGGCTCGGTGGCCGAGGCGGATGCGATGAACGCGAACTTTGAGGCGGTGCGCACTGGCGTGAACCTGGCGTTGACCTCAGCGGATGTGACCGGGCTGACGCAGTTCACGAACGGAACCACGGCGGACGCGGATGAAGTGAACGCGAACTTCACAGCGGTGGTGGACGGTGTGAACACCGCGCTGTCCAACCGCGCGACAGACTGCGCGGGGGCGGGCGGCACGTGGAACCCTGGCACGAGCACCTGCACCGCGGCCTCAAACTACAACTGTTTCGTCGGGGGGTTCTGCGCGCAGATAGCCATCGATTACCCCCCGGCTACGTTTGGGTATACCAACGTGTATGACGGGGACACCCAGGGCGCGGGGGCCGCATTGGCAGCTGGGTGCAATGTATCTCCCGGCAATATTCAGTGGGCGAATGGGGGCTGCAGGGGACCCATGTGTATTTTTCCCGGCTTGACCTCCCTCAGCTTCCATTTCTCATTCTTTAATCCTCCGAACGACGGATGTGCCAGTAACTAGACGCACCGGTCCCGTTCCGCTTTCGCGGACGGTTTCCGTCTGACTCCTCTCGTAAGGAACACCGTGCGGGGCCCGCTCGCAGAGCGGCCCACGCACCGCGCATTCATCCGGGCGGATGCTTCCCCGCGAGATGCGTACAGACGTGATGCCAGGTGCGTTCGACGCCTCCTCTCCGGCTGACGAGTCCATCGAGGCCGCCGAGGTACCAACGCCACCAACGCAACACGTACTGCCGAAGGCGGTGCCAGTCGCCCTCTCGCTCGAATCCCTGGGCGGAGGCTGGCGCTCATCGTGGCGATTCGTTGAGGCACGTGATGCGGACCCAAAAGCGGACCTGTAGAGAGGCGGTCTGGGGCCGAGGGTGTGCAACTCGGCACGCGCCGGGGCGTGACTCGGGAGGGCGCAGAGGTCTTCCTATCCGCAGTCCGAGGTCCCTGCGCCGGACGATCGCCACTGGGGGTTTTTCTCCAAAACGGGGGTTCTTTCCTTTATAGTGACTCGGACTTCATGGCTGGGATCTAATCCCACCCACCCCCAAGGAGAACCCCCATGCGACGCATTCTGCTCTCTCTGCCCATGCTGATGATCCCTTTGCTCTTCGCCCTCCCCGCCCTGGCGGGCAACTGGGGGGAGGACTGGGGAACCCTTACCTGGGGTGCAGCCATCGCAGCGGTCCCCACCATGGGCTGGTTGGGTGGCGCACTGCTCGTGGGTCTGCTGGTCGGTGTGGGAATGCGGCGCATGGGTGGCCGCGCGGGCGCAGCCCTGGGGCTGCTGTTGGCCTTGGGCTACGCGCCAGTCGCAGAGGCGCAGACGGTCTCGGTGCCGAACACCTTGACCAACGGCTCGGTGGCCGAGGCGGATGCGATGAACGCGAACTTTGAGGCGGTGCGCACTGGCGTGAACCTGGCGTTGACCTCAGCGGATGTGACCGGGCTGACGCAGTTCACGAACGGAACCACGGCGGACGCGGATGAAGTGAACGCGAACTTCACAGCGGTGGTGGACGGTGTGAACACCGCGCTGTCCAACCGCGCGACAGACTGCGCGGGGGCGGGCGGCACGTGGAACCCTGGCACGAGCACCTGCACCGCGGCCTCAAACTACAACTGTTTCGTCGGGGGGTTCTGCGCGCAGATAGCCATCGATTACCCCCCGGCTACGTTTGGGTATACCAACGTGTATGACGGGGACACCCAGGGCGCGGGGGCCGCATTGGCAGCTGGGTGCAATGTATCTCCCGGCAATATTCAGTGGGCGAATGGGGGCTGCAGGGGACCCATGTGTATTTTTCCCGGCTTGACCTCCCTCAGCTTCCATTTCTCATTCTTTAATCCTCCGAACGACGGATGTGCCAGTAACTAGACGCACCGGTCCCGTTCCGCTTTCGCGGACGGTTTCCGTCTGACTCCTCTCGTAAGGAACACCGTGCGGGGCCCGCTCGCAGAGCGGCCCACGCACCGCGCATTCATCCGGGCGGATGCTTCCCCGCGAGATGCGTACAGACGTGATGCCAGGTGCGTTCGACGCCTCCTCTCCGGCTGACGATTCCGTCGAGGCCGCCGAGGTACCAACGCCACCAACGCAACACGTACTGCCGAAGGCCGCCCCACGGCCCTGCTCAGCCTAAACCCAGGCTCCATTTAGCAGAACACTCGTTACCGGAACTCGGACCTACGCCCAAAAACCCGCTTATTTCTCCTATCCTCGCCGCAACCGAGCACGAAACAGATGGGAAATATCTGCGGAGTAAGGACCGCTCTTTCGGCGCGCGCCGGCCCCGCGAGCGTGTATCGATCGCGTTCCAGGGGTGTCCTTGGAGTCTCTGGGTACGACTCGCGAGCGTAGCGCTCACAGAACTGGCGAACAGTCAGGCGTTCGACGGCTTGGAGTGCATAGGGCAGGCATCCCAATCGGATCGAGAATCCGCCGATGAAGCGTCCAAAGTCGGCCTTCGACCGAAGCACGACGTCGCCATCCAATGAATCCGGCTCGACGAGAATGGATTCACTGGAAAAGTCCGCCAGACCCATCTCGTTCAGGATCTGCTCAACCACCTCGAGGGTGGTCGCAACCACCGTCGCGTTGTCCGAGCTTACTTTGCGCCCC
>JABSQX010000107.1 GCA_013215615.1 Myxococcales bacterium | reverse complement strand
CCTCCACGTCCGCCAGCACCAGCGGCATGCCGCGCGCCGCTGCATGCTCCGCGAGCGCGTAACCGATGCCGCTGGCCGCACCGGTGATGACCGCCGATTTTCCGTGGAAATCCATGGCTTTCCCTCCGCTTTGCTGAAAGTTTCCCTTAGGTGGACGAGAGCCGCATCAAGGCAGGAGCCCGGGTGGGCTCGCCGCGCCGGGCGGCAGCCTCGATCTCCGACGCCACGGCCACGAGCACCTCCGCGTGCTCCCGGGGATCCCATTCCGCCGCAACATCGCCCGCCCCCGCGCGCGTGAGCATCTCGCCCAGGCGAGTGCCCAGGCAGGCCACCAGCCAACTCCGCATGGGCCCGTCGGCAAGGGGGTCGAACTCCATCACCTCCTGCCGACCCTCGCGGGCCTCGATGTAGTGGTAGTGGGGGTAGTCGTCGAAGCAGTCGAAGCGCAGGTACTCGAGACCGTCCGGGCCGAAGACGTGGACCGAGACCCCGTCCTCGTCGATCTGGGCGGGCAGGCCCGGCGGCAAGGTGTTGCCGAACTTCGCCCGCGCATCCGGGCCGTACTCTTGCGCGATCGCTTCTTCATCGAGCAGCCGGTACTCGACCCCGAAGGTCAGGGCGCCCGCCCGAAAGGCGTGCGTGTAGTCGGGAAAGGCCGGGATGGGCAGCACTTCGTATCGGGTTCCCACGAGGTCTCCTCCACGTGCGCTCAGGCGAGCAGGGACCGGACCGAGGATTCCACCGCGGTGCCGTCGAAGAAGCCGGGGTTGTTGGCGGTCCAGAAACGCGCGGGGTTCGCGAAGCTGAAGTCGCGGAAGTCCTCGCTCGTGAGGGTNCCGCGTTCCACCAGCTCCCAGGCCTCCTCGAGGACTTCGCGCACGTCGGTGACATCCCAGTGGCCGATGTCCGAGCCGAAGATGGCGTGCAAGCGCGCGCCCATGGGATTGATGCGCGTGTCGAACGCCCAGGCGTTCATGGGGTCGTCGGCCTCGCAGCCGAAGTAGAAGCTCGGCACGAAGCGCTCCTTCACGTCCTCGGCGCTCTGGATCCCGCAGGCCTCGAACTCGTCCAGCGAATAAGCGTCGTCGAGTTCGTCCCCGCGCACGTTGGCGCCGTCGATGAGTTCCTGGAGCCTGGCGAGCTGGGGGGCCTCACCGTGCTCGCGGAAGAGACGCACCAATTCGTCTCGATCGAGGTGCTGCGGGTTGTAGGCCTCGACGGCCTTCCGGTTGCGCTTCTCCCAGTGCGAGAGCAGGTCCGAATAGAGCGCACAGGCCCAGGAAACCCCGCCCTCGAGGAACGCGAAACGCAGGCTCGGGAAGCGATGGGTCACGCCGCCCATGAAGAGGGACTTGCAGGTGGCGTCCCCGGCGGCCGCGAAGTGGCCGGTGTGGTTGTAGACGAAGTTCGTCACCGAACGGCGCGCCCCCCAGCCCTGGGAACCCGTGTGGAAGGTGGGGTTCACACCCAGTTCCACGCAGCGGGCCCAGACCGGGTCGTAGTCGTAGGCGCTGTCCAGCCCCAGGGTGTCGATCCAGAAGGCGAGCTGCCCGGCCTCGGGGGAGATCCGCTCCGCGGCGGGCAGGGGGCGGCGGATCACACCCGCCATCATCACCACCTTCATGCCCTGCTCGCCGACCGCGAAGTCCAGTTCGGCGAGGGCCTCCTCGGGACTGTGCATGGGGATGATGGCCGCGGGCGTCAGGTGGTCCGCGTAGGGGCGGTGGAGTTCCGCGTGGTAGGCGTTGAAGGCCCGGCAGGTCGCCTGGCGAAGCTCGGCATCGCCGAGTCCCACCGACACCAGCCCCATCGAGGGGTAGAGGACCGAGAAGTCCAGGCCCAGCTCCTGCATGCGCGAGACCAATAGGGAGGGCAGGCAGGCGGTGGCACGATCCAGCGTGTTCGCCGAGGGCAGCACCCACCAGGGCGCCCGCACCTGGCGGCGCTCGCGCCGCTCCCCGTCCGACAGCCCCCACTGCATCAGGCCGTCGCCGGTGGCCTTGCGATAGCGCGCCACCATTTCGGGGCCTGCCAGCTTCTCGAGCGTGTCCAGGATGGCGGGCTCGAACTCGATCATGTGCCCGTCGGAGTCGATGACGGGGTGGTCGAGGCCGGCGCGGATTTGGGCGGATCGCGAATCGCTCATGGAAGCTCCTCGTTCAGGCGGGTGGCCCGCCTTCCAGGTTGAGTCGGTGCATGACGCGGCGCTCCTGGTAGTCGGGCACCGCGAAGTGCTGAACGAAACGATTGTCCCAGACCACGATGGTGCCCAACTCCCAGTGCAGCCGGATTTGAAATTCGGGCGAGCGGACGTGCTCGCGCAGAAAGGCGAGCAGGCGGCGACTCTCCTCCTCCCGCAGACCCTCCAGGCGGATCGTGTAGTTGGAGTTCACGAACAGGCCCTTGCGCTCGGTCGAGGGTTGCGTGATCACCGCGGGATGCGCGTAGGGAGGCCAACGCTCCTGCATCTCCCGGAGATCCAGATCGGTCGAGCCGTTGTCGATGGCGAGTCGCAGCTGACTCGTCAGGTCGTGGATGCCCTGCAACTTTTCGAGCAATGCCTGGACGGGAGGCGAGAGCGCCTCGTAGGCGGCCACCATGCTCGCGAAGCAGGTGTCGCCTCCCAGGGAGGGAAGCTGCACGGGCTGCAGGATCCCCACCCCGGGCGGGGCCGACGTGAAGGTGGCGTCCGCGTGCCAGGCGTCCCCGCCTTCCCCCACCGGGTGCTGCTGGTCGAGCACCACCATCCCCGGGTACTCGGGGTGAACGGGCGCGAAGGGGTGCTGGGCGAGTTCCCCCAACGCCTCCCCGAAAGCCACCAGTTCCGCGGGGGAGAGCGGTTGATCGCGGAACACCAGCAGCAGGTGCTCGCGGAGAGCGCTTGCCAGCGTGTCGCACTCGGGCTTCTCGAGTGGGCGGCGCAGATCGAGGCCCAAAACGTCCGCCCCGATGGCCGAGGTGATCGGTCGAACTTCGATTTCGGACACCGCGCAGCCTCCTCGACGGGTCCACGGAAGGGAAGCGGATCCCTGCATTGTGGCTCCCGCATGACCATATTATGTTGGCCCGGGCCCGCGCAAGCGCGACCGTGGACCCGGCTGCTCGGAGCAAGCCGCCCCCGGAGCCGGAACGCGGAATCGAGGGGAGCCCATGAGCGACAAAGCGGAAGCCCGGCACGAGATCTCGAAGCTCATCTACGCCTACAGTGAGGCGCTGGACGGGGGAGATCTGGCCCGAGTGGGCGACATCCTCCAACACGCGGTGGTCCTCGTCCCCGCCAACGGCATCGAGGCCCGGGGGCGCGAGGCCATCCTGCGCATGTTCGAGGAGTACACGATCTTCTACGACGCGGAGGGCCCAGCCGATCCCTACGCCGAGGGCACGCATCCGCACACCTGTCACTTCGTCGCCAATCTCGTGATCGAAGTGGACGACGACCTCCGCAACGCCCAGTCGCGATCCTACGTGATCGTCTTTCAGGCGCGACCGGGCTTCGACCTGCAGCCCATTTTCCGAAACCGTTACCACGACCGATTCGAGTGCGTGGACGGCGCCTGGCGTTTCGTAGAGCGCGCGGAGATCCTCGACGAGCACCAGGGCGACATCCGCCACCACCTCTTCCAGGCGCCGCAAACCGTCTAGGCGCGAAATGCCCTACTTTGCTGCACGCCTGGAGAGCGCAAGCGGATGAGCGAAGCCATTCCCACACCCCAGCAGCTCGCGGTGGCCTTCCAGGCCTGGCTCGACGAACACCACGAGGCCCATACCCACCTCAAGCAGGAGCCCGCGGATTTCGACTCGAAGGCCCGTAACCTGCAGGAGCTGCAGCGCGAACTCTTCGACGCCGGCTGGGCGCGTTACGGCTGGTCGGAGGAGCACGGTGGCCTGGGCGGAACGGTGCTGCACCGCGGCGTGGTCGCCGACCTGCTGCAGCGCAACGGCTACACCCCCCGGCACCTCTTCGAGCACCTCGACATCCTGCCCCCCGCACTGCAGAAGTTCGCGCAGCCGGAACTCCTCGAGGAACTCTTCCTGCCCACGCTGCGCGGCGACCTGCTGTGGTGCCAGGGCTTCTCGGAACCCACCGCGGGCTCCGATCTCGCCGCGCTGCGCACCCGCGCCGAGCGGGTCACGGACGGCTACCGGATCGAGGGCCACAAGATCTGGACCAGCTGGGCGAAGTGGTCCACCCACTGCTTCTTCCTTGCCCGCACCGGAACCCCCGAGGAGCGTCACCGTGGCCTCAGCGCCTTCGTGATCCGCCTCGACACCCCCGGCGTCAGCGTGGGCCCGATCCGCCAGGCCAACGGTCACGAGGAACTCGCCGAGGTCTTCTTCGATGGCGCGCTGATCCCCGAGTCGCAGCGCGTGGGCGCAGAGGGCCAGGGCTGGGCGGTGGCCATGCACATCCTGGCTGGGGAGCGGGGCAGCTACACCTGGCTCCGGCAGTGCGAAATCCTGCCCCGGCTGGAGTGGCTCGCTGGCCAGCCGGG
>JABSQX010000106.1 GCA_013215615.1 Myxococcales bacterium | reverse complement strand
TCGATTTCAAGATCCTGGTGCTGACGCTCTTCCGGGGCTTTCGGCACCCTAACGCGTACTGAACGCCGCTCATGGTTTCGGCCCGGCGGACCTACTCCACCCCGTAGAAGGCGGCCACGCCTTCGATCGCAATTTCCACCATGCGCTCGAACATCTCTTCCATTTGCGGCCCTTGTTCGGCCAGCGCCGCGCTCAGCCTGGGAAAGCGCTCGACGCCCAGGCTCTCGATGTCGGCGCGCATGCCCTGCCAGTGCTGTTCGATCTCCCCGTCGCTGAGCCGCGTGATCACCGAGCGTGCCACGAGGGTCACCCCGAGGTTCCACACCTCGATCGCCTGGTGGGCGGTGAAGCCGGCTCGCACGAAGAAGTCGACGAAGGCTTCCATGCGGAGCAGGATGGCTTCACTCGGCTGGTCGTTGAAGCGCGCCCAGGTCGAGGTGATTTCCGGTGCCAGGGCTGGGCTGTCGGACGCCAGCAGCCGGCGTCGATAACCGAGCATGCTGTTCCGGTAGTAGCTCTGCCAGTCGGAGGCCTCGATAGGGGGAAACTGCGCCACGCTCTGCTCGGCGAGGACGCCGAGCAGGGCGTTCTTGCTGTTGAAGTAGTAGTAGATGGACTGGGGGGAGACGCCCAGGCGATCCGCGACCACCCGCAGGCTGAAGCCTTCCACGGGGATCTTCGCGGCGATCGCGAGGATGGTGTCCCGGCTCAGCGTGGGCGGGCGGCCTCGGTGCTTGTCTTCGATCTCGTTGGCCAATGGAGCTTTCTCGGACCGTGGTGTCGGGCCGCGTCCCGCATCATCCGAGAGGGAATCGGGATCAGAGACGAAGGACTATGTAGCCGACTAGGCGGTATTTCCGACTGGGCAAGGCATATTCTGTGGGAGTAAAAAAAGATTCCCTGGGAAGGGCTTCACCCTCCTACGCGCGGGCTCTCGCGCCTAGGTCATCCGCTCGCCGGCATTCACCATCAGGTACTGGCCGGTGATCATGCGGGCGCGGTCGGAGGCCAGGAAGATCACGGCCTCCGCGACGTCGCCGTCCTCGGGGATCTCCGGGATGCAGAAATTGGAAGTGACCTCGGCGATCATGTCCTCCAGCGTGCAGCCGCGCTCCTTGGCCTGATCGCTCAGGTAGCCCTCCACGGGCGGGCCCCACATCCAGGTGGGCACCACGGTGTTGACCCGGATCCGGTGGGGGCCCAGGTCCTTGGCCATGAAGTACATGGCGGTCATCAGCGCGCCCTTGCTGGACGCGTAGGCGAGCTGCGGGATCAGCGGCAAGAAGCTCGACTGGGAGCCGATCAGCACGATGGAGCCGCCGCCACTCTCCCGCATGGGCTGGGAGGCGGCCCGCGACATCAGCAGGCTGCCGATCACGTTGGTCTCCATGGCAAGCCGCAGGTCCTCCGCGCTGACTTCATCGAGGTTCCCGAAGAGCGTCTGGGTAGCCGCCACCTGGGCGAGTGCGTCGACCTTTCCGAAGCGCGCCAGCGTGGCCTCCACGAGTTTCGCGCACTGGGCCTCGTCGTTGATGTCGGTGGGCAGCACCTCGATCCGCTTGCCCGAGGGATCGACCTCCTTCGCGAGCGCGTCGAGCGTGGCCTGGGTGCGCGCGGCCAGCACCACGTTGGCGCCATCGCGATGGGCGGCGCGCACGACCTCGCTGCCCAGGCCGGTGCCGACACCGGTGACGATCAGGGTCTTGCCTTCGAGGATCATGGGGGTCTCCCGGTTTTGTCGAGTTTCAAGACGTCAGGCGCCTTCCGCGGTGAACTTGAGCGGGATGTGCTTGACGCCGTCGATCAGGTTCGAGCGCAGGTAGGAGATGGGGCCCGCCAGCTCGATGTCGTGCATCCGCTCGATCACCGCCTCGAACATCACGCGGGTCTCGAGCCTCGCGAGGTGCGTGCCCAGGCAGAAGTGCTCCCCGATCCCGAAGGCCAGGTGATGGTTGTTGCGTCGGCCGATGTCGAAGACGTCCGGCTGCTCGAAGACGTCTTCGTCCCGGTTCGCGCTCGGGTAGTAGAGGAGGAGCTTGTCGCCCTTTCGGATCTGCTGCCCCGCGAGCTCCGTGTCCTCGCTCGCGGTGCGGCGCATGTAGTAGACGGGCGACTTGAAGCGCAGCATCTCCTCGACCGCGGACGGCACGAGCGAGGGATCCTCGCGCAGGCGCGCCAGGGCTTCGGGGTGCTCGACGAGGAGCAGCAGGCCGTGGGAGATCAAGTTTCGCGTGGTTTCGTTTCCTGCGAGTGCAAGCAGCAGGAAGAAGGAGTCGAACTCGAGGGTGCTCAGGCGGCTGCCGTCGACCTCGCCGTGCAGCATGGCGCTCATCAGGTCATCGCGCGGGTTCGCCAACAGCTCCTCGGCGAGCCCGTTCGCGTAGACGAACATCTCCTGGGCGGCGCCCGCCGCATCTTCGAGGCTGGCTCCGTATTCCGGGTCCTGGTTCCCGATCATCCGGTTGCTCCAGTCGAAGATGTCGTGGCACGCCGATTCCGGCACGCCCAGCAACTCCGCGATCACCCGCAACGGCAGCTCGGCGGCAACGTCGACCACGAAGTCGCAGTGGCCGCGATCGATCACGGCGTCGAGGATCGACTTCACGATCTCGCGGTGGTGCGGCTCCTGGGCGTAGATCTGCTGCGGGGTGAAACCGCTCGAGACCAGGGAGCGGTAGCGGCGGTGGTCCGGCGGATCCATCGCGATCATCGACACGAATTGGTGTCCATGGTCTTCGACGCTGGTGCCCAGCGCGGAGCCGAAGCGCATCGGTTGGCGGGAGATCGCCTTGATGGTCTCGTAGCCGCTGACGATCCAGTATCCCCGGCCCCCCTGGTAGTCCCCTTCGTGCCAGTAGAGGGGCGCCTCTCTCCGCAGTTCCCGGAAGATCTCGTGCGGGAAGCCGGTCGCGTAGAGGTCCGGGTTGCTGACGTCGGGGATCGAGAGCATCTCGAAGGATTCCTCCAGGGAAGGTGCCTCGGCGGATAGGCGAGGGTGGGCGGATCAGTCGCTTCCCGGCGGCGGATAGCCCGCCACCAGGCCGCCATCGGCGACGAACTCCGAGCCCGTCGAGTAGGAGCTCTCGTCCGAAGCGAGGAAGAGGGCGAGTCGGGCGATCTCCTCGGGTTCGCCGGTACGGCCCATGGGCGCGAGCCGCGCGGTGTGCGCGTCCAGAAGCGCGTGGGTCGCGGCGAGATGGCTCTCCTCCTCCACGGCCAGGTGCGTGTGGATGAAGCCCGGATGGATGGAGTTGACGCGGATGCCGTGGGTTGCGAGTTCCATGGCAGCCGCCTTCGTCATGCCGCGCACCGCCCACTTGCTCGCGACGTAGGAGATGATGTTGTTCATTCCGATCAGGCCGTCGATCGACGAGATGTTCACGATCGATCCGCCCCCGGCGGCGGTCATGGCCTCGACGACCGCGCGCATGCCGAGGAAGACGCCGGTCTGGTTGACGTCGATCACGCGCTGGTAGCTCTCGAGGCTCATCTCGGCGAGGGGCGCGGCCTCGGCGATGCCCGCGTTGTTGACCAGCACGTCGAGCTTCCCGAAGGCACTCGTGGTGGCGGCGACTGCCGCCCCCCATTCGTCTTCCTGGGTCACGTCCAGGTGCAGGTAGGTCGCGTTGGCCCCGATCTCTTCGGCGACGGCCTTGCCCTCGGCGTCGCGCACGTCACAGACCGCGACCTTGGCGCCCTCCGCGGCGAAGAGCCGCGCTTCGGCCTGGCCCATGCCGCGTGCGGCGCCACTGATGAGCGCCACCTTTCCCTCCATTCGATCCATGCTGCTCTCCTTGCGTCGCTCGCTTCGTTTCCGGGCCGGCCTCGCCGGACCGCCCCATCTCTTCTAGGGGACCGGCCGGCTCACGGGCTTCTCGTAGGTGCCGAAGAGCCAGTCGAAGACCATCGTCAGCGTCGCGAAGTTGCCCTGGTTCATGTCCACGTGGTGGGCGGCGTGCACCCCGGTCACGTAGTCGAGGGTCTTGAAGGGGAAGTAGGGGAGGTTCACGTAGGTGTGGTTGATGGTGTTGACCTGCGTGAAGATCAGCGTCGCGACCGCCACCGAGAATGCGTTCAGCGGTGCTCCCACCACCAGCGCGACGATGGGAATCGAGAGCAGGTAGAGGGAGAGGCCGATGAAGGTCTCGAGGGGATGCACGTAGAGGGCGTCGATGTAGGTCGGTTCGCGCACCTGGTGGTGGAGCGCGTGAGCCTTGCGCATCGGCCTGCCGTGGAAGACGAAGCGGTGCGTCACGTAGTACATGAGGTCGTAGATCATCAGGATCGCGACGATCTCGGCCAGGTGTTGCCAGAGGGGCCGGGAAGCGAAGCTCACGCAGAAGGGCAGGATCGTGAAGTAGAAGACCAGGTTGGTGACCAGGCCTGCCCGGCTGTTCTCCTTGACCGCCTCGCGGAAGCGCTCCCGCGCCATCTTGGGGGCGTCGGCTTCCTGGTTGAGTTCGCGCATCTGCTGGAGCGCGGGAACCTTGAAGGCCAGGAAGCGTCCGACCGCGGTCAGCGCGGCCAGCGCGCCGATGGTCACCAGGGCCGCCAACCAGTCGTAGCTCATGTCGCTGTTCTCCCCGCGCGAGGTTCCAGTAGCGCGATCAAGCGTTCGGTGTCCCGGCTTCCAAGCTGGCCGCGCAGCCGCTTCGCCAACCCATGGATGTCGTGTGCGCCTTGCGCCGCGCGACGGTCATTGCTTTCGCGGGCGTTGGCTTGCGGAGAGGTGGATCACCCGGGATTGCAGATCGCGCGAGATTCCCATCAGGTGGCGTGCGACGTTGTCTCGATAACGAGAGGGCGCGAAGGCCTGGCTGCTGTGCCGGGATACCGGGGGCGATGCGTGCTGGGACCGCATCCTCGGAGCCTACTACGGGTGCGCCCATTTTATCAATCGAGCTTGACAAACTCGTCGGATCCGATCGAGCAAATCGGCGGGCGCCCGCCGGGCCCGAGAGGGCAGGGGCTGCCCGCGAAGGCACGCCCCCGCAGCAAGGGCCCTGCGCACGCGAAGACCCCGCCAATCTGCCATGCTGGGCGTCCACCGGGGGCCCGCGGGGTGGCCTTCGCGGCCTGCGGAAGCCGGGCTTCCCGCGAGCCCAGGAGGATGGAGCACCCATGATGGCCCGGAAGTTCGCTCCCGCCCTGCTGCTTCTCGTCTTGTTCACCGCCTGTGGGGGCGAGCGCGCGCCGCGGGACGATTCGGGACCGCTCGGCGCTTGGCCCCACTATGGTGGGGACCGCGGCGGCATGCGCTTCAGCCCGGCGACCCAGATCACGCCGCAGAACGTGGGCGATCTCGAACTCGCCTGGACCTATCACAGTGGGGACTTCTCGGAAGGCGGCGAGACCGACAGCCGCACCTCCTTCAACGCGACGCCCCTGCTGGTGGATGACACCCTGGTCTTCTGCACTCCGCTCAACCGGGTGATCGCGGTGGACGCGGAGACCGGCGAGGAGCGCTGGGCCTATGACCCCGCGCAGCGCCAGACCAAGCTCCCCGACCCCCACTCCCGGGTGTGCCGCGGCGTCGCCTACTGGGAGGAAGACGATCCCGAGGCGCGCTCGCGCCCCTGCGGCCGCCGCATCTTCACGGGCACCCTCGACTCGGAGCTGATCGGAATCGACGCCACCAGCGGCGCCGCCTGCCTGGACTTCGGGAAGAACGGCCGCGTGGATCTGCGCCACGGCATCCAGGACGCCGAGCCCTGGGAGTACTACAGCACTTCCCCGCCGGTGACGGTCAACGACGTCGTCGCGATCGGGGGGCTGGTGTACGACAACCGGCGCCGGGATGCGCCGCCCGGCGTGATCCGGGGCTACGACGCGCGCAGCGGGGCACTGCTCTGGAGTTGGGATCCGGTGCCCCCGGGCTACGCGGGCCCCGGGCGGGAAGCCGGCGAAGACTACGTGCGCGGAACCGCCAACGCCTGGTCGATCCTCTCTTCGGACGAAGCCCTCGACCTGATCTTCGTCCCCACCGGCAACGCGGCCACCGATTACTTCGCGGCTTCCCGTCACGGTCTCGACGATTACTCGAGTTCGGTGGTGGCATTGCGCGGCGACAGCGGCGAAGTCGCCTGGAAGTTCCAGATGGTCCACAAGGACGTCTGGGATTTCGACACGGCCTCCCAGCCGGTGCTCTTCGATTTCAAGAAGGGGGACGAAGACATCCCGGCCCTCGCCCAGGCCACCAAGATGGGCCACGTCTTCCTGTTGGATCGCCGCAACGGCGAGCCCATCCATGGCCGCAGGGAGGTGCCGGTTCCGACCGATGGCGTTCCCGGCGAAGTGCTGGCGCCCACGCAGCCGGTTCCCACCCACATCGAGCCCCTGCACGCCTCGACGCTCACGCCGGACGACGCCTTCGGGTTTACCTTCTGGGACCGGGGCGCCTGCGCGGATTCGATCGCCCGCTACCGCTACGACGGCATGTTCACCCCGCCCAGCCTGGAGGGGAGCATCCAGTACCCGCAGAACGCAGGCGGCATCAACTGGGGGAGCGTCAGCATCGACCCGGAGCGCGGTCTCCTCTTCACCAACATGATGCGCATGGCGGCGGTCATCCAGCTGGTTCCGCGCGCCGAATACGAGGCGCTGCCGGACAAGACTTCGCACTGGCCCTTCCAGCTTCAGCCCATGCACGGCACCCCCTATGCGGTGCGCATCTTTCCGCTCTTTTCGCCCCTGGGTGCGCCGTGCACGCCGCCGCCCTGGGGCGCGCTGACTGCGGTCGATCTCGCCACGGGCAAGATGCTCTGGGACGTCCCCCTCGGCACCACCCGGGAGCAGGCCCCCTTTCCCCTCTGGCTGGTCCCGGCCTGGAGCAACCTGGGGGCGCCCAACATGGGGGGCTCGGTGGTCACCGGCAGCGGACTGGTCTTCATCGCGGCCACCACCGACCGCTATCTGCGCGCCTTCGAAGCCGAAAGCGGCGCCGAACTCTG
>JABSQX010000105.1 GCA_013215615.1 Myxococcales bacterium | reverse complement strand
CGGACAAGCGGCGGCACCAGCCGGACAAGCGGCGGCACCGGCCGGACAAGCGGCGGCGCCGGTCAGACAAGCGGCGGCGCCCGCCGAGCCGCCGGCAGTCGTGAAGGAGCTGCCCTCCACGGCAGCACCGGAGCGTCCGTTGTTCAAGAGGCTTCGCGTCAATCATTTCCGCCCGGGTCACGCCACCATGCTGGCCGCCCAGGCTCCGCTCCCGCGCGGACGGGGCATCGGGCCGGGCGGCACCGCGGCCCCCTACGCCTTCGAGCCCCCGCCTCCTCGCGCCGCTCCCAAACCGAGGGCGGCTGTCGTTCCCGTTGCGCCATCGCCTCCGGCCCCCCCTGCCCCCCCGGCGCCTCCCGTCGCTAGGGAATCGCCGCTGGCCGTGCAGGTGGAGCGCACCTTCTGGCACCCCAGGGCGGAGCGCCGCGAAGCGATCCTCCGGCTGCCCGGGCAGGAGGAGTCGGTCCGTGTGCGGGAGGGCGAACAGCTGGGCAGCTTCACGGTGACGCTCATCGAGCCTTCCCNGGTGATCTTCGAGAAGGACGGCGTCCAGATCNCGNGTCGCNTGAAAGCCCAGTAGCGGGCTGTCCGGCACTTCCCTTCGTACCCGCAGCGCTCCTCGCCACGCGATCTCACGTCCCGCTAGTGGTACCTGCGGTCTCGGTTGCGGCGCCGTGCCTCCATCTCTTCGTGCTGTACGGCGCGCAGCTTTCGACGCATGCGATGACGGCGCCAGCGGTACTTGAGGCGCTCGAGACTGAGCGAGCGTTGGGCCTCGCCCTTGCGCCGCATGTAGAGCCACCCCACCACCACGCCGCCGAGGTGCCCCACGTGACTCACGTTCCCGCCGCCAAAGAAGAGGGTCATCACGAAAAGTGCCGGGATCAGCCAGATGGCGCGAAAGGCCACGGGTGGCAGCACCAGCATGATGGTGCGGTCGGGCCAGGTCAGCGAATAGGCGAGCAGCACCCCATAGATGGCCCCGGACGCGCCCACGGTGGGAATGCCGAGGGTGTAGGAACCCGTCATCCCGAGCCCGACCAGCAGGTAGGGGACGGTGGCGATCAGCAGGCCGGCGCCGACGCCACAGAGCAGGTAGTAGCGGAAGAAGCGTTGCGGTCCCCAGGCCAACGCCAGCTGCGAGCCGAACATCCACAGCACGAACATGTTCATCGCGATGTGCCCGAGGCCGCCGTGCAGCCACATGTAGGTGAAGGGCTGCCAGAGGAAGCCACCCTGCCAGACGAGCGCGGGGCGCACGCTCCCGAACTCCACGACTCCCGGAAAAACGGCCTGCAGGACGAAGGTGGCCGCGTTGGCGATCATCAGCTGCTTGACGATGGGCGGGGTGAAGCTCGGTCCGAACTGCATGCCGGAACCCTGGTAGCCGCGTCCGTACAATCGCCTGTCTCCTAGCTGCTGTGGGAGCTGCTTTCCGCAGGCGGGGCTCGTGGGAGGTGGAGCCCGCGCTTGGGCCGGTGGGGTCAGTTTCGGGGCCCGGCCAAGGGGCGAGAGTACGGAGCCCCCGAGAGCGCGTCAACGCGAGGGCGCCGGGACGGGGAGCGCCTCCAGGGTTCGCATCACGCTCTCGAAGTCGGCGCCGGAGAGGTCGACGACGGGTCGCTCGATCCCCAGGCGGCTTGCGATCTCCGCCAGTTGCTCCGCGCAGGCGGCGGCCTCCCCCACCACCAGGCTGGACTGCAGCTCCTCGTCCCCCAGCTCCCCAAACCAGGGATTGAGGCGGCGGTACTCCCCGAGCAGGTCGAGGGGCTGGGCGCCGGGCTGGACGCGCGTGAAGATCCACATGCTGCGTTCGATCTCCGCGGGGTTGCGCCCGATGCGCCCGCACGCAGCCTCGAGCTGGTCCGTGGCCTGCTGGACGCGCTCGGGCACGGGGGGCAGGTTCACGTTCCAGAGATCGGCGTGGCGAGCCACTACTTCCAGCAGGCGGCGGCCGCGCCCGGCGATCTCCACGGGCAGTTGCCCTCCCGGCGGTCGCGGCCGCACCCGGGCGGCGTCGAGTTGCACGAAGCGCCCCCGGCGCGTGACCGTCTCGCCACGCCACAGCGCGCGCGCCGCCTCCACGGTCTCCGCGAGCCAGGCGATGCGCTGACTGGGGGAGAGTTCCGGGTAGCCGAAGCGTGGATCCTCGGGGCGCTCGCCGATGGAAATGAACAGCCGCGTGCGACCGGGCGCGAGCCGGTCGGCAGTGACCGCGGCCTGGGCGAGGTGCGCGGCGTTCCAGTGGGCCACCAGGCGGATCGAGGAGACGGCGATGCGCTGGGTGTGAGCCAACAACGCGGTGGAGACCGTCCAGCCGTCGAGCACCTCGGCCTCGCTGCGCGTGCCCAGCATGCTGACGTCGCCGTCGTGATAGAGCGTCGCGTAGCCCCGCTCCTCCGCGAGGCGGGTCACCTGCAGCAACTCCTCCCAGGACAGCGCGTGCCAAGCCAGCGCGACTCCCAGCTTCACCGCAGCCGGTCCACGTGTCGCGCGGCGTGTAGCAGCGCGAGTGCGCTCTTGGCGTCCACCAGTTCGCCGCGCCAGATCCAGTCGAGAGCCTCGGCGAGGGAAACCCGCAGCACCGTTATCACCTCGTCCGACTCGTGCCGCGTTTGCGTGGGGGCGAGATCGAAAGCCGCGAAAAGGTGGATGACCTCGTCCGTGAAGCCCGGCGTGGTGAGGGTACGGCCCAAGGGCAGCAGGCGACCCGCGCGTACGCCGGCCTCCTCCTCGAGTTCGCGCGCCGCGCAGGTAGCCGGGGTGTCGCCGGGGTCCAGCTTGCCCGCCGGAACTTCGAGGATCTCTCCGCCCGCGGCGTGTCGGTACTGCCGGATCAGCAATACCTCGTCCTCGCTCGCGAAGGGCACCACCGCCGAGGCACCCGGGTGATGCACGATGTCGAGTTCCGCGACGCGGCCGTTGGGGAGGGTGACGCGTTCGCGGGACACCTCGACTCGGAAGCCGCTCATGGCACCCGGCTCTCGCGCGACATCCCACGCAGGGTAGCATGCGAACGTGTCAGCCAGCCGCGGAGCGCGCAGGATCGAGATCCCGCTGGCGGACGGCGCCGTGGTCCTGGAGGGCCGGTTCTGCGATGAGGGGGAGGGCGCGCCGGCCGCGCTGATCGCAGCCCCGCATCCCCTCTACGGGGGCAGCCTGGACGTGCCGGTGGTCTTGGAGCTCGCACACGCCTGCGCGGCCGTGGGTTGCGCAACGCTGTGCTTCAACTGGCGCGGCGTGGGTGCGAGCAGCGGAGCGCCTTCGGGAGAGGCGGATCTTGCGGACGCGGATTACCGGGCGGCCCTGGACCGGCTGGCGGAGAGCGCCTCCGGGCCGCTAGTCGCGGCCGGCTACTCGTTCGGGGCCGCTGCCGCGCTGCGCTGCAGCGCAGAGGATTCGAGGGTGCACGGCCTGCTGCTGGTGGCTCCGCCCCCGGCGCTGCTCGACGCGGCCCTGCTGCGGAACTTCGAGGGCCCTGCCCTGTTGATCACTGGCTCCGAGGATGCCCTGGCGCCCGCCACCACGCTCGAGGAGTGGACGGCCGGGTCGACGCAGGTGGAGCTGAGGGTGTTGGCCGGCGCGGACCACTTCTTCGCCACCACCCCAGGCGCCGTTGCCGAGGCCGCGCGGGCCTGGCTGCAGGCGCACTTCCGGTCCTCGTCGGCATCCGCCTAGCTGCGAGGGTCGAGCCCGGAGCTCTTTCTCTCTAGAAGGGGTCGAGCTGCATGAGTTGCAAGGAGTCGGGTCCGGAGAGCGCTTCCTCCCGCAAGTCCCGCAGGGCTTCGGCGTCGCTGCGACGGGTCTCGGCTGCCACCTGGGGTTCGCTGCCGGCCACGAAGGCCTGGAAGGCGGTCTCCTTGCTGTTTCGCGAAGCGAGCAGTCCCGTCTCCCGGTCGATGCGTGTCCAGACGATGGAACTCGGCGCCGAGAAGTCGCGCACGGGCCGGTCCGCCAGAGCGGCGCGCATGAAGTTCACCCAGATGGGGGCGGCGGCACGGGATCCGGTCTCCCCGTAGCCCAGGAAGTGGCTCTCGTCGTGTCCCACCCAAACGCCGGTGGCGATGCCCGGGGAGAAGCCCATGAACCAGGCGTCCGCCTGGTCGTTGGTGGTGCCCGTCTTTCCGGCCAGGGGGCGTCCCAGTTCCTTGAGCCGCCAGCCGGTGCCCTCCTTCACGACCGCGTGCAGCATGTCGGCCACCAGGAAGGCGTCTTCTGCGGGGATCAGCTGGTCGGGGTCGGGGATGGGCTCTGGCTCCGCTTCGATGAGCGGTTCTGCCCCGTCTGCCAGCGCTTCCGCCCGCGCCAGGATTTCGAGGAGGGCTTCCTGTTCTGCCTGGGCGGCTGCTTCGCGGGCCAGGCG
>JABSQX010000104.1 GCA_013215615.1 Myxococcales bacterium | reverse complement strand
TCCAGGCTGCCCTCCACCCGACCCTCGGCGAGCTTCTCGGGGCGAGCGCTCAGGAGGCGCGTCTCGTCCCCAAAGATCAGGTAGTCGCCCCTGCGGACTACCCCTCGCATCGGCCCCTCCATCCAAACCCGAAGTCCGCCTTCCCGAGAGATCTCCAGCAGGCCCCGCGTCGTCGCCGCCACCGCCGAGTCTTCGAGGAACTCCACGCCGCGTACCGCGCCCAGCACCTCGCGCCCGATCTGGAGCTCCCGCGTCGCACCGTCGGGACCGAGCATCAGTACTTCGATTCCGTCGGCGCCGTAGACCACCACCCGTTGACCGCGAAGCTGGATTCCGTGGAAACTCGCCAGATCCCGGGGCCTGCGGTATTGGCCGATGCGACTGGGGCTCGCCGGATCGCCAATGTCGTGGATCTCGAAGCTTCCGTCACCGAAGAGCACCGCCGCACGACTCCCCTCGAGATCTACCGACACCGGCAGCGCGCCCAGCTGTAGCGGCGCACGGATCGCTCTCCGCGTGTGCCAGCTCGCGACGGGCACGAAGAAATCCTCCCAGTAGGCGCGCGCGCCCGGGGAATAGAGGACGGAAGAGTCCAGTCTCCGCCGGGAGGCCCGAGCACGCACCTCGAAGCTGCGCTCCCACACCGGCTCGACCGTGTCTTCGTGCTCGAGAACCACCTGCGTCTGCGCAAGCACGCCCGAGGGGCTCATCACTCCAGCTCGCGTCGAAGCGGGCACCGCGTCTTCCCGGTGAGAAATCCGCAACCGGGCCGGCAACCCCCGGTGCGCCAGATCCGCGTCACTGCGGACTTCCACCACCTCGACGCCCACGCGCTGCCAGGCGAGCCTTGCACGCTCGCCAAAGTCGCGCCGCAACTGATCGCGATCCGGCAGCGACGACCCGAGGTCGATCACCATGCCGACCGGGGCCACCGACCGCCGAGCGCTTTCGGCCAATTCCAGACTTCGCCGAGCCTCCGCCGCGTAGTCGCTTTCCGGGTACTCCTCGGCGAAGCCCGCCAGCGCCAACGAGGCCGCTATGAAGCCACTGGCCTCCAGGTAGGCGGCGTTGCCTTCGGCGCGCCGCGCCTGGTCGCTGTCGGGAAAGTTGGCCAGGAAGGCCCGGTAGGCGGCACCACTCCCGATCGCTCGCGCGGCCTCGAATCCCGCGGCTTCCACCAGCGTCTGCACTTCCGTAACCAGCGCGTCCCCGGGGTAGCGTTGCTGGAATGCCAGGAAATTCTCGTAGCTGGGATCGTCACGCAGGCGCGCGACTTCCAGGCGCCGCCGGGCATCCGCCGCGTAGCGGGACTGACCGTGCTCCCTCAGGAAGCGGTGGTAGGCGGCGGGCTCGTCGAGCTTCAACGCCTGCTTCCAGGCGCGGGCCCCGCAACCGCTGATTGCGAGGACGAGCGCGAAACCCAGCGCCAGCCCGCGAAGCCGCATCGAATGATGCCCCCCGCCTGCGCATCGTCATGGCGCGTGTGTGGCTTAACGGCAGAGGGGACCTCGGCGCTATTATCGTTGTTAAATCACCTCGTTTATTTTAAAGATGATGCCTGAAACCATCATTTGATCCCATGATGGGCGCCATCGAAGAGATGCTTCTTGCCCGGTACCGCGGCAGGGCTCGGTACCGGAGCCGCCCCTGCAGGGTTTCCCGAGCGAGCCGCCGGCACCCCTCCCTGAGCCGACGCGCTCGCAGCACTTTCTGGGGCTGGCGTGCGCACACCCCCAGCGCCGGCCCGTCCCAACCCTGGGCCAACCCGCGTCGAAGCGGGGCCCAGGTCGATCCGCGGCGCCCACGAGAGCCAGCGTTCCTTTACCTGCTTGTGGAGCGGAAACACCGTACCCGGGGCCGCCATCGGGCCCGGCGGGTCGGGGGTCGCGAATGACACCGAGCCCTCCAGCAGCGACTCGACGGACGCAACGTGGACGTGGAAGCCCGTGAGCCCCAGCTCGGCTTGGACCCCACTGGCGTTCCAGAACACGCTGTCGGTGCGCACCAGCGCAGCGTAGGGCGGGTCGATCTGGAGACGCAGCCCGACCTTTCGAGCGTCCTCCAGCAAGGCGTGGCCCAGCACCTGTCCCACGCGTTCACCCCGGTAGAGAACCGCGTCCCCCGGCTTCAGGAATCCCAGTCGCGACGCCTCGAGGACCACGTGGAGTCCCAGGCTCTCGCGGAAATCCCGCTGGGCGGATGCCGCGTTGCGATACAAGGAGAAACGAGTTCCATCCTTTGCCTGCGGACCCGGCGCGCCCGGTGTCGAGAAAGCGATGCCGCCCATGAGCACGCTCTCCAGGGAGTCCATGTTCGCGTGCACTCCGCCCAGGCTCGCGTCGAAATGCAGACCGCTCGCGTTCCAGAAGCGGGTATTCTCCCGCACGAACGGCTCGTAGCGCTCCTCGATGAAGATCTGGGCATTTACGTCTTTCTCGCCGGTCTCGATCGACAAGCCAGTCACGCGGCCCACCTTGATGCCCTCGTAGAGAACCGGCGCCCCGTAGCCGAGGCCCGCTCCGAAATTCCGCGTAAAGACGGACACACTCAGGCCCTTTTCCGCTCGAAGTTTGAGGGGTGGCTGATCGAGGCCCGTAAAGGACTCGACCTCCTTTCCGCCCTCAGGCCCCGGATCCACGCCGATGAATGCCCCGGAAACCAGCGTACTGAGTCCCGACACTCCCTCGGGCCCCAGGCGCGGGCGCTCCACCCAGAACCGTGTCCCCTCCACTCGGAAGGCCTCGGAATTCCGGTGCAGACGCGCCGCGATGACGACGTGGCTGAGGTCATCGCTTACGCGAACCGCTTCCACCATTCCCACCGCCACGTCCAGGTAACGCAGCGTAGTCTTGCCGGCGTCGATCCCCGAAGCCGTGCTGAAGGTCACCGTAATCAGCGGCCCACGGTCCTGGAAGGCACGCCACAACAGCAGTCCCGCGATCAGCGCCGCCACCAGCGGTACCAGCCAGATCGCTGAGACCCGGCGCCCGGTCTGGGCGACGGCCTCGGGCAATTCGTCGTGCAACTCGTCGTCCGGCATCACGTCTCCTCCATCGCGTCCCAGAGATCGCGTGGTTCGAAGCTTCGGACCGCGAGGATGGTGAGGACCACCACCGCAGCGAAACAAGTAGCTCCTGCACCGGGCTCGATGCTCGCAATGGAGCCGAAGGCCACCAGGGACATCATCAGGGAGACCACGAAAACGTCGATCATCGACCAGCGCCCGATCCCCTCGATGAGGCGGTACCAGCGCGTTCGCGGTAGAGGATCGTGGGGGGAGCGTCGCCAGAGACCGAGGAGGAGCAGGCCCAGGACCACGATTTTCAGCATCGGAACCACGATGCTCGCGAAGAAGACCACCGCGCCGACCTCCCACATGCCGGAGAGGAAGAGCTCCTCGATACCCACCAGGATGGTGTCGGCCTCGCTGTGGCCCACCACGTGGATGTGCAGCAGGGGAAGCAGGTTGGCGGGCACGTAGAGGATGGCGGCGCTGAGCAGAAGGGCCGCGCTGCGCGAAAGCCCACCGGGCTTGCGGAAACGCAGCGCCGCACCACAGCGCGCGCAGCGCAGTCGAGTGGGCGCAGGCATCGGCAGACGGCACTCGAGACCACACACGAGGCAGTTGGTCGTCCGCGGAGAGGCTTCGCTCACGGCTCCGCCCCCGCCAGCTCCCAGAGGGCATCGAAATCGAGCGTGGCGTGAACCGACGTCCACAGTACGACCAGCGCCACCAGTGCCGCGAAGCCGGAGCCGGGAAGCATCAAGGCCATCTGCGCCATCTTGACCCCGGCGACCAGGGTTCCCACCAGAAAGATGCCCGGCATCGTCCAGGGCCCCAGCGCGGTCAGGAAACGCAGCCCGAGCTTCAGACCGCGGGTCCGCAGACCGCGCCGGAGCAGGATGAGAAGCGCACTGATGCAGGCGAGTTCTAGCAGCGGAGCGAGCACCCCCGTGAAGAAGACCAGCGAGGACAGCAGGTAGAAGCCTTGCTCCCAGAGCGCTTCCACGCCGCCCGCGAGATAAGAGGTGGTCGAAGCCCCGCGATAGTCAAGCGAGAGGAAGGGCGTGACGTTCGCGATCAGCCACATCCACAATCCCGCCAAGGCCAGGCACAGGGGAACCTCCAGCGGGGGGGGCGCTCGGCCGCGCAGCAACCTCCGGCAACGCACACACAGGAGCCGATGGCCCGGCCCGCGCAGCGGAAGACGCTGCGCGAGATCGCAGTCGGGGCAGCGAATCCGCGGCCTGACTGCCTTCGCTCCCTTCGGCACGTCTCTCGCATCCGCCGTCCGCGCCGACTCGCGCCGAGATTCGAGACGAGGCCTGCGCGCTGAGGGCATGGTGGACAATCTTGCCTCGGTGGAAGGCTCTTGACCACCGCTTTCGGCTCTCGCTACGCCCCTTCCATGGCCTCCCCGATCGCCTTGGCGAGTTCGGGTCCTCCGAAGGGTTTGTTGAGCACCGAGAAATCGCCCAGGGATTCATGATCCGCCAGGGCCTCGACCTCCGCGCCAGCAAGGTTCCCGCTCATCAAGATCACGGGCACGCGGCTGCCTCTCGCTCGAAGGCCCCGAAGCGCCTCGATNCCCCCGAGGACCGGCATCCGAACATCCATCAGTACGACGTCGAAGCCCGGCCGATCGGCACCGCACTCTCGCAGAACTTCTTCCCCGTTCGCGCAGCCAACCACCTCGAAACCGTCGTGCGTCAGCATCTTTACGAGGACCCGGCGAACGATCTCCTCATCTTCCGCAACGAGCACGCTCCCGCCGACCCGACTCCGTCGATCTCCAATGGAATCCGCCAACGCAGCCGGTGGGGACTGGGCGAGCGGCAAGAGGATCGTCACGCGGGTGCCCTTCCCCGTCGAACTCTCGATGCTCACGCCCCCACCCATCTCCGACACGAAGTTGTACAGCAGCGGCAGACCGAGACCGCTCCCCTCTCCGGGCGCCTTGGTGGTGAAGAAGGGTTCGAAGACCTTTCCGAGTGTCTCGTCCGGAATCCCGGTACCGCCATCCTCCACCTCGATCCGCGCGTAGCTGCCCGGGAGCATGCGAAAGCCGGCGAAGCGCAGGTCGGGCTCGACGAGATGTTCCACGCGCGCCAAGAAGAGGATCTCGCCCCCTTCCGGCATGGCATCTCGGGCATTCAGCGCGAGATTCATCAGACTCGCATCGAGGCGGCTTGCACTGCCGAGGACCGGAAGCCGCGCACTTCCCAGTTCTGCCCGTACTCGAATCGAGGTCCCGAGGACGGGGCCCAGGATCGCGATTACCGCGCGGAGGGAATCGTTGACGTCGATGACCTCCAGACCCTCGGACTGGGGGCGGGCGAAATCCAGCAGCTGGCGGGTCAGACAGGCCCCGCGCTGGGCCGAGGTGTGGATCCATTCCAGCAACTCCCGCACATCCTCGTTGCCGTCCGCGAATTCCGGGCGCTCCGCCAGCTGATCCGCGGAAGCGAGGATGGCGGCGAGTTGGTTGTTGAAGTCGTGTGCGACCCCTCCGGCCAGGCGCCCGATGGCGTCCATCTTGCTCGACTGCGTGAGCTGCTCGGCGAGCTCCCGATTCCGGCTCACGTCCCGGAGAAAACGGAAATGGCGCCCTCCCCCATCGCGGGAATCGCCGACGAGAACCACGGCCCCGTAGAAGCCGGAGCCGTCACCGCACAGTCCCCGGAACTCGAGTTCCTGCCTCGGGTCCGCATCGAGGCGCGCGGTGGCTCTCGCCACGAGATCCCGGTCGTCACAATGCGTCCATTCCTTCCAATGCGTCCCCCGCATGGATTCGGCGCTGACGCGATGCATCTTCGCGTAGGCACCGTTGACGCCCTCCACGCGACCGTCCCCCCCGATCCAGGCAATTCCCTCCACCGCATCCTCCATCACCAGGCGCAGGGCCTCCAGGTCGGCGGAAAGCTCAGAGCGCTTCGCGGCCTCCGCGCGGAGACGTTCGTTGGTTTCCCGAAGCTCGCGAGTCCGCAATCGGACACGCCGCTCGAGGGCATCGCGGGAGAGTTCCAGGTCGTGACGAGCCTGGACGAGATCCTCGTGAACGCGGAAGAGCTGAGCGTGTTTCGCGCGCATCTCCCCCTCCCGTGCGCGTATCTCGGCCACCATCCGGTAGGAAACGAACATCAGTACCGCGCAACCCACCGCGACCACCAGCCCGAATCCCCGGACCCAGACTACCGAGAGCCGATCATCGACCATCGGCGCAGATGCCATCAGGGGTCCATAGGGGATCGCCCCGAGCTGCGTGGCGACGGTTGCTGCGCCGATCAGTCCCACGAAGAACAGCGCGCCGAGCCAAGCCCGTCGCGCGCCATAGGCGAGCAGGGCAACCGGCAGCCCGCCGGCCAGGGCGAACACCGCGAAGGGATTCGTGAAGATGCCCAGCATGTAGGCGTTGAAGGCGTTCGAGATGGAGTAGAGCTGGATGGGCAGATGGGCGAGCCAGGCCGCCTCCGGGTTGGTACGGCGCGCGCGTATCGCGGCCAGCAGGATCAGGATCCAGCTGGCTAGCGACAGCAAGCAGCCGCGAAGAAGCAGCTCCACAGCCTGGGAGTCGAGGAAGGGGACGCGATCCCTCCCGATGCTTGCGGCAACGAGCAGGACCACCGGCAGCAGGACCAGGAAGATCATCCCCGCGGAGACCAGAGAAGTCCGGCTCGCCAGGCTCCAGCTCTCGGAGGACCCTGCCTCCGCGCCCCCGGTCGCAATAGGAGAGAGCCATGAGGCTACGCGGCCAGCGAGTTCGGCCCGGCGCGAGCGTTTCATGACGACCCGGCCCCGGGCTCCATCGCGGCGCCCAGCAGCTTCTTGATCTCGTCGAACAAGCGGGCATGCCGGTAGGGTTTCTGGATGAAGCCGTTCCGCGGCGAGGCCTTCTCGCGGATGACGCGAAGCGCTTCCTCGGGATAGCCGCTCGAGAGCAGGACCGGAAGTTGGGGTTGTTCCCGGCGAATGCGTTCGAGCGTCTCGAGCCCCCCAAGCCCGGGCATGGTGAGATCCAGGATCACCAGGTCGGGGATCTGCAGAGGATCCTTCAGCTGCGCGAGAGCCTCTTCTCCACAGCTGGCCTGGCGCACCTGGACACCCTGTCCGCCCAGCGTCTTCGAGAGAACGCTGCGCACCGAGGGCTCGTCATCCACCACCAGAACGCTGCAGCCGGTGAAACAGACCGACGGCCCCGCCGGATCGCTCGCGGATTCCGGCCGCGAGTCAACTTCGTGAATCGGCAGCAGAACCGTGAAGGCACTCCCGATCCCCAGACTCGTCTCGATCCTGAGCGCTCCGCCATGACCGTCCAGGATCCCGAGGGTCGAGGCGAGACCGAGCCCGCGTCCCGTGAACTTCGTGGTAAAGAAGGGGTCGAAGATCCGCTCCAGGGTCCTGCGATCCATGCCCGTCCCGCTATCCACGACACGCAGGTACACGCCGGATTCCGGGCTCTCTCCATGTTCCGCGAAGGCCTCTACCAATGACGTGTGCGGCGGCTCGCCCCGACCCGTCTCGATTCGGATGGTCCCACCATCCTCCCCCATGGAGTCCGCCGCGTTGGTCACGAGGTTCATCACGATCTGGCGTATCTCGGAAGAACCCGCGCGCACGCGGGGCAGACCCTCCGACAAGCGAAAGTCGATTTCGACCCCTTTCGGAATCGAAACCATCAGTAGCTCTGCGACCTCTCGAACCAGCGAGGAGAGATCCAGATCCTCACGGTCGAAGCTGGCTTTGCCCGCATAGGCGAGGAGCTGACCCGTGAGCTCGCTGGCGCGGACCGCCGCCGACTGGACGTCGGTGAGCAGCGCATGGGCGATCGCCTCCTCGCGAAGCTCCTGCTGGGCGAGTTCCGCGTTCGCGAGGATCGCCACCAGCAGGTTGTTGAAATCGTGTGCGATGCCACCCGCCAATACGCCGATGCCCTCGAGCTTCTGAGACTGGATCATCGTCTGGAGATCACGTCTCCGGCGCGTGACATCGCGGAAGCGCCAGACGCGGCCATCGATACCGTGGCTCGCATCGATGGGGAAGGTGTGCGCCTCGACGATCCTTCCATCCTGGAGCAGGAGGTCCTGCGTGTCCTCGAAGCGCTGGTCGAATGCCTCGGCACTTCGATGCCAGGCTCTCCCAATGCCCGAACACTGTGGTTCGTCGAGCTGCTCGCCCACCCGCGTGACGGTGTCTTTCCCCCATTCGTAGACCGTGTCGAGGGAGACGCCCCAGAGAGCTGCAAAGGCCTCGTTCACATAACGGATCTCGCCGCTCGAGGACTGTACGAGCAGGCCCTCCCCGCCGCTGTGAACCACCGCGTCCAGCACCGCCGCGCGCTCGGCAGCGACGTCGTGGGCTCGCCTCAGCGGCGTTCGATCGCGCAGGCGCAGGCACAGGCCGGCAAGCGTCCCCCTCCCCCGGTACACGGGGGACACGTCCACGCCGAGCCAGAGCTGGTTATCCGCTGCATCGCGAAAACGATGCTCCGGACCCGTCTCTCCCTGAGGTGCGTCGAGGGCC
>JABSQX010000103.1 GCA_013215615.1 Myxococcales bacterium | reverse complement strand
GCGCTGCGGATGCCGAGATCGATCAGGCAGCGGTACGGGAAGCGGATGTCGGCTTCCAGGCTGCGGGGCAGGCGCTCGCGCAGCCGGGGCACTTCCGAGGGCAGCCGCGGGCTGAGCCGCACGAGGGGTGTGCCGTCCAGGGCCACGAGCGGCGTCGGCTCGATCCGGAGTTTCGGCTCCGCGCGCAACGTCTCGCAGCCATCGGCCGGGGCAAAGAAATAGGGGCGGATGCGGTCGTCTTCCACCAGGAAGGCGGGCCCCTCGGCGAGGCGCCCGAAGAGCTGCAGGACGGGCAAGCCGTCGCGGACCCGGTAGCCGGGTTGGAGGATGAAGCCATCGGGCATGTCAGAAGTCCAAGGAGATGCGTCCCTCCACGATGTCCGCTCGGCCGCCGTTCAACATTCTAGAGCCGGGTTTTATGTGGGCGCGCTGGGCGTGCACCCAGTTGAGCATCAGTCGCAGGTTCGAGTAGAGGTACCAGTTGGCGCCCAGGGTCACGTTGTTCTCGATGCCACCGCGCACGCCGTTGTCGTTGAGATCCAGGTGCGAGTAGCGGGCCGCCAGTTCCAGTGCGCCCCAGGTGCCCTGGGAGAGCGAGAAGTTCTCTTTCAGCTTCACGCGCTTGAAGATCCCCTTGTTGGTGTCGTAGTTGCGGTGCTCGCCGGTGGGAAACCAGCTGGCCTGGACGTAGACGCCCCAGAAGAAGAGGTCCTTTGCGGGCTGGTAGTCGCCGTCGTCATCGAGGTATCCCGTGCCCTCGACCCAGATGGGCATGAACTCGCTCTGCAGGGAGAACGAGTTCCAGAGGAGGGCGAGCTCGATGCCCAGCTTGTCGACGCCCTTGCCGGGCTCGTCTCCGGTGTTGACGAGCTCGCCCGCCAGGTGGGCTTCGGGGCGCGTGTCGAAGTCGACCTGCGGGTAGGGGAAGTTTTCGGTCTCGCGGTCGACTGTGCAGGTTTCGACCTCCGTGNCTGGNTTNGTCGTGCAGTTCTCGACCTCCACGACTTCTTCGGCATTCGAGCCCTTGAAGGCGTGGCTGTAGGCCAGGCCCAGGTGCAGGAGTCGGCGGCCGCCGTCGGCGTAGAGGGGCAGGCCGGTCACNCGNCCAGTGACCTGGTAGTCGGATTTGTTCCCCAGGTAACTGGCCCCATCGGGGGTATTGCTGAAGAATCCCCCGATCGCCCAGGTCATGCGCTCGTCGAAGGCCGTGTTCTGGAAGCCCACACCCGTGCTTCGCCTCGGCGCGAAGGCCACGGTCGGCAGCGAGCGCTCCATGAAGGTGATGTACTTGCTGCTGGCGAGCGCCTCGAGACCGAAGGCCTCCTTGAAGCGCCCGGCCTTCACGGTCCCCACCCACGGCAGATTCCGCAGACCCACGTAGAGGTCCTTGAAGTCGGTCTTCGCGTCGTCTTGGCCGTCTTTCTCGCTACCCGCAAACTCGTACTGCGCCGTGAAGATCAGGTGCTCGAAGAGTTTGCCCTCGAAGAAGATGCGAGCGCGACGAAACTCGGTCCCGATGTCATCGGCGAGGATGTTTCCCGAGGAGTCGTTGATCACCGCGCCGTCGAGTTGGATGCGGCCGCCGAACTTGAGCTTGAAGCGCCCGTCGTCGCTGTCGAGTCTGAAACCGTCCCTCCAGCGGAACTTCCAGCCGGAGTCCGCCTCTCCCGCGCTCGCCGGCGGTGTTTCCCCGCGGTCGATGCGGGCTTCGAGTTCGCGGTACTGCGCGTCGGAGATGGCGCCCTGCTCGCGCAGGGCGTCGAGGATCCCCTGGTCGAAGGAGCCACGTTCCGGGTCGGCGTTGGTGGGAAGGGAGAAGGCCGCACAGGCGATGATTCCACAGATGGACGCGATGATGCGCAAGAGAGTCGTCCTCATGGGGTGGTGTCGGGTCGGATGTGGGGTCGCGTCGAAAGAGTGGCTCCTCTTTCCGCCTCGACTGTTTCGACGTCACGATATCCGCACTGCTTCTCGGAATCGACCCCTGCCCGTGGGGCCTCCCCGAAGATTGGGCACTCCGTGGCCGCGCTGTGGCGGATCGCGCGGGGTCCTTCGCGGACGCGAGACCTTTCCCTATAGTTTGCTGCGGCCAACGGGGAAGAGGCGAAGAACATGGATCTTCTGAGCGCCGTGCCGCTCACGTTGTGGATCGCGGCGATCCTGGCCTTCTACATGGCCTGGGCGATCGGCGCCAACGACGTCGCCAACGCGATGGGAACCAGCGTTGGATCCGGTGCGTTGACGATTTTCGCAGCTGTCATCGTGGCTGCACTGTTCGAGTTCCTCGGTGCGTTCCTGGCCGGGGGCCACGTGACCGACACCGTCCGCAAGGGCATGATCGACATGGACCTGGTGACGAGGGACCAGTTGATCCATGGCATGCTCGCTTCACTCGCCGCAGCGGCCACGCTGCTCCTCGGCGCGACCCGTTACGGCCTTCCGGTCTCTACCACCCATGCCATCGTGGGCGCCATCGTGGGCTTCGGCGCCGTCGCGATCGGAGTGGATGCGGTGGAGTGGTCGAAGGTCGGGCAGATCGCAGTCTCGTGGATCACCTCTCCCCTGCTCTCGGGGGTTACGGCCTACGCGATCTTCCAGTTCACCCGTGCGAAGATCCTGGACCGAGAACACCCAGTGGAGCAAATACAGAAGTTCGGACCCTTTTTCTTCTTCTTCGTATTCTTCGTGATTGCTCTCGTCACGCTCTTCAAGGGCCTGAAGAACCTGAATCTCGACCTCGAGTTCCCCGAGGCCGTGCTGGTCTCCATGCTGATCGGCCTGGTGGGAGCGGCGATCGGGCTCTTCTTCATCCGGCGGGTGGCGAGGAAGCCACACGCGNCGGAGCAGCGTTTCGATCGGGTCGAGCGTGTGTTCGTGGTTCTCACGATCCTCACCGCCTGCGCGGTGGCCTTCGCGCACGGGTCGAACGATGTCGCCAACTCCATCGGCCCCCTCGCCGCCGTCGCGAGTGCCGTCAGCACTGACGAAGTCGCCGGCAAGGCGCCGCTGGCCCCGTGGATGCTGGCCATCGGCGGGGTGGGGATCATGATCGGCCTCGCGACCTGGGGTTACCGGGTGATGGAGACGGTGGGGAAGAAGATCACGGAACTCACGCCGAGTCGTGCCTTCGCGGCGCAGTTGGCGACGGCGACCACCATCGTGCTGGCCTCGCGCATGGGCATCCCGGTCTCCACCACCCATACGCTGGTCGGAGCCGTTCTCGGTGTGGGGCTGGCGCGGGGGATCGGCGCTCTCGACCTGCGCGTCGTCGGCAGCATCATCGCGTCCTGGGTGGCCACGCTCCCCATTGCGGCCGCTTTGTCGATCTTCTTCTATTACTTCTTCAAGGGACTTCTCAGCCCCTAGGAGGGCCACATGGCTTGGATCGATAAGCTCGTGAGCCGGTCGCCCATCGGGCCCATGCAGGAGCACATGCATGCCGCCGTGGAGTGTGGCCGGCAAGTGGTCCCGCTCGTGGAGGCGATGGTGGTGGGAGACGACGACGCCATCGCGGCGTGCCGGGCCGAGATCGATCGGCTGGAACACCGTGCGGACGAACTCAAACACGAAATTCGCGGCCACATGCCGCGTCGCCTGCTGATGGCGATGGAGCGGCGCGACATGCTGGAGATCCTGGACTGCCAGGATTCGATTGCCGACGTCACGCAGGACATCGCGGAACTCGTCGACCAGCGCGGCATGCACCTCCCCGCGCAACTCGCCGAGCCGGTGCTCGCGCTCGCGAAGCGCGTGGTGGCCGCCTGCGAGCAGGGCCAGGCCGTCATCGACGAACTCGACGAGCTGGTCGAGACGGGTTTCGGGGATCGGGAAGTGGCTCGCGTCGTGGGGATGATCTCGAAGCTCGGAGAGATTGAGACCGAGACCGACGAACTCCAGGACCAGGCAGCGCGTGCGCTGTTCGGGTTGGAAGAGCAACTGGGTGTGGCCACGGTCTTCTGGCACCAGGTCATCCTCTGGATCGCCGATCTGGCCGACTATTCGGAGCGCGTCGGCAATCGTCTGCGCCTGCTGGTCGCCAACTGACGCAGCAAGAGGCGCCCGGCCTCGTTGCGGCGCGGCTGGGAGCGCGGGAATGCGGCGAGGGAGGCCCGGGTGCCCCTCGTGGTGATAGAATGGGCTCTCGCGAGGAGGTCCCATGGCGCGCATCGTCGGCAACCTGGTTCCGGAAGACGACTACACGCACCCCCTGGGCCCGGAGCCCAACTTCAACGAGAGCGCCTACTTCAACTTCTTCGATCCGGAGCGGCGCATCGGTGGCTTCGTGAGGCTGGGAAACCGGGCCAACGAGGGACGCGCGGAGAAGACCGTCACCCTGTATCTCCCCGACGGCCGCGTGCTCTTCAGCTTCGGGCGCGAGCCCATCTCGAACAACGAGGCCTTCGACGCGGGGGGGTTGCGCTTCGAAGTGCTGGAGCCCGGCCAGAAGCTTCGCACCAGCTACGCGGGGCGGGTGCTGGAACTCCGGGAGCCGCGGCGCATGGCCGAGCCCCGCGAGGCCTTCCGCGAGAGCCCGCGCCTCGACGTGTCCCTCGATCTCGTGCACGACGCCGTGGGGCCCATGGCGGGGAGCTCGGGCAGCCGGCAGGAGCAGGAGTTGCCCGCCGAGCAGCAGTTCGCCCGTGCCCACTACGAGCAGCACATGGCGGTGGAGGGGGAGTTGCAGATCGAGGCAGAGCGCTTCCCGATCCAGGGCTTCGGCCTGCGCGACCACTCCTGGGGGCCGCGGCATTGGCAGGCCATCGACGGCTACGAGTGGCTCACCCTGAACTTTGGGGCGGATTTCGGCGCCGCGCTCTCCTTCATCCGCCGAGCGCCCGGGGAAGAGCGGGTGGGGGGGATGATCGTCCGCGGCGACGAGATCGAAGGGATCACCGGGGGTACGCTGCACGCCGAGTACGCGGCGGACGGCCTGGAACACCGCTCCGTGGAGGCGCGGGTGGAGACCACCTCCGGGCAGACCCTCGAGTTCCACGGCGACGTCCAGTCCTACATCCCGCTGCGCAATCGCCGAGAGGGTCTGCTCACCCACATCGGCGAGGGCATGACGCGTTGGCGCTGCGGGGAGCGCACGGGCTACGGGCTCTCCGAGTTCCTGCGCCAGGTCCGGTAGCCCGGGACGTGGCGGATCCCGCGGCCCTCGAGGCCGGCCTGGGCCGGGCGTTGGAGGCGTGCTTGGCGGGTTTTCGCGGGCTCCGCGACCTGCGCCGGCTCTCCGGCGGGGCCAGCGCGGAGACCTGGGCGTTCGAAGCCGAGTGCGACGAGGGGCCGCTGCCGCTGGTGCTGCGCGGGCGTCTCGGCGGTACGGAGGCGGGCGGCGCCTCCCTGCCCATCGAGGTGGAGGCCGCCCTGGTCGCGCTTGCCCAACAGTCGGGGGTTCCCGCGCCGCGGGTCCACTGCGTGCTGGACGCCTCTCACGGCATCGGCGTGGGCTACGTGATGCAGCGCATGCCCGGGGAGACGCTGGCGCGTCGCATCCTGCGCGAGGAGCGTTTCGCGGCGGCCCGGCCGCGCATGGCCGCGCAGTGCGGTGCGATCCTCGCCCGGCTCCACCGGGTCCCCTGCGAGGACCTGGCGGGTCTTCCGAGCCTGGGTGCGGCGGAGCAGATCGCGCACAACCGCCGCGTCTACGACGAACTCGCCCAGCCCCACCCCGTCTTCGAGTTGGCCTTCCGCTTCCTCGAGGAGTGCAGACCCGACGCGGTGGAAGCCGCGCTGGTACACGGGGACTTCCGAAACGGCAACCTGCTCGTCGAGGAGTCCGGGGTCACCGGGGTGCTCGACTGGGAACTCGCGCACAGGGGAGACCCCATGGAGGACCTGGGCTGGCTCTGTGTTCCCCCCTGGCGCTTCGGCGAAATCGATCGCGCGGTGGGGGGCTTCGGCGAGCGGGAGGACCTGTACCGTGCCTACGAAGCGGCGGGAGGCCGCAGCGTGGAGCCGGAACGCGTGCGTTTCTGGGAGGTCTTCGGTGCCCTCAAGTGGGGGGTCATCTGCGTGGGCATGTACGGCATCTGGAAGAGCGGGCTCGACGACTCCGTGGAGCGCGCCGCCATCGGTCGTCGCGCCTCGGAGGCCGAGGTCGACCTGCTGCGCTTGTTGGCGCCGTGAGGGTTCCATGTACGACCGCCCGACCCGACGAGAGCTGCTGGCCACGATTCGCGCCTTCCTCGAAGGGGAGGTCATGCCCGCCCTCGAGGGCCGCCGCGCTTTCCACGCCCGGGTGGCCGCCAACGCGCTGGGGATCGTGGAGCGAGAACTCGAGCACGCGGAATCGCAGGAGCGCTTGGCGCTCGAGCGCCTGGGCGAGTTGCTGGATCGGCGGGGGAGTTTCGAGGAACTGGAGCTCGAACTCTGCCGTCGCATCCGTGAAGGCGAGATCGGGCTCGATTCGCCCGGTCTCGTCGAGCACCTGCGCGCCACCACCCTCGCGAAGCTGGCCGTCGATCAGCCTCGTTACGCGAGCTACCGGCGCGCGCTCGAGGAGTGGCCCGGAGCTAGCGGGCGCGGAGTCTCCGCGGAGGATCCAGGCGAGGCCTCCGAGTGATCGCGAGCCGGCCTCCCGGCGGGCCTCGCCCGCGCGTCTATCTCGCCGTCCGGCGGCGCGCAGGTTTCGCGCAGATGCCCTGGGCGATCAGTTCCTCGCGCACCTGCCCGCTCCAGTTTCGCTGGGCCCGGGGGTTCGCGGGGCTCGGGTGCAGGATGCGGCCGATCTTGAGTTCATCGCCCAGCGCCTGCCGGGCGCGTTGCTCCGCGAAGGCCCCGATGCCCACCACCCACTCGGGCTCGAGGACCGAGACCAGGCGCCGCAGGTGGCGGTCGCAGGCGCGGAAGAGCGGCTCGCGCTCCGAAGCCGGGAGTTT
>JABSQX010000102.1 GCA_013215615.1 Myxococcales bacterium | reverse complement strand
ACAGGCCGTAGTACGACCAGGCGATCATCGTCGAGTAGGCGAAGAGCATCACCACCACCGCGAGTACATAGGGGAACCAGGAGATCACGCTCGCGAAGGCGCTCGAGGTGAGTTCCACGCCGCTGATGCCCTGGCTTCCCAGCGCCGGGTCGTAGACGGTGAGGGTGATCACGAGCCCCGTCAGCGTGCAGACCACCACCGTGTCGATGAAGGGCTCGAGGAGCGCTACCAGGCCCTGGGTGATGGGCTCGTCGGTGCGCACCGCCGAGTGCGCGATGGCCGCCGATCCGATACCGGCCTCGTTCGAGAAGGCTGCGCGCCGGAAGCCCAGCATCATCACTGCCACCGCTCCTCCCGCCACTCCCTCCGGCGCGAAGGCACCGGTCACGATCAGGCGGATCGCCTCGGGGATGCGCGTGAAGTTGGCGGCGATCACGAAGAGCGCGGACCCGGCGTACAGAAGCGCCATGAAGGGGACCAGACGTCCCGCCACCCGCGCGATGCTGCGGATTCCGCCCATCGTGACGGCCCCCACCAGCACGGCGAGGATCAGTCCAAAAAACCAGCCACGTCCCGCGAAGAAGCTGGCCTCTCCCCCGGTGACGCCCTGGAACTGCACGTAGGCCTGGTTGGACTGGAACATGCTGCCCACTCCCAGGCAGCCNACGCTGATGCAGATCGCGTAGTAGATGGCGAGGCCGCGGCCGAGGCGCGGCCAACCGCGCTCCGCGAGCCCCCGGTGCAGGTAGAACATGGGGCCGCCCGAAACGGAGCCGTCCGGGTGCTGGACGCGGTACTTCACGCCCAGCGTGCACTCCACGAACTTCGACGCCATGCCGAGCAGCCCGGCGACGATCAACCAGAAGATGGCGCCGGGTCCCCCGATCGAGATGGCCACCGCCACGTGGGCGATGTTTCCCACGCCCACCGTGCCCGACAGCGCGGTGGCCAGCGCCTGGAAGTGGGAGATCTCGCCCGGGCCCTCCTTTTCGTCTGCGCCCGGGCGCAGCAGCGCCAGCGCCTCCCCCATGCCCCGGAGGTTGATGCCGCGGAAGTAGACGGTGAAGTAGAGGGCTCCCACGATCAGCCAGGCCACGATCCACGGGAAGGAGACGCCTCCCACGGAGACTTCGTAGAAGATCACGCTGTACAGCCAGCTCGCGAAGGGCGCCAGCGCGTCATTGAGCAGGTCGTCGACGCCGGCTGCGCGAGCGCCCACGGGCAGGGCGGAGAGCAGTGCAGCCGCGGCGGGCGCGATGCACCTCATCGGCGCGCCGAGGCCAGCGTGGCCTTCAGGTGCTTGCCGGTCTGGGAGCCCCGCATGCGGGCCAGGCTCTCGGGTGTGCCTTCGGCCACCACCCGCCCGCCGTCGGGCCCGCCCTCGGGGCCCAGGTCGATCACCCAGTCCGCGGTCTTCACGATGTCCAGGTTGTGCTCGATGACCACGATGCTGTTGCCCCCGTCCACCAGGCGGTTCAAGACCTCGATGAGCTTGCGGACATCGTCGAAGTGCAGGCCCGTCGTGGGCTCGTCGAGCAGGTAGAGGGTGCGACCCGTGGCCCGCTTGGCGAGTTCCCGGGCCAGTTTGATGCGCTGAGCTTCGCCTCCCGAGAGGGTGGGGGAGGACTGTCCGAGGTGCAGGTAGTCGAGGCCCACGTCCATCAGCAGCGCCAGCGGACCCGCCACCTTCTTGTGGGCGGAAAAGAGTTCGGCAGCCTCCCGCACGGTGAGTTCCAGCACGTCGGCGATGGAGTGCCCCTTGTAGGTGATACGCATCGTGGCCTCGTTGAAGCGCCGCCCCGCGCACTCCTCGCACTTCACGTAGACGTCCGGCAGGAAGTGCATCTCGATGCAGCGCACCCCGTCGCCCTGGCAGGCCTCGCACCGACCGCCCTTCACGTTGAAGGAGAAGCGCCCGGGCTTGTAGCCCTGAAGGCGGGATTCCGGCAGGGTGGCGAAGAGGCGCCGGATCTCGTCGAAGACCTTGATGTAGGTGACGGGGTTGCTGCGCGGCGTGCGTCCGATCGGCCGCTGGTCGATGCGAATCACCTTGTCGAGCTCCTGCAGCCCGTGGACGCCGCGGTGGCTGCCAATGCGCAGCGTGCTGTTGTGCAGCCGGCGAGCCAGGGCGGGGTACAGGATGTCGTTGACCAGGGTCGACTTGCCGGCGCCGGAGACGCCCGTGACGGCGGTGAGCACGCCGAGGGGGATCTCGACGTCGAGGTTATCGAGGTTGTTCTCGCTGGCACCTTGGATCTTGAGCGCGCCGGTGGCGGTGCGCCTGCGCGGGGGAACGTCGATGCGCTTGCGGCCCGCCAGGTAGCTGCCCGTGAGGGAGCGGCGGTTGCGCTCCAGGCTCTTCGGAGTGCCCGCGTGCACGATGCGACCGCCCAGCACGCCTGCTCCCGGCCCGAAGTCGATCACGTGGTCGGCGCTGCGGATGGTCTCTTCGTCGTGCTCCACCACCACCACGGTGTTGCCGATGTCGCGCATGCGCTCGAGGGTCGCGAGCAGCCGCTTGTTGTCGCGCTGGTGGAGCCCGATGGAGGGCTCGTCGAGGATGTAGATGACTCCGGTGAGCTCGGAACCCACCTGGCTCGCCAGCCGGATGCGTTGGGCCTCGCCGCCCGAGAGGCTGGGGCCCGCACGGTCGAGCGAGAGATAACCCAGGCCCACCGCGGCCAGGAAGTCGAGCCGGCCGCGCACCTCCTTCTGGACTTCCGCGGCGATTTCCCGAGCGGCTCCCTCCAACTGGATGTCGCGGAAGAAGCGCCGCGCTTCTTCCACCGTGAGCGCGGAGATCTCCACGATGCTGTAGCCACCGACGCGGACCGCCGCGCTCTCCGCGCGCAGGCGGTTGCCCTCGCAGAGCTTGCAGATCGCGTCGCCCATGAACTGCCCGTACCAGCGCTTGGCGCGCTCCGATCCCGTTTGCATGAAGCGCCGCTCGAGGCGCGGAATCACACCTTCCCACTCGATGTCCATGCGCCCCTTGCTGCTGCGCCCTTCCCAGCGAACCGCGTAGCTGCGATCGCCCGTTCCCCAGAGCAGCGCCTCACGCTGGCGCTTGGGAAGCCTGCGCCAGGGCTTGTCGGTGTCCACGCCCAGTTCCGCGACGATCTGGGCGCGGAAGCCCGACGCCCAGCCCACCTTCTGAGAGACGTTGGGCCCCCAGCTCTTGATGGCGCCCTCGTCGAGGGAAAGAGCTTCGTCTGGGATCACGCGCTCCGGATCGATCTCCACCCGCGAGCCCAGGCCGTTGCACTCCACGCACATGCCCTGGGGGCTGTTGAACGAGAAGGCCTGGGGCGTGAGTTCAGGAAAGGAGATCGCGCAGCGCGCGCAAGCCATCTTCTCCGAGTAGACGCGGTCGCCCTCGCCCTGGCCGGAGACGATCAGCATGCCCTTGCCGAGCTCCAGGGCGGTTTCCACGGAGCCGGTGAGCCGAGAGGTGACGCTCTTCTTGACCACGAGGCGGTCCACCACCACCTCGACGCTGTGTTTGCGCCGCTTGTCGAGTTGCTGGACGTCCTCGGCGAGCACGATTTCGCCGTTCACGCGCAGGCGCACGTAACCCGCTCGGCGCGCTTCGGCGAGCAGCTCCCGGTGCTCTCCCTTGCGGTTCACCAACAGGGGCGCCATCACCACCAGCCGCGTGCCGGCGGCGGCCCCCGCCAGCTCACGGGCGATCTGTTCCGCGCTCTGGCCGCGCACCGGATCACCGCACTGGTGGCAGTACTGGGTGCCCACGCGGGCCCAGAGCACGCGCAGGTAGTCGGAGATCTCCGTGATGGTGCCCACCGTGGAGCGGGGGTTGCTGCCGGTGGTCTTCTGCTCGATGGAGATGGTGGGAGCCAGCCCGCGGATGGTGTCGTAGTGGGGCTTCTCCATCTGCCCCAGGAACTGGCGCGCGTAGGCGGAGAGGGATTCCACGTAGCGCCGTTGGCCCTCTGCGTAGAGGGTGTCGAAGGCCAGGGAGGATTTTCCGGAGCCCGAGACGCCCGTCAGCACCACCAGCTTCTTCTTGGGGATCTTGACGTCGATAGAGCGCAGGTTGTGTTCCCGGGCGCCCCGGATGAGAACGTGATCGAGCTCCATGACGGCTGGCGAGCGTAGCGCTTCCGCGGCGTCATCCCGATCTCGGCGCTCCGTCGGCCGGCGGGTCTCAGGGAAGCGCGATCGCGTAGGCGACTGCGTGGCGCGGCGAGGCCGCTGCCTCGCAGAGGCCGTCCGTGTCGCGGCGGGTCACCGCCATCACGCGCCCGTGTTCCCAGCCGCCCTTGCGCTCGATGCGGTGTCCACGCCGGGCAAGCTCGCTGAGAATCGACGCATCGAGGCGGTCTTCCACGGAGAGCACGCCGGGGCGAGCATGACGGGGATAGAAGGAGCTGGGCATGTGCTCACTGTGCAGCGTGGGTGCATCGATGGCGGCCTGTAGATCGGTGGCCCCGAAATCCACGAGGTCGAGCAGGAAGTGACTGGGCCATTGATCCTGCTGGTCTCCTCCCGGCGTCCCGAAGGCGAGCAAGCGTCCGTCGGGCAGGCGGGCAAGGGAGGGAGAGAGGGTCGTGCGCGGGCGCTTTCCCGGCGCCAGTGCGTTGGGGTGCTGCGGATCCAGCACCGCCATCTGCAGGCGGGTGCCCATGGGAAAGCCCAGCTCCGGAATGACCGGAGAGGTGGGGATCCAACCGCCGCTGGGCGTGGCGGCGACCAGGTTGCCATGGCGATCGGCGGCGACCAACTGCGTGGTGTCCCGCCGCCCGTGGGCGCTCGCCAACGCGCCGGGCTCCTGGGGGAGCGTGGCGTCGTCCCGCGCGACCAGTGGCCAACCCGCCGGCAGTGCCCCCAAGCCCGGACGCAATGCGAAGCTCGCTCGTTCGGGATCGACGAGCGCGCGTCGCCGGGCCGCGTATTCCGGGGAAAGCAGTTCCTCGAGAGGAACCTCGCAGAAGTCCGGATCCCCGTAGCAGGCCTCGCGGTCCGCGAATGCAAGCTTGGCGACCTCGACCCAGGTGTGCAGTGCGTCGGCGCTGCCCCGCCCCATGGCGCGGAGGTCGAAGCCTTCGAGCAGGGAGAGCTGTTGCAGGAGCACCGGTCCCTGGCCCCAGGGCGGTGTCTTCCACACCCGCGCGCCCCGGTAGTCGATGCCGGCGGGCTCCTCGACGCGGCCCTGGTAGCGCGCGAGGTCCTCGGCGGCGAGCAGGCCAACCCGCGTATGGCCCTCGGCATCGCGCACGGGGTTCTGCAGGAAGCGCTCGATGGCTTCGGCGGGGGCACCCCGGTAGAAGTGATCGCGCGCCGCGCGGATGCCCGCTTCCCGCCCTCCTCCCGCGGCGCTCTCGTGATCCGCGAGGGACGCCAGGAAGCGCCCCAGGGCCGGATTGGTCTGTCGCTCCCCGACGCCGCGCAACGGCAGGTAGATCTCCGCGCTGCTCGGCCACTCTTCGCGGAAGCGGGCCTCGACGTAGCGCAGCACTGCCTGCAGGAAGGGGTACATGGGGAAGCCGCGCTCCGCGAGGCCGCGCGCGGGCTCCAGTACCTGGCAGAGTGTCCAGCTCCCATGGCGCTCGAGGAGCAGGCACCAGGCGTCCAGGGCGGCGGGCACCGCGGCGGGGAGGAAGCCGTCGGGGGGAATGCGTTCCACCCCGAGTTCTGCCAATCGCGTGATGGATGCGCCGGCCGGCGCGGGGCCCTGGCCGGAGACGCAGTGGGCGCGCTCGTCGCGGGCGTCCCATACCAGCATCGGGACTTCGCCCCCCAGGCCGTTCTGGGTGGGTTCCAGGACCGCCAGCGCGAAGCCCATCGCGCAGGCGGCGTCTGCCGCGTTGCCGCCCTCGGCCAGCACCTGGGCGCCGATCTGGGCGGCCAGATAGTGGCCCGCTGCTACGGCTCCCCCGTAGCCGCGCAGAGTAGGGCGCGAGGTGAAGTCCACGACTGTCCTGGAGCTTGGCGTTTCCCGCTTGCAGGAGCCACCTCGCTCCCGGATCATGCAGACCTCACCCAGGAGGAAGCCATGCCCCTCGACCCCCAGGCCAAGGCCCTGTTGGAAGCCATGCCCCCCATTCCCGATTTCGAGACCCTGGGGGTGGAAGGTGCGCGCGCGGTCATGGAACAGGGCGCCGTGGCGCCCGCCGAGGTCGAAGAGGTCGCGCGGGTGGAAGAACGCGCGCTACCGGGTCCGGCGGGAGACGTGCCCGTCCGCATCTACTGGCCCCCGGGCGAGGGGCCGCATCCCGGCCTCGTCTACTTTCACGGCGGCGGCTTCGTGATCGGCAGCCTCGACACCCACGACGGCAGCTGCCGTACGCTCTGCAACGGTGCGGGTTGCGTGGTGGTCTCGGTCGATTACCGGATGGCGCCCGAGGACCCCTTTCCCGCCGCGCCCGAGGATTGCTACGCGGTCACGCGCTGGGTGGCAGAGAACGCAGCCAGCCTCGACATCGACGCGACGCGGCTGGCGGTGGGCGGCGATTCCGCGGGCGGCAACCTCACGGCGGTGGTGACACTGATGGCGCGCGAGCGCCAGGGCCCCGCGCTGTGTTTCCAACTGCTCATCTACCCCGTGACCGACTGCGCGTTCGACACGCCCTCCTACTCGGAGAATGCCGAGGGTTACTTCCTCACCCGGGACCACATGAAGTGGTTCTGGCGGCAGTACCTGAAGGATCCCGGTGACGGCGCGCACCCCCACGCCTCGCCACTGCGTGTCGAGGCTCTCGGAGGCCTGCCGCCCGCCCTCTGCATCACCGCCGAATTCGATCCGTTGCGCGACGAAGGCGAGGCCTACGCGGTGCGCCTGCGCGAAGCGGGAGTGGCGGTCACGACCTCCCGCTACGACGGGATGTTCCACGGCTTCTTTGGCATGGGGATCGTGCTGGATCGAGCGCGGGATGCCGTGGAGGAGGCCTGCGCGGCGCTGCGCGCCGCCTACGCGGGCTAGTGGGGGGTCGCCTCCGGGGGGTGGCGGGGGCCACGGCTGCAGCGATTGGCTTGTTGGGCTGTGCGCACTCGCTGGTCTCCGAGGGGCGCCTCGAGGAGGAAGCCTTCGAGCGCCTCTCCTCCCGCGCGGAGGACGTGACCGGAACCCCTCGTCCCGTGGATCTGCGGGCGCTTCCGGTCACGCAGGCCCAGGTGAAGGGAATCATGCAACGCGTGATCGAGGGCCAGTGGGAGGAGGAGCAGCTCTACGCCTTCCGCGAATCTCTGGTGACGCTGGGTCTTTGGCCCCCGGATCGCGATCTCGTCGAGGCCTCGCTGGCGGTCTTCGAAGAGGAGGTGGTGGGCTTTTACGTGCC
>JABSQX010000101.1 GCA_013215615.1 Myxococcales bacterium | reverse complement strand
GCGAATGGGCAGCGCTCTCCTTCCCAGGGGATCGTCACTGCTCGGGGGGGGAAGTGGCGGAATTTTCGAGGTGGTGGCGAAGAAAGTTGTTTTTTTGTTAGCAGGGTCGGTGTTGATCGATCGAGTGGAGGTTTCCCGGGCACTTACGGCCGATCGAGCCTCGCCGTCGCCTCGCTGCGGCCGGGGTCAGCGGTCGAGCAGTCGCCCGGCGAGTTCCTCGAGGCTCCGCTCGGTGTGCGCGGCGTCCAGGGGGTCCAGGGCGCGCAGCGAGCTTGCGTCCGCGTCACCCCCCAGGGCCACCACCAGGCGGTGTGCGCCGGCGGCCTCGTAGGCGCGCAGCAGCGAGGGCTCGGCGCTCGCGGCACTCACCCCCACCAGCGCGCTGACTTCGAGGCGCCCGAAGTCCCGGTCCGTCTCCGCGCAGCGGGCGCGCAGCGCCTCGACGCCCCGGGCCAGGCTCTCCGGGGAGTCCACCACCGGGTACCAGCCGTCCCCCCAGGCCGCCGCCTCGGCGATGCCGCGGGGCCCGCCGGCCCCCACCAGCACCGGGATGCCCTCCGGGCGCGCGGGCCTGGGTTCGCAGAGCACGGGCGGGAAGTCGATGCACTCGCCGTGGTACTCCGCGGGCTCCCCGCTCCAGAGCGCGCGCATCGCCTCCACGGACTCCCGGAGCCGCAGCCAGCGGGTCGCGAAGTCGGTCCCCATCGCCTCGAGTTCCTCGCGCAGCCAGCCGGCGCCCGCGCCCAGGATCAAGCGCCCCTTCGAGAGCGCATCCAGCGTGGCGAGTTCCTTGGCGAGCAGCAGCGGGTTGCGCTCGGTGACCAGGCACACGCCGGTGCCCAGTTTCAAGCGCTCGGTGACCGCCGCCGCCTGGGCGAGGCAGATCAGGGGATCGCCCACGCGCTTGTAGGCCTCCGGGAGGTCGCCGTCCACGAGTTGCGGGTAGTCGCCCCGGATCTCCGCGGGGATCACCGGGTGCTCGCCGGCCCAGATCGACTCGAAGCCCAGCGCTTCCGCGAGTTGCGCGAAGCGCGCGGGCGGCAGCGAGGTGGGGCCCGCCGGATAGTTGATGCCCAGCTTCAGTGTTCGACCTCCACGAAACGCCGCCTGCGCGTGGCTTGGGGGCGAGCATAGTCGAAAGCCCCGGCGCCCCAACGGCGGCGTCCGCGGGCTCCGCGCTCGCCGGGTTTTCAGCGCGCNGTGGATTCGCCCAGCGCGATGTCCTCGAGGCTCGAATAGCGGGCGCCCGAGGACGCGAGCACGCTGCGGTAGAGGGTGACGCGCTCCACCGCGAGGTGGGGTGCCTCGAAGGGGATGCCGGGCAGTTCGCCCGCCCGCTGCCCGCGACGAACGCGCGCCAGCGTGATGTGCGGGCGGAAGAGGCGGCGCTCCGGGGGCAGCCCGCCCTCGCGGACTGCGGCCTCCACGGCGGCCGCCAGTTCCTCGAGGCGCCGCGCGCCGGGCAGCGCAGCGACGAGGGCGCGCGGCCGGCGGGCGCTCGGGAAGAGCGCGATGCCTTCGAGGGGGAGTTCGAAGCTCGGCTGTTCGCCCAGGCCATCGCGCAACGCGGAAATCAGCGCTGGCAAGCTCGCCCGCGGCACCTCGCCCAGGAAGCGCAGGGTGAGGTGCAGGTTTTCGGCGGGCACCCAGCGCAGGCCGTCCCCGAAGTCGGCGCTCGCGAGCGCGTCGCGCACGTGGGCCAGCGCCGCTCGCAGCGCGCTGCCGGGGGCAACGCCCACGAAGGCCCGGAGGGTTTCGTCTTTTGCGCCCGTCTGCTCTGCGCCTACGCTCGCCGACATCCCGGCCGCAGCATGCGGCATAATCCCGCCCATCGCAGGAGGCTGGCATGCGGATTCTCTTTGCCACCTGTTCGGCCCAGGAAGCCGATGCGCTGGTGGAGACGCTGCTCGAGGAGCGGCTGATCGGCTGCGCGAACGTCGTCCCGGGCGTGCGCTCCCACTATTGGTGGGAGGGCGAGATCTGCCACGACGAGGAGGTGCTGCTCTTCATGGAGACCGCCGACGAGAAGGCCGCCGCGGCCCGCCGGCGACTGCGGGAACTGCACTCCTACGACGTCCCCAAGATCCTGGTACTGGATCCCACGGACTGCGACCCCGACTACCACGCCTGGCTGATGGAGATCCTGGGCCCCCGCTGATCCCGCTTCCGGTGCGCGGGGCTGGCGCGCGTGTATGCTGGCGCCGCCGTGAGCGAGGCGAAGCCCAGCGAAGCCCCGGAGATCAGCGCCCGCTACCCCTGGTACGCGCTCGGCGTGCTGGCGCTGGTCTACATGATGAACTTCCTCGATCGGCAGATCCTGTCGATCCTCGCCGAGGCCATCAAGGAGGATCTCGAAGTCAGCGACGCGCAGCTGGGCTTCCTCTACGGCACCGCCTTCGCGGTCTTCTACGCGGTCTTCGGCATTCCGCTGGCACGCCTCTCCGACAGCTGGATTCGCAAGAAGGTGATCGCCATGGGGCTCGCGCTCTGGAGCGTGATGACCGCGCTCTCGGGCACTGCGCGTAGCGCCCTGACGCTGGGCGCGTATCGGATCGGGGTCGGCGTCGGCGAATCCAGCGCCACCCCCGCCGCCTACGCGATGCTCACCGACTACTTTCCGCCGCGCCTGCGCGCCACCGCGCTCTCCCTCTACGCGGGAGGGCTCTACGTGGGGCAGGGCCTGGGCCTCTTCCTCGGCGGCTTCGTGCTGGACCGCTGGGACCAGGTCTTCCCGGGCGGCATCGGCTGGTGGGGCCTGCGGGGCTGGCAGGCGGCCTTCTTCCTGGTGGGGTTGCCGGGCCTCGCGCTGGCGTGCTGGGTGTGGACGCTGCGCGAGCCGGTTCGGGGCTCGCAGGAGGGCTTGCCGCCGGGAGAGATCGAAGAGCGGCCGGGCCGCATGCTGCTCGAAGAACTCGGCACCGTCATCCCGCCCTTCACGTTTCGCAGCCTGCGGCGTGCCGGGGCTTCGTCGCGGCAGATCGGCGCCAATCTGCTCGGCGCGCTGCTGCTCGCGCTGGCGGCGACCGGCATGCTCGCGTGGGTGGGGGCGCCCGAGCAGTGGGTGGCCCTGGCGATCGGCCTCTACGCCACCTTCTCATGGGCCCAGGGCCTTTCGCTCCGCGATCCCCCCACCTTCGCGATGCTCTTCAAATGCGCTGCCCTGCGCCACACCGTGCTCGGGGTTTCCGCGGCCAGTTTCGTGACCTACGCGTTCATGTTCTGGACGGCGCCCTTCCTGCTGCGCACCCACGAGGTGAGCACCACCGAGGTGGGCTTCTCGCTCTTGGTCGCCAACGTCGTGGGGGCGGCGCTCGGCGTGACCGGGGGAGGGATGATCTCGGACCGCCTCAAGCAGCGCTTCCCCGGCGGCCGCGCCGCCCTGATCCTCGTCGTGATGGTCTTGCACATTCCCGCCGCGTTGCTGCTGCTGACCACTTCCTCGCTCCATGTCGCCTACGCGGCGGTGGTGGCCTTCTACCTGGTGAACACGGCCTGGGTGGGCTCCGCGACGGCCATCGTCACCGAACTCGTGCTGCCCCGCATGCGCGCCATCGCGAGCGCGGTGCTGCTGCTCATGTACACCTTCGTGGGGCTGGCGCTGGGGCCCTTCGCGGTGGGGCGGGTGAGCGATCTGCTCGTCGCCTCGGGGAGTTCGGACGGCGACTCGCTCCGCTTCGCGCTCTTGCTGGCCGTGCTTCCCCTGGTGCTCTGCGTGATCTTCCTCGCGATGGCGATCCGCTCGATTCCCGCCGCCGAGGCCAGCGTCGCGGATCGCGCCCGGGCGGCGGGCGAGCGCGTCTAGGCCCCCATCGCGCGGGGTCGCGGAAGGGCCCCGGGCTAGAAGGAGGCGAGCGCGTCCGCGGCGCGGTCCACTTCTTCCGGGTCGCCGCAGGTGGGCACCAGGTTGACCTCGTCGGCGCCGAGGTCCTGCATGCGGCGCAGCGCGTCGCGCAGATCCTGGGGACTGCCCGCGAGGCCGGCGCTGCGCTGCGCGTCCTCCCGCTCGGCGGCGGGCAACCAGTTCATGTAGCGGCCCAGGTGCTCCGCGAGTTGCGCGCGCCCGCCGTCGCCCAGCGCGTACCAGAAGCCGGTGAGCAGGCGCGGTTCGCCGCGACCCGCCTCCGACCAGGCCGCGCGCGCCTGCTCGAAGATCGGGATGACCTCCTCGTCGCTGACCGCCCAGGTGAAGCCCGTGACACCGTCCGCCCACTCCGCGGCCAGGCGCACCGCGCGGGGTCCCATCGCTCCGGCGAGCAGTTCCGGGCCGCCCGCCTGCAGGGGCGCGGGCCCGATGGGAAGCAGCATGCCGGGCAGCGTTTCCCCCGCCCAGATCCTCTGCATCAGGGCCACCTCCTCGGCGAGCTTCGCGTTGCGCTGGCGCGAGGGGTCGGCGTCTACGGCCTGGAGATCCTCGTCTCGAGCCCCGATCCCCAGGCCCACCGAGAGCCGACCGCTCGAGAGCACGTCCAGGCTCGCCAGTTGCTTGGCGAGCATCACGGGATGGTGGAGGGGCATCACGATGATGGTGGTGCGCAGCCGCAGTCGCGTGGTCCAGGCCGCGCAGGCGCCCAGCATGGCGATGAGTTCGGGGTTCAAGAAGGCCATGCGCTCGCCGAAGGCGAGCCCCTCGAAGGGGCCCGCCTCGATGCGGCGGCACCACTCGAAGAGTCGCTCGCGGCTCAGTCCGGGGTCCATGCCCGGCAGGGTCATGCTGATCTTCATGGAGTTGATTCCTCGCGCTTGCGGGGTCGTCGCGCACACGGTAACGCTTCCCCACTGCGTGTGGAGTTGGCCGGGTGCTGCGTGCCCGGCGGCCACCCGGTGGAGAGGCCATGCATCGCGGCTGGATCCTGGTGGGGCTGGTCTTCCTCACGCAGTTCGTCGTCAACGCCACGGTCTTCTACGCCTTTGCGGTGGTCCTGCCTTCCGCCGCGGATGAATTCGCGGTGAGCCGGGCCCGCATCAACATGGTTCCCTTCGCGTTGAGCGTGTCGGGCATCGTGATGGCTCCGCTCATCGGGCGCGCCGTCACCCGGGTTTCGATCCGCCTGCTCATGACGCTGGGTGCCGTCTTCATGGGGCTCTCCTTCCTCGCCATGTCGCGCGCGGAGTCGGTCTGGCATCTCCAACTCGGCTACGGGCTGGGGATCTCTTTCGCGTCGAACACCTTGATGGGCGTGGCTGCCAGCACCCTGCTGGTCCGCTGGTTCGACGAGAAGCGCGCGCTGGCGCTGGGTGTGGCGGGTGTCGGCATCTCGCTGGCGGGCTTCGTGATGACGCCCATCTCCGCCGGCTGGGTGGAGGCCTACGGTTGGCGGGGCACCTTCCAGATCTTCGCACTCGGCGCTTTCCTGCTGGCGCCGCTGGTGGCGTGGCTGGCCGTGGGGGACCCCCGGGACCGCGGCCTCCGGCCCTACGGTCGGAGTGAGACGCCTGCGCGACCCGACGGCGTCGCGTCGTCGGCTCCCGCAGCGGAGCCGCTGTC
>JABSQX010000100.1 GCA_013215615.1 Myxococcales bacterium | reverse complement strand
CGACACTCCCGGTTGGTGACCCGCAAGCGGCAGCAGACCTCGCCGCGGCGGCTCCGTATCTGGACCCGCACACCCTCCCGAAGCCCCCGGGCCTCCGCGTCGTCGGGGTGCAGGCACACGAAGGCCTCGGGCTCGATGCGGTCGAGGGCCTTCGAGCGGCGCGTCATGGAGCCCGTGTGCCAGTGCTCGAGCAAGCGGCCGGTGTTGAGGACCAGGGGATAGCCGTCGTCGGGCAGCTCAGGGGCGGCCGTCCAGTGGACGGGCACGAACTTCCCTCGTCCGTTCTCGGTGGGGAAACCCTCCTCGAAGAGCACCACCGGCCCGTCGTCCACGCGGGGATCCGGATTGGGCCAGAGCTTTCCCGTATCGCCCAGGTTCGCGTAGTCGAAGTTCGCGTAGGACTCCGTGCAGGCCGCGAACTCCTCGAAGATCGCCTCCGCGGAGTCGTAGGCCATGGGGTAGCCCATGCGCGTAGCCACCTCGCAGAGGATCTGCCAGTCGAGGCGCGCCTCACCCGGCGACTGCAGGGCCGGGCGCCCCACCTGCACCCGGCGGTCCGTATTCGTGTAGGTGCCCTCCTTCTCGAGATAGGAGCTGGCGGGCAGGATCACGTCCGCGAACTCTGCGGTCTCGGTGAGGAAGATGTCCTGCACGACCAGGAAGTCGAGGTTCGCGAGGGCCTTGCGGACCTTGTTGGTGTTGGGATCCGAGAGGAAGGGGTTCTCGCCCATGATATACATGCCGCGGATCCCTCCCGAGAGGGCAGCGGCCACGATCTCCACCACCGTGAGCCCGGGCTCGGGATCGAGGGGAAGCCCCCAGGCGGCCTCGAAGCGGGCGCGCACCTGTGGATCCTCCACGGGCTGGTAGTCGGGGTACATCATGGGAATGAGCCCCGCATCGCTGGCCCCCTGCACGTTGTTCTGCCCGCGCAGCGGGTGGAGGCCCGAACCCTGTCGCCCCACGTTGCCCGTCAGCAGTGCCAGTGCGATCAGGCAGCGGGCGTTGTTGGTGCCGAAGACGTGCTGGGAGATCCCCATCCCCCAGTAGATGATGGCGCTCGACGCACTCCCGAAGGCGATCGCGACCTCGCGGAGGGTCTCCGCCTCGATGCCGCAGATCCCTGCCGCCCGCTCGGGGGGATAGTCGGCGACCCGGGCCTGCAGGGCCTCGAAGTTCTCGGTATGGCGCGACACGTAGTCGAGATCCGCCAGGCCCTCGTCGAGGATCACGTACATGAGGGCGTTGTAGAAGGCGACGTCGGTGCCTGGTTTGATGCGGCAGAACCAGTCGGCGTGATCGGCGAGCACGGAGTGCCGAGGATCCACGACGATGAGCTTCGTGCCCGCGCGCTTGGCCTGCTTGATGAAGGTCGCGGCCACCGGGTGGTTGGTGGTGGCGTTGGAGCCCGTCACCAGTACCGCACCCGCGTTGGCGACATCCCCGTAGGTGGTGGTGACGGCGCCGCTGCCGATGCCCTCGAGCAGGGCCGCCACGCTGGAAGCGTGACACAGGCGAGTGCAGTGATCGACGTTGTTGCTGCCAAAGACCGCGCGCACCAGCTTCTGGAACAGGTAGGCCTCTTCGTTCGAGCACTTGGCACTTCCGAAACCCGCCAGCGCGCGGGGACCCTGCTCCTGCTTGATCGCCCCCAGGCGTCGCGCGACCAACGCGAGGGCCTCCTCCCAGCTGGCCTCCCGGAAGGCGGGCATCACTTCCGCGTAGTCGACCACGCCCCCCGCCCTGCGCCGGCCGTCGTGGTCGCCGCGAACATCCCGGGAGAGCGCGCCCTTGGGGTAGGCTTCCTCTCTTCGGATCAGCGGCCGCTGCAGGCGCTGGGGGTGACCCGCGTAGTCCCACCCGTAGCGCCCCTTCACGCACAGGCGCCCCTGGCTGGCGGGGCTCTGCCGGCCCTCGGCGAAGACGATGGCATTGGCCGGGCGATCCACGTGGTAGGTGAGCGTGCAGCCCACCCCGCAGTAGGGGCAGACGCTCTCCACCGCCTCGAGGTCGGCGCGGGGGCGCAGGCGCGGACCCACGGGCTTGTCGACCAGCGCACCCGTAGGGCAGGCCGCCGCGCACTCTCCGCAAGAAACACAGGTGCTCTCACCCATGGGGGCATCGAGATCGAAAGCGATGCGCGTCTCGAAGCCCTTGCCGGTGCGGCTCAACACGTCGTTGCCCTGCACCTCGTTGCAGGCCCGGATGCAGCGGTCACAGAGGATGCAGGCACCGTGATCCACGGCAATCACCGCGGAACTGTCGTCCTTCGGCCTGCGTGGGGCGGCGGGCAGCGAATCTCCCTTCGCCTCGTAACGGCGCGACAATGCGAGTAGCGCGTCGTCCGCCAGGCTCTGTTCCCGGACCGCCTCGGAGGCCTCCGGCTGATCGGCCATCAGCAACTCGGTGAGGGTACGACGGTGCGCTTCGAGTTCCGGGGTCTGGGTGCGCACCTGCATGCCGGCCTCGCAGGCGCGCACGCAGGAAGCCGCCAGGGTGCGCTCGCCGACGTCCACCACGCAAAGGCGGCATACGCCCACCGGCGCGAGCTTCGGATCGTGACAGAGCGCGGGGATCTCGATGCCGGCCTGCTGCGCGGCCTGCCAGATCGTGGTCCCAGGCGCCACGCGTAGCGTCTGCCCGTCCACCTCGACTTCGATGGGTTGCGTCGGGTCAGGCATGAGGGAAGCGCACCTCCGAGAGCGGCCACCGGGCGATTCGCGCGCTCCTCATTGTAGCCCGCTCTTCCCCGGACCCTGCCCGCGAGTATCGCTCACGATCACCCGCTCCCCGGGACCGATGGGTACCCGCGTATCCACCAGTACATCGCGGCCGTCGAGGGAAACCCGGTAGCGCGGCGACACGGCCTCCCCCTCGAAGAGTCCNAGGCCCTCCGGTGCGTGGGCGAGTAGCTGCGCGAGGGAACCCACCGGGACCTCCAACTCGTCGACGCCCGCCGTCTCGCGCAGCGATCCCGAGAACTCGAGCATCGCGGTGGCGCCGCCAGCGTCCGCGGCCACGGCCGCCAGGTACTCATCGGGTGTGTTGAAGCCCCTCAACTCGTCGCTTCCGGGGAGGTCCGACACGTCGAGCTGCCGATAGTCCACGGCCTCCAGCAGCTCCAGGGGACGGCGGCGGCCCTCGGCGAGCAATTCGCGCGCGGGGCGGGCGGCCGCGCGGGGATAGACGGCCGCCAGGGTCTGCACGAAGCCGCCCTGCACCGGGGCCACCGGCACCCCGTAGGACAGCAGGGCGCGCACGAAGTCCGCGCGCAGGAAGGGCGCGTCGGTGCTGGTCACGAAGGCGAGCGGTGCTTCGACGCGGGCCAGGCCCTCGGCGAGACCCTGCAGCGGTCCTTCCCCCGGCGCGCTGTCGCGTACCAGCAGGGCGTCCACAGGGGGAGGCGCCAGCTCCGCAGAGCTGACCACCACCACTTCGTCCACCACCTCGCGCAGCCTCTCCACCACGTGGGCGAGCATGGGCTGGCCCCGCCAGGGCAGCCAGGCCTTGGCGCGGCCCATGCGCGATGACCGACCGCCGCAGAGCACGACGGCCGCTCCCTCACTCACCGGAGACGGAATCCGGGAAACGCTCCAGGATCGAGAGCAGGGGCGCCAGCGCCACCTGCCCCAATCCGCAGATGCTGGTGCGCTCGAGCGTATGATGGAGGTCGCGCAGCTCGGCGGTGAGGGCGGGGGTGCATGGCCGCTCCTCGAACCAGCGCACCGCCTTCTCGCTGCCCACGCGACAGGGCACGCACTTCCCACAGGACTCGTTGCGGAAGAAACGCGTCACGTCGAGGCCCACTTCCAGCAGATTACGGCCCCGGGCCACGAAACAGGCGGCCCCGGATCCCAGCATCGATCCCGCTTCCTCGATGGCATCGAAGTCGAGCGCTGCGTCCAGCCGCTCGGCCCCGAGGAAGAGGCTCGAGGCACCGCCCGGCGAGACCGCAAGACACTCCTCACCGCCCCGCATGCCACCCGCTTCTTCGAGCAACTCACGGAGCGTCATCCCGAAGGGCACCAGGTACACGCCGGGCGATTCCACGTCGCCACTTACCGCCATGAACTTGTGGCCCGAGAAGTCTCCGCGGCCGAGCGAACGCCACCAGTCCACGCCTCGACTCAGGATGCCCACGGCGTGCGCGAAGGTCTCTACGTTGTTGATGAGCGTGGGAAGGCCGTACAGGCCGCGCTGTCCGGGGAAGGGCGGCTTGTTGCGTGGCTCGCCGCGGCGATCCTCCAGGCACTCCAGGAGCGCGGTCTCCTCGCCCAGGATGTAGCCGCCGGGAGAGACGAAGATCTCGATATCGAAGTCGAGGGAAGTGCCCAGGACACCGCTGCCGAGCAGGCCCTCCTCGCGCGCCGCGTTCAACGCCCACTCGAGACGCCGGCGCTCCGCCTCGTACTCGTGGCGGATGAAGACGGTGCCCCTCGAAGCCCCCACGCAGTGCGCGGCCAGCAGCATGCCCTCGATGACCAGGTGCGGGAGGTCATGGAGGATCTCGCGGTCCTTGAAGGTGCCCGGCTCGCTCTCGTCGGCGTTGCAGACGATGTGCTTCGGTCGCGCACTTTCGGCGGCGACCAGCGCCCACTTGCGGCCGGTGGGAAAACCCGCGCCTCCCATGCCGCGCAGCCCGGATTCTTCGAGCTGAGCGGAGAGGGCCTGCGGATCGCGCGCCAGCAGCGCGCGGAGCGCAACGTGTCGTTCCGCGGCAGTTGGAAAGGGATCCGCGGCCCAGTTCCGCGGCGGCCGCTGCGCGGGCTCCGGGTCCCCGAGCGCCGCCCGCACTTCCGCCTCGTCGCGGAGGTCCACCGGCCGGTGGCCCACGCAACCCGCGGGCGCCCGGTCGCAGCGTCCCAGACAGGAAACCTCGCGAAGCACCACCCCAGCTTCCTCGAGGCTCGCGCGCAAGTCCGCCTGCGCGGCCGTGGCACCCGCAAGACGGCAGGTGACGTCGCGGCAGACCACGATTTCCACGGCGGGAGGGGGCTCGCGCCGGAAGTGGGTGTAGAAGCTGGATAGACCTTCCAGGCGGTGCAGGGGAACCCCCAGGCGCGCCGCGATCTCCCCCAGGCCCGCCTCCGGGAGCCAGCCCTCCCGGCCCTGCAGCGCTTCGAGTTCTCGAAGAATGCGACTCACGACACTCCTGTTTCCCACCGCCGGATACGATCCCGCACGGTCGAATCCGTCGGGCAGGCCGCTAACGCCCCTTGAAGTCGGGCTTGCGCTTCTGCGCAAAGGCCAGCGGCCCCTCCTTGGCGTCCTCGCTGGCGAAGACCTTCTGACCATAGGACCACTCGTGTCGCAGCGCCTCGTCGAGTTCCATGCCATCGCACTCGTGGAGCGTGCGCGTGATGGCCGCCACCGCCAGCGGGCCGTTCGTGCAGATCACGTCCGCGATCTCCCGGGCGCGTTCGAGCGCTTGCCCATCGGGCACCACGTGTCCCACCAGGCCAATCTCCTTCGCCTCCGGGGCCTGGATGTGCTTGGCGGTGAGCAGGATCTCGGCAGCCTGGGTGTAGGGGATCTGGCGCGGCAGGCGCACCGCCGAGCCACCCATGGGGTACAGGGACCAACGCGCCTCGGAGACCCCGAAGCGGGCGCTCTCCCCCGCGACGCGAATTTCCATGGCCTGCAGGAGTTCCGTCCCCCCCGCGATGGCGACGCCCTCGACAGCGGCCACGATCGGCACCTTCGGGCGGTAGTGGCGGAACAGGGCCTTGTAGACGATGTCCGGGTCCTCGGCCATGCGGGCCTGCACGTCGATCTCGGGATCCTCGTTGCCCGCGTCCCCCGACATGCCCTTCAAGTCGGCACCCGAGCAAAAGTTGCCGCCAGCGCCCGTGACGATGATGCAGCGCACGTCGGGGTCGTTGGAAGCCTCTTCGTAGGCGTCGTACATGCGGATCAGCATGGCGCCGGTGAGCGCGTTGAAGCGCTCCGGGCGGTTCATGGTGACGGTCATCAGGTGATCGTCGCGCTCGACCAAGGCATCGGGCATTTCGCTCTCCTCGCAGTTGCAAGGGCCGACGCAAGCGCGTCCGACCCGATCATCGATGAAGCCCCGCGCTCAGCCCTCGCCGAGGCGCTTGCGCAAGACGAATTTTTGCACCTTGCCAGTGGCGGTGCGCGGGATGGCGTCCACGGGAATGACTTCTTCGGGCAGCTTGAAGGAGGCCAGGCGCTCGCTCGCGAAGCGCCCCAGGCTCTCGGCATCCGGGGCCGACGCACCTGGCTGCGGGACCGCGAAGGCCACGATGCGCTCGCCCAATACCGGATCCGGGCGACCCACCACCGCAATCTCCGCCACGTCCGGGTGCTCCATGAGAACCGTCTCCACCTCCAGGGTGGAGACGTTCTCGCCCCCGCGCCGCACCACGTCCTTCAGGCGATCCACGAAGAAGAAGAAACCGTCGCTGTCGAAGTAGCCGAGGTCTCCCGTGTGGAACCAGCGCTCATCCAACGCCGCGGCGGTGGCTTCGGCATCCTCCACGTACCCCTGGAAGCCGATGCGCGCGGCGTCGAAACAAACTTCGCCCACTTCGCCGGGCTCGGCATCGCTGCCATCCTCTCGCAGGATGTGCATGGAGCCGGCCTCGAAGGGGCGCCCCGCGGAGCCGGGCCGCCGTTCCTCGCCAAGCCGCGTATAGGTCCCCATGCCCGCTTCCGTCATGCCGTACCAGTCGATCACCGGCATGCCGAAGCGCTCCTCCATCGCCTTCATCGCAGGCCCGGAACCCAGGGCGATCATCAGACGCATGCCGTGCGCACGCTCCATGGGGCTGGGCGGCAGCCCCATCAGGATGTGCACGATCGGAGCCAGGGTGAAGAAGTAGGAGGGTCGGCTGCGGTCCACCAGGGCCCAGAAGCGCTGGGCGGAAAAACGGCGCTGGAAGACCGCGGAGCCGCCGTTGATCAGCGCGGAGCTGAGGGCGCCGCTGGCGTTGCCGTGGAAGAGCGGCGTCACGAAGATCGCGCGATCCGAGGGGCTGGCGCCGAACATCTCCACGTAGTCGATGGCGTTCTCGAGCACCTCGCGAGCAAAGGGAACCGCCTTGGGGCGACCCGTGGTGGTCCCCGAGGTGTACATGAGATTCCCCGGAATCTGGTCGGGAATCTCGGGCAGTCCGGCGCTTGCACCCTCGGGT
>JABSQX010000010.1 GCA_013215615.1 Myxococcales bacterium | reverse complement strand
CTCCTTGACGTCCCTTTCTCCTGTCCCCGTTTTTTCAGGCGTCACGACTGGGCTCCTCGCCGCGCGACCTCGAATGACCCGGTCGAATCCGCCGCTCGCATTCAGTCACGGTCCCATTCGACCCGCATTTCCTCGGGTCCGCGGAAGGTAATGTTGGGAAAGAATCGCAGATCCTGGTCGGGCGCCAGCCGAATCGACGGCAGGCGCTCGGCAAGAGCCTCGAGCACGATCGTAACTTCGAGCCGGGCGAGATGCGTGCCCAGGCAGAAGTGGACGCCCTTTCCGAAGGAAATGTGCTGGTTTGCGTTCGAGCGGTGGATGTCGAATACGTCGGGATCCTCGAAAACCGATTCGTCCCGATTCGCGGACGCGAAATTGAGGAAGATCCTGGCGTCTGCGGGCAACTTCCATTCGCCGATTTCCGCCGGCCTCGTCGTGATGCGCCTCCAGGAGATCTGGCTCGACTCGAAGCGCAGGATCTCCTCGACGGCGTTCCGAACCAACGTCGGGTCGGCCACGATCTCCTGCCACGCCGCTCGTCGAGGCAGTACGCACAGCAGTGCGTTGCAGATGAGATTCGTGACGGCCTCGTGACCCGCGAAGCTCAACCCGTAGACGATGCTCTCCACTTCGTGGTAGGTGAGATCATCCGGGTCGTCCTCCCAGGCCGAGAGCAGCTCTGAAGTAAGATCGTCACCTCGTTCGCTGCGCTTTCGGGCCGTGAACGCGCGACAGTATTCCCAGTACGCCAGCATGTTCTCTGCGACGCTCACCTGCTGCTCGACGCTCGGCCGCCCCCAGCTGAATGCCTTNCGGTCGCCACACCAGCTCTTCAAGATCTCGTCGTCGCCCTCNGGAAAACCGATGAGGCGAAAGACGGTCTCTCCGGGCAGCGGGAAGGCGAGCGACTTCACGAATTCCGCGGGCGCTGCGGTCGCGAGCATCTGGTCGAGGAGTTCGTGGCAGCGACGCCGGATATAGGGCGAGATCGCCTTGAGCCGTCGATTCGAGAAACCCTTGCGGGTATGCACCCGGATCCGCCCGTGGTCGGGCTCCGGCCGGTTCGACATGACGGGAAGAGGCTCGAAGCCACGCGAGAGCACCTGCTTCACCTGGTCATCGAGGGGGAAGACGGGGTCCTGGACGAGAACGGAGGCAAAGGTCTCGTGATCGTCGAAGACCTGCATGACATCGCTCATGCGGTTGACCACGTAGTAGCCGATCGAAGGCGCAAAGAAGATCGGGGACTCTTCTCGCAGCCTGCTGGAGATCCCGTAGGGATCTCGCAGATAGGCGGCGCTGAGCGGGTCCCAGTCCTCGCGGATCGGAATGCCCGTCTCGGTCCTTCTCATCACCTCTCGTCTCCCGAAGGATCGTTCCCCGCGAGACCGGCCTCGGAGACTTCCATCGTGGCAATCGTGCAGCCCACCGCGAAGATCGGAATGGGCGCGTAGAACCAAACGCGTCCCTTGGAACCCGCACACGCTCCGGCCACGGCGACGTGGGTGCGGATCTCGAAGCCGCCCTGGCCGGCCTCCCGATAGGTTTCTTCGTCGGTGAAGGCGCAGAGTGCTTCACGATCGCCGAGACACCAGCGCTCGAGAAATTCGCGGTCCCATGCCTCGTTGATGACCCCGCTATCCGGGGTCGCGGGCCAGTGCGAAAGTCCGCCGGTTCCGACCAGTGCGATCCGTTCGGGCACGTTGTCGATCGCCTCGCGCAACGCACAGCCGAATTCCCAGGTCCGGTCGAGGGGAATCAGCGGCGGCCCCTGGCAGTTGATGTTGACGGGAACTATCGGCAGGTCGTAGCGCGGCGTCAGGAAGTGGAGCGGAACCATGATTCCATGGTCGAAGAGCCACTCCTCCGCATAGGCGACATCGCTCGTCCGCATGATCCTCTCGATCAAGCGCTTCGAGAGCGCCGCGTTGCCGGGGATCCGCCTTCGCTCGATCCCGAGCCACGCCTCGTCTTCGATCGGCCCCTCGTAGTGCTCGGCCATGCCGATGGCAAGCGAGGGCATGTTGTTCATGAAGAAATTCGCGAAATGTTCTGCGGCCACGACCACGAGCGCGTCGGGTCTCGTCGCCTCGATGGCGTCGCGCATGCGATGGAAGTTCTCGTAGAAGGCATCGCGCACCGCGGGGTCGGCCTGTTCGGATCGACCGGTGATGCCAGGACCGTGGCTGCAGACGCCGGCGAATACGAGGGACACGCTATTCCCACACCGTCGCGTAGAGACCGCGACGAACGGGCCCGTGACGCTCCAAGCCATCGCGCATGGCCTGCAGGTATTCGTGCCATTCGTAGCCGCACATCGCCGCGTAGTGCATCAGGATCTGCCCGTTTACGCCGAGTACGTAGAGCAGTCCGACGTCATCCGCTCGAATCGCGGCTTCCTCTTCTTCGCTGAGTTCGTAGTCGCTCAACAGCGCTCCGCGGTCCGCTTCGAATCGCGTGCGCGTGTGCGGGTCCCGGTTCAACTGGTAGAGGAGCTTCTGCAGTTGATAGAGACTCATAGGGCTTCCGCGAAGGAAATGGCCACGGAGCCCAGGCCCTCGAATTCGATCCGGATGTCGTCGCCCGGCTGCGCGGCGAAGGGCACGATCAGGCTGCCCGTCAAGACGACTTCGCCAGCGCGAAGCCTGCGCCCGCGACGCGTGAGTTCCTCGGCGAGCCAAGCGAGCGACAGGAGGGGGCCGCCGAGACAATCCGAGCCGCGACCGCTGGTTTCCGGCTTTCCATTTCTCGCCACGTCGGCGCGGCAGCCTGCGAAATCGAAGCTCGACGCGAAGGGCACCGCATCCCCCAGCACGAAGCCTGCACCGCTGACGTTGTCGGCCACGAGTTCGCCCAGACCTGCGGGGCCCTGCGGATAACGCGAATCGACGATCTCGATGGCGGGAATGGCCGCCTCGATCACGTCCGACGCCCGGTCCCCCTCACTCAGGTCCTTTCCGAGGCGAAAGGCGATCTCCGCCTCGATGAGCGGCCGCGCGAACCGACCCCACTCGATCGTCGATTCGTTGGGCGATGCCATGTCGGAGAAGAGTCGTCCGAAACAGGGACCGTCGCTGTCGAATCGGCGCTGTGCCTCGACGCTCGTGAGGCCCACCTTCCATCCGCTCGGGACGCGCCCCCCTGCAATCCAATCTCGTTCGTTCTCGGCGAGCGCCGCGTAGCCTTCTTCGACCGACAGGGCCGTCACGACTTACCCAGGGACGGAATCGAATGCGTCCCCAGGGCGACGCAGACGTTTTTCGTCTCCGTGTAGAAGTCGAAGCTCCAGTCACCGCCGTCGCGTCCGATCCCGCTGCGCTTCATGCCTCCAAAGGGCGTCGGCAGGTGACGGTTGTTCTCGGAGTTGACCCATATCATGCCCGCGTCCATCGCCTGGGCGACACGATGCGCGCGGCCGACATCCTGGGTCCAGACGTAGCCCGCCAGGCCATAGTCGACATCGTTCGCGATCCGGATGGCCTCGGCCTCGTCGTCGAATCGGAGGGTCGTCAGGACGGGGCCGAAGATTTCCTCTCTCGCGACTCGGTTGTCACTGGTCGCGCCGCACAGGAGCGTCGGGGCAACATAGTGGCCCTTCGCGTCGATCTTCTCCGCCGTACCGCCCATGCGGACCTCCAGGAGTTCGGCCCGGGCGATCTCAAAATAGCCCATCACCTTCTCGAAGTGACGCCGATGGATCAGCGGCCCGATCTCGGTCTCCGGATCGAGCGGATGGCCGACTCGGAGCCGTGCGATCCGGTCCGAGAGACGCGCGACGAAGTCGTCATGGATGCCGCTCTGGACCAGCAACCGGCTCGAAGACGTGCAACGCTCGCCGTTCAGGCTGAAGATCATGAAGGTGACCGCATCGAGCGCCCGTTCGAGATCCGCGTCGTCGAAGACGAGGACCGGATTCTTGCCGCCGAGTTCGAAGTGAAGGCGTTTCAGCGTTGCGGCGCCCTGGGCCTGGATCGCACTGCCCGTCGCGCTCGCGCCCACGAACGAGATCGCCTGGATGTCGGGATGTTCGGTCAGCGCCCGCCCTGCCTCTTCGCCGAGCCCATGCACCGTATTCAGGACGCCGTCGGGGATCCCCGCCTCCTTCACGATTTCTGCCAGGAGGAGCGCGCTGCAGGGACTCCACTCGGCCGGCTTGTGGACCACCGTACACCCCGCCGCCAATGCCGGGGCGATCTTCCAGGTCGAGAGCATGAAGGGCGTGTTCCAGGGCGTGATGACGCCGACGGGGCCAATGGGCTGACGCATGGTGTAGTTCACGTGCTCTTCGGCTGGCAGCGAGAGTCCGTTTCGCGCCTCCTCGCATCGATCGGCGAAGAATCGGAAATTTTCCGCGCCGCGTAGCGCCGCCTTGCTCATGAATCGAATGGGTTGTCCGCAGTCCATGCTCTCGACGATCGCGATCTCTTCCCGGCGGGCCACAATCAGATCGGCCACGCGGTGAAGCAGGGCCCGTCGCTCCTTGCCGGGCATCGCCTTCCACTCCTCGAAGGCTTCGCGGGCGGCAGCGGCCGCAGCGTCGATCTCCCCGGCACCCCCGGCGGCGAACTCCCCCAGGCGGGTGCCGTCCGTAGGCGTCGTGTTCACCAGGGTCCGGCCGGAGGTCCCGAGATCGTGCCGTCCACCGATGAAATGCGGCAACGTGTTCGATCGAAAGCGCGCCAGGTATTCATCGGCCTTCTCGAGGTTGACCTTCAGACTCACTCGGACTCCCCGGATCGCCTGTCGATCCATTCGGCGAGATTGTTCTTCTTCCAACTCAGCTCGGGATCGATCTCCTGGATCTCGCAGGACAGCGCCAGGGGATTCCGGGCCTGATCGTCCGCGACCCCGTCGCAGAGCGCTTGGAAGATCGCATCGCCGGCGCGCTTGCGGGTCTCCAGGTCGCGCCCGAAACCGATGCGCAACACCAGATGGATGAAGGCGTTGTCCGTGTGGCCGTCCGCAATCCGGTAGTCGACTCGGCTGACCAGCCGCGTCCTCAAGCCCTTCTCGGGAAAGATCCCGGTGGCCAGCGCCGCCTCGTGGAGGCGCGTCGCGAGCGCCGGCAGGTCCACCCGGTCCTCAAGATTCGCGGAATGCTCTACGGTCAGATGCGGCATCGTGCTCGAGGGGCTGATCGGACCCTTTCCGATATTACTTAACGTGTTAAGTATAGCGCAGGCCCCAAGAGTTAGAAAGGGTGCCCCGCAGCGAACCGGGGCGGGGCTTCGATTCTCACGGCTTCTGGGTCGGTTCACCGGACATGCCTGCTCGGCGGCGACCTCAGCGTCTCGTACTACGCGCGGTGCGAACCACGGCCCCCTGATTCAGCCTGCCCCCCTAGCGCTCCAGCGGAATCCGCACGCTGTCTCCCGCGGGCACGGCCACGTCCGCAAGCTGCGTGCCTCCATAGACAGGCACGTGCTCGGGGGAACGCAGGTTCACGCGGACCGCCTCGTCGCCCGGGTTGTGAACCTCCAGGAAGGGCTTGCGGCCCGCTCCCAGCCCCTCCCGGACCAACGTGAGCTGCAGGCCCTCGCGATCCGCCAGGAAGACATTACCCACCCACAGATCGATGCCATCGTCGATGCGCTCCTGGAACCAGGCCTCTCCGTCGCGCACCGGCACGAAGCGGAAGAAGTCTCGCCCCTTGACCCAGGTGGCCGCAGTCCCGTTGTCCCGAAGGCCCGCCACCCGAAATCCGAGATCGGAAACCATGGCCCGTGGACCGAAGCTTCCGACCAGCTCATGGTCCGCGGCTTGGGCGCTGAAGAAGAACTCCGCATCGCGGAAGCGACCGACGCGTAGGTTGAAGGGATAGCCGTCGCTTCCCCCGTCGAGATTGTAGGCGCGCGCGAGGTCCGCGGTGGCGCCAGCGCTATCCACCTCGTCTCCCGGCAACGTCGCTACCAGGAAGCTGTATTCGAGCTTCGTGCCCGCGGGATAGCCCCCCGCGCCTGCCTCCGGCTCGAGGCCCAGGTACAGCGTCCCCGTGCCACCACTCCGATGCCACGAGGCGTCGCGATAGCGGAGCGCGCCCCGCGTACCCGCGACGACCGCGTATTTTCCCGCCGGCGAGGGAGAGAGCACCGCGTAGCCACCGGGGCCCAGCGTCCCGACGATCTTGCCATCGGCCGGACTTCCCGCCTGCCAGCGGCGAGGCCCGAGTTCCGAGTCCAACACGTCGAGAATCGTACCCACCCCGCCCCCTGCCCCGGACATCTCCAGCAGCGGGATCCCGATTCTGCCCAGGGGCGGCTCGAAGCTCTTCTTGATCTCCACCACGCCCTCGTGCCACATCAAGCCTCCGCGGTAGGCCGCGACACTCTCGTGGGGCCGGCGATGGGTCCAGGCCACGTTGTAGCGCTTGCGGCTGCGCAGCAGGTAGCTCGTCTCGCGATGCGCCACATGGCGCCGCGGCCGCTTGTGGGGCAACACTGCACCGCGGTTGGCGGGAGGCCGGCCCTCTCGATTGGGCGCATCCACGACGCTGCTGGCTTCCATCTCGAAGATGCTCACGTCCGAACTGGAGAGCACCGGGTCGATCACCACGCCCACCATCTCGGCATCGCGCGCGTGGTCCGGCGCGTGCCCCTTCCAGGTCTCCACGCGCAGCGGGCCGCGGACGCGAGGAGTCGCCGGGGGACCCGCTCCGTCGATGCCCGAAATCCAGTGCTCCGGCGATCGCTCTCCCTCGAAGCCCCGGGCAAGGGCCATCCGCTGGTGGCGGTCGGGGTGCATGAGCAAGGTCGAAGAGCCCAGGTAGTTGAGGTTGTCACCGCAGCGGTAGACCCCGCTCGGGTACGCGTAGTGGTAGGCGACGTTCGAGAGAGCCCGTCGGCCCAGCGTGTCGACCACCTCGAGGAAGAGGTAACGCTGGCGATCGAAGGCGAGTTCGAACTCCCGGGCCAGGCGCGTCTCCCCGTTTCCCAGGAAGCGTCGCACCGGGCCGAAATCCGCGTGGTGGACGATCACCTCGTCGATTCCGGCCGCGGATTCGACGACGAAGCCGGCCACCGAACGCTGCTGGCCCGCGGTCTCGTGTTGGGGAACCGCGCGGGCGGCGCCGCTATGAAGCTCCCACTGCAGGATCTCCGGACCTTGAGTCACGTAGCCCAGGCGAACGCGGCTGGCGCGAGATTCACACCAGGCCCGAGCCGAGTCGAGATCCGGCAGCACAGTGCGCAGCGCGCGGGCCGCCGACGCCACCGCCTCGGGCCTTCGGATACGCGTGAAGGAGACCGGGGAGAGCCAGCGCAGGTCTCGCAAGGCAAACTTCCAGCCCTCGACGTCTTCCTCCACTAAACGGTCGCCTTCGTAAATCCACGGAAAGAAACGGTAGAACCACCAGAGGTTGGCGGGATGCCCGCCCGCCGCGCGCAAGGTCTTCGTGCCCAGAAGGCCGTTGGCCGCGAAGCTGTTGTCGAACGCGTAGGCACCGGTGGCGGACATGGTCTCGCCATCCCAATAGGGATAGCGGCTTCCGTCCATGACGAGCTCTTCGGGCGGATAGTCGGTATGGCTCCCGAAACTCGCCCAGCCCACACCCAGTGAATCGCGAAACTCGACTCCGGGACAGACGAGAAAATCCTCCGAAGACGCTTCCGCGGCATCGCGCTCGAGGCTGTCGAGTTCTTCGGCGCTGAGTTCACTCAGCGGATCCGTGAAGACGATGAAGTCGAGACCCGCCTTGCGCGCCGCTGCCGCGTAGGCGGCCACGTCGCCGCTCCCGTCGGAATACGCGCTGTGCGCCCCCACCACGCCTGAAACCCCGCGCCTGGGCTTCGTGAACCGCCAGCTGTCCAGTTCGATGCTGTCGGGGAAGCGAATCGGGGTCGCGGGAGCCGGCGTATAGTCCCCGTAGGCGGGGTTGGCGAGAGCCGGCTCCGCGAGCCAGCGCATCGCCTGCACGGCGAGCTTCAAGGTATCGCTGCGCGGGCCCTCCTCCCCCTCTCCGTGGCCCTCCACCACGTTGGGCCAGACCGGTTTCGCGTAGTTGAGAAAGAGGTGGCTCTCGCGACTCGAGAGCACGAAGACCCGACCGCGGCCGTAGCTTCGCGCGGCGGCAACAGGGGGTGCGGAGTCATAGCTGCCGTCCTCCTCCAGCAGCACCCGGTTGGTGGCATCCGCGGGGTGGGTCTTCGCGCTGGCCTCGCCGCGAACCACGACCTGCCACTCGGGCGACACTCGGAACGCCACGCTCCCCGTCTTTTCGATTCCGTCGCTCCGATAAAGGGCCAGCAGGTACAGGCGCTCGACGCCCTGGGTAACCGGGTGCGAGCTGACGTTCTCGGTGTGGAAGAAGCGCTCGGCTCGCCACGGCGGCTTTGCGGCGTGTTCGTAGAGATTGGAGGGATCGTAGGTGGCCTCGCGCAGGGTCTCGAGGCCGAAGCCCTCGAGCAACGCGTTGGCGATCTCCTCGCTCTCCTCGCGCGGGTAGCGCGAACTCTGGGGCAACAGCAGCAGTCCCCCACCCTCTCGTACGTAACGCTCGAGCACGCGGCGAGCCTTCGGGAGATTCCGCCGGACCTTCTCATCGAAGTAGACCGAACCCATGACACCCAGATCGCCCCCAAGGTGGCTGAGCACCACGACGTCGAAACGCCGCAGAGAGGCCAGCAAATCCTCCTCGCGAACCGGATAACGCGTGTACTTGGCTCGCTCCGCGTCCACCCGCAGGAAGCCGTTCTCTTCGACGAGGGCAGCCACGATATTGTCTGCCCCGAGATGGCGCCCGAAGCCCCAGACCGTGCGCCACTCGTGCTGATGACTGGCGGCCTCGCGGTGGAGGAAACCGACTCGAACCGTAGCCTCGTTCTGCGCGAAGCCCAGGGGTTCCGCGGCGGATGCCTCTCCACTGATCGTCGCCAAAAAAGATGCGGCCAGTGAAGCGCAGCGGATCCAGCGTGGTCGCCACCCGCCGACACTCGGCCCCCGCGATCTCCGATCGGCCCCCACCTGCACCCCACTCTGCTCGGCTAGAACGAGAGAATACCGTAGCCGCGAGGGTCAGATGAAGTACATCGGGGCGTCAGAATCGTCCCGGGGCATCTCGATCCGGTAGGCCTCCCGACACAGTCGGGCGAGCGTCGTCTCCGCAAGGGTCGACGAGAAGCGCGCGGTCAACTCGGGCCACAGAAAATCGGGCCGACGGCTCATCTCTTGCCCCTCCCCTTCGATCTCGGGAGCGAGGTTCAAGGGGCCTTCCACGGCTTCGATGACATCCCGCAGCAGGATTTCCTCGGCCGGGCGCGCCAGCACGTATCCCCCGCCCGGCCCGCGCTTGCTCGCGACGAGGCCGGCTCGGCGCAGCTGCTGGAAGATTTGCTCCATGTAGCGGACCGGAATCCCCTGGCGCTCGCTGACCCGCCGGCTCTGGATCGGGTCTTTGCCCGCGTTGTACGCGAGATCGAAGACACCGTAGATCGCGTAGCGAGCCTTCAGGGAGAAGCGCACACAAACAAGGCTATCGACAATGTATTGTGACGGCAAGAATCAATCATCCGAATATCCCGATGGAGAGGACAGAAGATTTCTCGCTCGCTCAGTCGCTCCTTCTCACGGGGCCAACCGTGCCTCGAGCGAGAAGTCGATCCGGTTGCGGACCGGGTCCGCGGCTTCGATGCGGATGCGCACCCGATCGCCCAGCGCGTAGCGGGCCCCAGAACCCTCTTCGACCAGCGCAAGGCCCAGCGCGTCGGGGACCAGGAAACCCGGCAGCCGGGAGACGTGGACGAGGCCCTCTACGAGCCAGGCGTCCAGCGCCACGTAGAAACCGTGGGGGGCGATCCCGCTGATCGTGCCCTGCTCGCTCGCTCCCAGCTGACGGGACAGCAACGCACAGCGCGCAAGATTGGCCCTCTCCCGCTCCGCGGCGATGCCCAGGCGCTCGCGGAAGGACGTTCGCGCGGAGATGCGCGCGCAGTCGCGGGTCGAGGTGGCGTCGTGGTCGCCGGCAAACAGCGCCTTGAGTGCGCGATGCACGGACAGATCCGCGTAACGGCGAATCGGCGAGGTGAAATGCAGATAGTCGGAGAAGCCCAGCGCGAAATGGCCGAGACCCTCCGGCGCGTAGCGGGCCTGTCGCATGGCCCGCAACATCGTGGTGCGCAGGGCAGCCTCCGCGGTGTGCCCACGTGCGCGGCGCAAGGCCGCCGAAAGACCCGCGGCATCCAAGTCGCCGTCGTCCCGGTCCCCCAGCAGCCCCAGGGCGTCGAGACGTTCTCGAAGCCGCGCCACGTCCTCGGGCGTGGGTGCTTCGTGAACGCGGTGAACAGTTGCGACGCCCGCCTCGACCAACAGCGAGGCCACCGCCCGGTTCGCCGCCAGCATCGCCTCTTCGACTCCGCGGTGCGCGGAGGTACGCACCGCAGGCTGCACGTCCACCGGGCGACCGTCCTTCCCCCAGCGGAAGACGGGCTCCGGGATGTCGAAGTCCACCGAGCGCGTACGCCGCCGGCGGTAGAGCGCGCGGGACAGTGCTCCCAGGGAGGCCAGTGTCTCCGCCTGGGGGTGCCCGGCGTCATGCCCCGCTACGACCGGTGCCGCTTCCTCGTAGGCCAGCCGCGCGCGGCTGCAGATCACGGCTTCATCGATGCGGCGTCCCACCAGACGAGCGCGCGCGTCGAAGTCGAGTTCCACCACGACGGCCAGCCTGTCTTCCCCGGGGCGCAGCGAGCAGAGGTCGCCGGATAGCCTTTCCGGCAGCATGGGGATCGAGCGCTCGGGGAAATAGACGCTGTTTCCCCGGCGATACGCCTCGCGGTCCATGGCGCTCGCCAGCGGCAGCCACTGCGCGACATCCGCGATGGCGACCTGCAGCCGCCAGCCCCCAGCCGAACGACGCTGCACTCGGACCGCATCGTCGTGGTCCCGGGCATCCGGCGGATCGATGGTCACGAAGTCCGCATCGCGTAGATCCCGACGCGCGGCCAGATCCTGGGAGTCGAGAGTCGCGGAGAGCGCCGCTGCCTCCGCGAGCACCGGCTCCGGAAACTCCACCGGCAACCTGTGGCGCCACACCACCGCCGCGAAGTCGGCCCGGGAGTCACCGGGATGGCCGAGACNCTCCACCACGCGCACCTTCGGAGGCTGCCTTCCCCGGCGTCTGCGCGATCCTCCCCCTGCCGGAACGGCCGCCACCACCTCTCCATGGCGAGCTCCGAGCAGGTCGCGTGCTCCGATTCGGAGCGCCCAGCGCGCGTCGTCCCGGTAGGGGGTCAGCCAGTGATCGCGACCCCGCCGCTCCACGATCCCCACCCAGCGCTCCCGCAGGCCCTCCACGACCTGCAAGATCTCCGCGTCTCTCCCAGCGGGCCGTGCGAGCACGCGGTCCCCGGGCCGGGCCCCGTCGGTCGATTTCAGCCCCCAGCGGCGGCCCGCTCCGTCGGAGAGCGCGCGCCCGTCCCGGTCCACCACGGCTTCCACCAAGCCATCTCCCCGGGCCAGCCGCCAGCGCCCGCGGCTCCGCTCCACGCCGCCACTCGCCTCCAAGCGCACCAGCAGTCGGCGCAAGCCGCGCAGTGCGCGCCCGTCCACGCCCAGGCGGGCCGCCAGCCTTTGGGTGGTGAGCGGCTGTCGCACACCGCGCAAGGCAGCTCGAACCTGCTCCGCGTCCACCGCGGCGGATTTCCCGGCGTGCCGGGCATGCCGGCCCGGCTTCTCCCCAGCGCGTCCCCTTCCCTTGCGCGATCCGCCCGCCACGGCCCTCGAGGCTCCCGCGCCAGGCGCTTAAGGGGCACCGAGGATGAAGGCCTCGAGCTCCTCGCGCGCTTCCGAATCCCGCAGCTGCCGTGGCGGGTGTTTCATCGTGAAGGCGCTAACGCCCAAGAGCGGACCCCCGATGCCACGATCCAGCGCCAGTTTCGCGCAGCGGATGGCGTCGATCGCCACCCCGTCGAGGCAGGGTCCCATCTGCACCTCGACCCCCCAAGCGGGAAGCTTGTCGTGAAAGACAGTCGCGCAGTTGGGTGCTGCAAAGACCGCCTCCTCGAGCGCGCTGCCGACCTTGCGAGGGTCCACGTCAAAGGCCGCCACCGGGTGCACGTCCTCGACCCCGTAGCCGCCCAGGTCGGGATGCAGGAGCCCCGCACTCTCATCCACGTCGTGCAGGCGGTAGTACTCGAGGCCCTGCAAGAGCGCGCTCGCGCAGTTCCCCACGCCCGCGATCGCCAGTCGAAGCTCTCTCACGTCCGCCCTACCCCCGATCCTGGCACCGCGCAAAGCGTAGCGGCACACCACCGATGCGCCGCCGAACGCCAGATCGTTGCCGACGCTTGCGCGTGCCGGCGCTCTCGTCCAATCTCACGGCCTCCCTCCAGATCACCCGGCCCGGGTGGCGAAATTGGTAGACGCGCTAGGTTCAGGACCTAGTGGCCGAAAGGCCGTGCTGGTTCGACTCCAGTCCCGGGCACCATCCCCCTTCCCATCGAGATTTCGGTCACCCCGTGCCTCCAGCCCCCACGGGGAAGCGACGGCCTGGCATTGACCCGAACGGGAAGGTGCTTAAGGTGAACTCAGTCGGGAGGAAGCGTGGCCATCGAGCCGGACGACTCCGCGGAAACCCTGGAACTCCTCGCCGCCGGCAATGAGCGGCTACGGGTGCCCAGCCTCGTGCCGCTGTTGGCGGTTCGCGACCTGGTGATCTTCCCCGGCGTGACGGTGCCGCTGGCCGTCGGCCGCCCCGCCTCGTTGCGGGCCCTCGAGGCCGCCGGTCCCGAGGGCTTCCTGGTCGTGGCCACCCAACGCGACGCAGCCCTCGAGGAACCCGGCCGGGAGGATCTCTTCCCGGTCGGTTGCCTGGTGCGGATCCTCCGCGTCATCGACGCGAGGAGCGACGGCAAGCAGGTCGTGGTGGTGGGAATCGCCCGAACTCGAATCGGAGACTACGCGGAAAGCGGGCCCGCAGTGAAGGTTCGCATCGAACCCATCGAGGAGCCCGCAGAGGCCTCGGAGGATCTCGGCGAGATCTGGCAGCAGGTGGTCGAGCTTTCCCATCAGCTCATCGATCTACATGACGACTTTCCCGAGGAGTGGAAGACCTTCGTCCGCGAGATCCACACCGCCAGCCTGCTCGCCGATATCGTCGCCTCATCGCTCCCCATGACGCCCGAGAGCAAGGTGGCCCTGCTCGCCGAGCCTTCGACCACCCGTCGTCTCGAAGAGATCGCGAAGCACCTTTCACGCGAGGTGACCATCGCACGTACCCAACGCGATCTCGCCAACGACAGCGAAGACGACGAGATGGACCCGCAGCGACGCGAACGGCTGCTGAGAAAGCGGCGCCGGGAAATCGAACAGGAACTCGGCGAGTCGGACCCCGATATTCGCGAGGTCGAGGAGCTGCGTGAGCGCGTCGACGACGCGCAGCTACCCGAGGTGGCTCTCGCCCAGGCCGAACGCGAACTGAAGCGACTCGCGGCCATCCCCCAGCAAGCACCGGAGCGCCACCTGATTCGGACCTACATCGAGTGGCTCGCCGACCTGCCGTGGACGAAGTCCACCGAGGACATGCTGGATCTGGTCGAGGCGCGGAAGGTGCTGGACGCTGACCACCACGATCTCGACAAGGTCAAGAATCGTATTCTCGAGTTCCTCGCGGTCCGCAAGCTCGCGCCCGACGCCAAGAGCCCAATCCTCTGCTTCGTGGGTCCGCCCGGGGTGGGCAAGACGTCGCTGGGACGCTCCATCGCAAGGGCCCTGGGCCGCAAGTTCGCCCGGGCCTCGCTGGGCGGTGTGCGCGATGAGGCCGAGATCCGCGGACACCGCCGCACCTATGTGGGCGCGATGCCCGGGCGGGTCTTGCAGAGCATGCGCCGGGCCGGTTCGAACAATCCCGTCTTCCTGCTGGATGAGATCGACAAGCTGGGCGCCGATTTCCGCGGCGACCCCTCGTCCGCGCTCCTCGAGGTTCTCGATCCAGAGCAGAACCATGCCTTCAGCGATCACTACGTCGAGGTAGATTTCGACCTCTCGCGGGTGATGTTCATCGCCACCGCGAATTCCCTCTCCACGATTCCCGCGGCGCTATTGGACCGGATGGAGGTGATCGAGCTTCCGGGCTACACGCAGCGCGACAAGCTGTCGATCGCCCGCCGCCACCTCGTGCCCAAACAACTGGAGGCCCACGGCCTCACAGCCGAGAGCGTGGACGTCACGGACGACGCCATCGAGAAGATCGTGAGCGAATACACGCGCGAGGCCGGCGTGCGCAATCTCGACAGGCATGTGGCAACCCTGATGCGCAAGACGGCGCGGAAGATCTCGTCCAAACGCAAGGAGGGCGGCACCGATGAGAAACTCGTGCTCGACGCTTCCTTCGCGGAGGACGCGTTGGGCGCTCCCCCCCACCTGCCGGAGACCGCCGAACGCACCACCCAACCCGGCGTGGTGATCGGCCTGGCCCATACCATCCACGGAGGCGACATCCTCTTCGTGGAGGCCAGCGTGATTCGCGGCGGCAAGGGACTGCAGCTCAAGCTGACCGGTCAACTGGGGGAGGTGATGCGCGAGTCCGCGGAAGCGGCACTCTCCTGGGTTCGCTCGAATGCAGAAAGCCTGGGCATCGCCCCGGAGACCTTCCGCAACGTCTCGATCCACCTGCACGTCCCAGCTGGTGCAGTTCCAAAGGACGGCCCCTCCGCGGGTGTCACCCTGGTTTCGGCCTTGGTGTCCGCGCTCTCGGGTCGGCGCGCACGCGGCGACGTGGCCATGACGGGCGAGATCTCGCTGCGCGGCCGGGTACTGCCCGTGGGCGGCATCAAGGACAAGGTGCTCGCGGCTTCTCGCGCCGGGATCAGCACCGTGATCCTGCCGCGCCGCAACGAGAAGGACCTCGTGGAGGTGCCCGACGACGTGCGCGAGAAACTCGAACTCTGCCTGGTGGACGACATCGCCGGCGCCCTCGCGGGCGGCCTGGAGCGCGCGCCGACCGCCTAGGGAATCCGCCGGGCGCGCGGGGGCAGGCCGCGCTCAGAGCTCCGCGGCGTCCTCGTCCACGGCGTCCCGCAACTCCTCGAGGAAGTCGGGCAGCGCCGAGATGACGCGGTTCCAGTTGGGGATTTGCGGCAGGCCCATGGGGTCTCCCACGAAGCCCAAGCCCGCCGCGCGCAAGCCGCGGCTGAAGGTCTCCACGGCACGCTCCTCCTCGTGGCGATCGAAGACCAGGCCATTGAGCGCCGCGTCATCGCAATAGGAGGCGATTGCATCCTGCGCGAAGCGCCGATAGGCGGCGGTCAGCGTGTTCAGAAAACCGGAATCGAACTCCACCCCGTAGCTCGCGAGGTTCCGGATCGCCGAGGCCGCGATGTCCACCACCATGCGGTGCAGGCCGGCTCCGGGATCACCCTCCGACAGGTCCTGGTGACGATGGTCGTAGTTGTCGACCAGTTCGACCTGGCAGATCCGCTTCTGCGAACAGTTGCGATAGACCTCCACCAGCATACCGATCTCGAGCCCCCAGTCGCTGGGAATCCGGTTGATGCGGGCGAGATCTGTCTTCATCGCGACCTCGCCGGCCAGCGGGTAGCGGAAGGAATCCAAATAATCGAGCAGGGGATGCTGTCCCAGCACCGACTTCATGGCGCGCAGCAGCGGGGTGACGAAGAGACGCGTGACCCGGCCGTACATGCGGTCCGCCACGCGCCCGTAGTAACCCTTGGCGAAGTCGTAGTCGAGATTGGGGTGCACCACCGGGTAACACAGACGGGCCAGTAACTCGCGGTTGTAGGTACGGATATCGCAGTCGTGCACCGCAATCACCCGCGCCACATCGGTGGCCAGCACGTAGCCGAAAGCCAACCACGTCGAGAGCCCCTTGCCCCCGGAGCCCAGCGCCAGCCCCTCTTCACGCAGCCGGCGGTAGAGCTCCTGGATCCGGGGGCCCGTGTTCCAAAGGAGGACCGGCCCCTCGCCGCCCAGGGTCTCCACTCCCTCGAAGAAGTCGCGCATCTCCTCGTACTCTGCGCGCGCTTCGGAGCCCGACACGCTGATGACGATCTGCCGCAGGTAATGGACTCCCCGCAGGGTGTCGACGATGCCCTTGAGCCCGGGGCCCCGGAGCTCGGACTGCAGGCAGGGGAGCACCAGCGCGACGGGCCGAGAACGAGCCTGTGCGACCAACTCCGCTTCCAGGCGATCCAGCGAGGGAGGCCCAAGCCGGTGCAGCGTGGTGATCGCCCCACTCTGATGAAAATCGCCCATGCCGCGATCCTCGCACAGCCGGGGAGCGCCCAGCAACGCGCCCCAAAACGCCGCGAGGGCAGCCCTTCTTGGCCCTTTCTCAAGGGCGCAGAACGCGCCGTCGATAACGAGAATTCGCCAGAGCGGGAGGGCCCCGGACGCCATGCGCGAAATCGGCAGTTTCGACCGCCGCAAGTACGTACGCATCCCCACGCGCCAGGTGGTGTCGATTTCCCAAGCCGATGCCGCTCCGCGGTCAGCGCTCGGGAAAAACCTTTCCGTCGCGGGCATCCGCTTCGAGGTCATCGGCTGCGAAATCGAACTCGCCGACGTACTGACGATCGACTTCCAGCTCGAGGATCAGGAGATCTCCGCGCTGGGACGCGTGGTCTGGTGCATCGACGTCGATCCGATCGTCCAGGAAGTGGGCTTGGAGTTCCTCGACCTTCCGCCGGACTCCGCGGAGTTCCTCCAGAGCTTCCTCGGCGGACTGGAGCCCGCCTAGCCGGCATGCCTCGGTAGCACGAGCAGCCCGCCGAGAACTGGCAGCTAGTCGAAGAGATCCAGCTGCGCGTCCTCCTCCCCGGCCTGGACAAGGCCCGAGAGCTGCACCCCCAGCCCACGGACGCGTTGTGGTCCCGCCGGGGTTCGCGACAGCAGCAGGGAAGCGGCCTCGAGCAGCTCCGATGCCCGGGCGCAGGGCTGCGCGAGGCGCCGGGACCGAGTCACCACCCGCTGGTCCCCGAAGCGGACCCGAAGGGCCAGCTTCGTGGCGGAGAGCCCCTGCCCGCCCAGATCCTTCGCCAGTCGCTGGGTGAGTTCCCCCAGGCTCTGGGAAAGCTGGTCGACGTCGACATCGAGTTCCCCCAACGTCGTGGACCGGCTGAGGCTCTTCGGGTGCGACCTGGCGCGCACCCGCTCATCGTCCGAGCCACTCGCCAACGCGTGGATCCGCAGCCCGTGAGACCCAAACATCTCCTCGAGACGCGCACGGCCCAGCGCGGCGACCTCTGCGATGTCGTGAGCGCCCACGTCTGCGAGGCGCGCCTCGGTCTTGGGGCCCACGCCGTCGATGCGCGATGCCGGCAGCGCGGCGAGGAAGGCGCGCTCCTCTCCCGGCGCGATCTCGCGAACCCCCTCCTCCCGCATCTCGGCTGCCAGCAACCGGGCCAGGAACTTGCCGGAAGCGATGCCCACGCGAAGCTCCATGGAGAGATCACCGCGCACCACCTCGCGCATAGCCTCCGCGACGCGTAGCGCTTCCGGTCGCGAGCGGCCCAGTTCGGCGAACACGGCGCCGAGTTCGAAGGGTTCGAAATCAGGGTGGGCGGAGCGAAGCGCCACGTGCAGGCGCCTCGAGGCCTCGCGGTAGCGACGCATGTCGGTACGAAGCGCCTTCGCGGAGGGGCAGCGCTGGAGTGCCTCGAGCATCGACATGCCTGGCTCGACGCCCTGGTTCCGCGCCTCCGAACTCGCCGCGTGGACCTGCCCACGCTTGCGCGGATCGCCCCCCACGATGATGGGGCGCGACGCGATCGCGGGGTTCTCTGCGCGCTCCACGGCGGCGTAGAAACCAGCGACCTCTGCGAAAAGCACCGTTCGGGGCATGGCCTCCGCGCTCAGGTTTCGGGTTCGAGGATCAGGTGGTGCACGCTCGAGGATTCCACCAACAGGCCCCCGCTCACCAGCAGTGCGCTCTGTCCCTCTCGCCAGGGAACCAGGCCATCGCCGAAGTTGAGGTGGCCGGGGTGTTCGGACTGACCGGGCGCGATGGCCGCGAGCCCCTGGTCGAGTGCGCCCGCGTCGGCCGCAAAGCGCAATGTCGAGGCCGACGTCACTCCAAATTCCCCATCCCCCGCGTGGGCAGCCGCCTTCACGGTGTCGCCGTTTCCCGAATACGGAAAAAACGGCAGCCCGACATCGTTGGCGAGCAGCGGCGCGAGCCCTCCGAATGCCTTGACGCGCAGTACGTGCAGCCGCCCCCAGCTCCAGCGACCGCGATTCGAGCCGAGGCGATAGGAGAGAACGAGCCAGCTCTCTCGCAGGCTCTCGCGAACCGCCGCCGCATAGCCCCGCCAGGCAGTCCCAGAACCGCTCTCGCGCTGCCAATTCGCCCGGGCGATGAGCGCATGGGCCAGTGCCTGGGGATCCGCGCCGGGAACGGACCGGTAGCGGGCGGCCAGTCCCTCTCCCATGATCTCGCCCAGGAGTCGCCCGGCAAGCGTCGTCGAGAAGACATGATACGCGGCCGCGCCGATGCTCTCCGCGGAGGCCCGGCCATCCCAAGATTCGAGCACCGCTACGAGTTCGAGTGCTTCGTAGGACATGGGGGGCTCCCCTCCCTCGACGAGTTCGAGGGCAACGCGCAGACTCACCACCGCAAGGGGATCTCGGACGTCGGCCTGGAGGCGCGAGAGCCCGTGCAGGTCGACGCTTCCCGCCGTCACCGCCTGGCCGAGCAGCGCCTGCATCCGGTGGCCGCGGCGTCGATCGCGCGCCAACCACTCGATACGTGGGTCGGCGCCCAGGGAATCGAGGTTCTCGTCCCCGGCCACCAACCAGCCCCTGCGGGCCCCGAGCCGCAAGCTCGGCAGCGCCCGGTAGGGAACTCGCTCCTTCCAGTCGTACCAGCGCACGCGCCCGGGCAGCGGCATCAGGTGGCTGGAGAGCGAGCGGTCGGGCAACCAGCCCGCCATTTGCAGGCCGGCCTCGCCCCGTGAGTCCGCGTAGCCGACCAGTAGCGCCGGCTCCACGTGGGTCGCGAGGGCCTGCGCCACCTCCTCGGCGCTGGCCGCCCGGGCGACATCGAACATGGAGGCGATCCCACTGGGCCCGCCCACGCGGCCCCCCACCCAGGAAATCGAGAGTGGGCGATCCGTGAGGAATGCGGGCAACAGCGGACCGTGCCGGGTGGCGCGCACCCGGAAAAGCTCGTCGGGACCACCGCGAACGCCCAACACCTCCTCGCGCTCGACGAGTCCACGCCAGCCGCGGGCATCGTGGTAGCGGCCGGCATCCGAAGGATCGAGGGTCTCGCGGTAGAGATCGCTGGTGACGACTGGCGCTTTCAGTCCCGCCCATGCGAGCTGTCGATTGCGGCCGATCCAGAAGACCGGCAGCCCGGGGAGTGTGGCGCCTGCCACATCGAAGGAGCCCGCGCGGAGCCGATCCAGGTGCAGGAGCGCGGGCGCCGTGGGCGCTGCGTGCACTTCCGCCAAGAGCAGGGGCCGGCCACCCTCTGCGTGCTCGCCGTCTACCAGCCAGACGCTGCTCCCCGCAGCAAGGCCGGGAAGAGAGGGAAACTTGGGCTGCCGGGGCGATCGATGCGAGCCGCGCTGCGGCGATCGACCGTTTCCGTTTTCCCCGAGCTTCGGGAGTTCCGTAAAACGACCGCCCGGCAGGAAGGATCGCGCTCGCGAAGCTCCGAAGTGTTCGATCAGGTCTCCGAGCAGCAAGCCGGTGTCCAGAGACTCCCCTGCCCCCCAGGCATAGAGCTTGAGGAGGGCCAGGGAATCCTGTGGCTTCCATGGCTCGAGGGGCAGCGCCGCACGCTGGACGGAAACCGGCGCCCCCACCCGCCCTGCCTCGATGCGTCCCAAGCGGGCATTGACGCCGGCCGCGTAGGCCTCGAGGGCCTCGCGAACGTCGTCACGCAAGAACGGATATTGGGAAACCGCCAGCCCCGGGAAGTCCAGCGCGCGGGCCAGCCGGTCCCAGTCGAGGCCCGCGGCTCCCAGGCTCTCGGAACTTCGTCCTTCGGCGAGTGCCCGCAGCCAGAGCATCTGTCCAAGCCGGTCCTGCGCGTGCACGAACCCCAAGCCCAGCCAACCGTCCCGCTCGCTCTCCGCGGACACGTGGGGGATCCCCTGCCGGTCACGATCGATGCTGACCGGCGATTCCAAGCCGGGCACCACGAGGCGGCCCTCGAGCAGGGGATGGGCCGCCCATTCGCGCCGAAGCTCCAGCAGCCCCGCGAGCCCCCAGGCACAGAGCCCGGTGACCAACGCCAGCAGGGCCCACGCGCGCAGCCGGAGGCCGCCCGCTCGCCTGCCTCGGGATCCGGAACCCATCGCGATGTTGGCCTCCGAGCCCTCGCGCTCGATCATTCCCCCACCCCTCTCGCTCCCCTCCCGTCTAGTGCCTCCGAGGACCAGAGCCCGCCAAGTATCCCCCTTGGGGAGCGCCGAGGCTCGGTTTCCTAGAAGATGGACCCCAACGGACTTGCCCGCTATTTTGCCCGCCCTCGCAGCATCACAGCAAATCGCAGAGGCGGAAGGGGTTTTTCATGGCCGCGCGCGTGGGAATCAATGGATTCGGTCGCATCGGCCGGCTGGTGTTTCGGGCTGCACGCGAGAAGGATCTCGAGATCGTGGGCATCAACGATCTCACCGACGCCGGCACACTGGCCCATCTCCTCAAGTACGACTCTGTGCACGGGCGCTTCCCCGGAACGGTGGAGAGCGAGGACGGCGCCATCGTCGTGGACGGCAAGCGCGTCCCCATCAGCGCGGAGCGCGATCCCGCCGCGCTGCCCTGGAAGTCCCTCGAGGCCCAACTGGTCATCGAGTCCACGGGGCACTTTGCGCACCGGGAAGGCGCCTCGAAGCACCTCGAAGCCGGCGCCGAGCGGGTGATCATCAGCGCGCCCGCCAAGGACGCCGACGTCACAATCGTGCTCGGCGTCAATACCGAGGCCTACGACCCCGCCGCGCACCGTATCGTATCGAACGCCTCCTGCACGACCAATTGCCTGGCCCCGATCGCCAAGGTCCTGCACGACGAGTACGGGATCGAATCCGCGTGGATGACCACCATCCACGCCTTCACCAACGATCAGGTCACCCTCGACTTCCCGCATTCCGACCTGCGACGCGCGCGGGCTGCCAGTGTCTCGATGATCCCCACCAGTACCGGTGCCGCTCGCGCCATCGGCCTGGTGATGCCGGAGCTGAAGGGCCGGCTCGACGGCTACGCGATGCGCGTCCCCACGTCCGACGTCTCCGTAGTGGACCTCAGCGCCAAGCTGAGCCGCAGCACCGACGCGGAGAGCATCAACGCCGCGATGCGAACCGCCGCCGAAGGTTCCCTCAAGGGGATCCTCCAGTACTCGGACGAGCCCCTCGTCTCCGTCGACTTCCTCGGCAATCCGCACTCCTCGATCCTCGACGCGCAGAGCACGAAGGTCATGGACGGAAACTTCGCCAAGATTCTCTCGTGGTACGACAACGAGTGGGGATACTCGAACCGGGTGGTGGATCTCGCAGTCCTAATGAGCCGCTGAACGAGGCCCATGCCCGTCGCTCATCTCGATGATCTGCTCGCCCGGGACGTCAGCGGTCGCCGCGTTCTGGTACGCGCCGACCTCAACGTGCCGCTTCACGAAGGAGCGGTCAGCGATGACACTCGGATCCGGGCGTCGCTCCCGACGCTCCGGAAACTCCGCGATGCAGGCGCACGCGTGATCGTCTGCTCCCACCTGGGCCGACCCGCAGGCGAGCCCCGTCCGGAATACAGCCTGCGACCGGTGCACGCAGAGTTGAGGCGACTGCTGGGCGGCGAGGTCGCCTTCTGTGCGGACTGCGTGGGCGATGCCGCGCAGGCCGCCGCGAAGAAGTTGGCGAACGGAGAAGTTCTGCTGCTCGAGAACCTGCGCTTCCACCCGGGGGAGAGCGCCAACGACCCGGACTTTGCCCGGGCGCTGGCCGAGTTGGCGGAGATCTACGTCAACGACGCCTTCGGTGCCGCCCATAGGGCGCACGCTTCCACCGCGGGCGTGCCCGCCCTGATCGACGAACGCGCGGCCGGAAGCTTGATGGAGGCCGAAACCGACTTCCTAGAACGGGTGCGCGTGCCCGAGCGGCCGCTCGTGGTGATCCTCGGCGGAGCCAAGGTCTCCGACAAGCTCGCGGTCCTCGAGGCACTTGCGCCGCACGCCGACCAACTGCTGATCGGCGGTGCCATGGCCTACACCTTCATGGCCGCGGAGGGCCTGCCGACCGGCGCGTCGCTGGTGGAAAGTAAACGAATCGAGGACGCGCGCGGCGTGGTCCGCGCTGCGAAATCACGGGGCCGCGAGGTGCTGCGTCCTACGGACCACGTGGTCACAGCAAGTCTCGAGCCCGACGCGGAGCAGCGGGTGGTAGAGGAGATCCCCGACGGCTGGTTGGCCGTGGACATCGGCCCCGAGACCGCTGAACGCTACGCGGGAGCCGTCGCCCTGGCTCGGACCTGTTTCTGGAACGGGCCCATGGGGATCTTCGAAATGCCCGCTTTCGCCAAGGGAACGCTGCGCGTCGCCCGCGCGATGGCGGAATCCCCCGGCACCACGGTCGTCGGCGGCGGCGACTCCCTGGCCGCCGTCAACCAGGCGGGCGTCGGCGAGCACATCTCCCACCTTTCCACCGGGGGTGGGGCCTCGCTCGAATACGTACAGGGCAGCGCGTTGCCCGGCTTGTTGGCACTGGAGCGATGATGCGAAGACCGATCCTGGCCGCGAACTGGAAGATGCAAAAGACCAACGCAGAAGCGCTGGCCTTCGCGGACACCCTGCTGCCCCTGGTCGCCGAGGCCTCGGATGTCGACATCGTGATCGCGCCGCCATTCACCTGCCTGGCGAAACTCTCCGCGCGCCTCCAGGGAAGCCCGATTCAGCCGGCGGCCCAGAACGTGAACCCCGAGGCGTCGGGGGCCTTCACGGGCGAGGTCGCCCCCGGCATGCTGGTGGAACTCGCTTGCGCGTACACCATCGTGGGCCACAGCGAGCGACGTAGCCTCTACGGGGAGGGGGATGACTTCATCTCCCGCAAGGCACTGGCCCTGCTCGCCCACGGCATCCGACCCATCGTCTGCGTGGGAGAGACCCTCGAGGAACGCGAGGCGGAGCACACCGAGGCGGTGGTGGGCGCGCAACTCGAGGGTAGCCTGGCCGGCATCGACCCGGCCGACGTCTCCCAAGTGGTGATCGCCTACGAGCCCGTCTGGGCGATCGGCACCGGGCGCACCGCCACCCCCGAGACCGCACAGGACGCGCACGCCTTCATCCGCTCGTGCCTGCGTGATGGTTTCGGAAACGCGGCGGAATCCATCCGGATCCAGTACGGTGGTTCCGTGAAACCCGAGAACGTGGACTCGTTGATGTCCCAGGCAGACATCGACGGGGCCCTGGTGGGCGGCGCCAGCCTCGAGGCTGCATCCTTCGCGAGAATCGTCAACTTCGAGGGAGTGGAGGGCTAAGGGATGGACGCGGTCGTCAGCACGCTGCACGTCATCGTCTGCTTCTTTCTGGTAGCCGTGGTGCTGCTCCAGAGAGGCAAGGGCGCCCAGGTGGGGGCCGTCTTCGGCGGGGGCGGTGGCGCCACCATGTTCGGAAGCCGTGGCGCGGGCAACTTCCTCACCAAGCTCACGACCGGCGCTGCGGTCATCTTCATGATGACGAGCCTCTACCTTTCGTACCTCGGCATCTCGAGTTCGGGAGACCGGCTCTTCCAGGATGCGACCGTCGAAGAGACCCAGCGCAGCGGGCCNCAACTCGAGGAGACTCCCCGCGACGCGGCGCCCCCGCCAACAGGCGATGAACCCAACTCGTGACCGCGGCGCGGACCGATTGTACAGCCCCCGGCGTTCGGTATGCTGGGCGCCGTCTGCGGCAGTGGCGGAACTGGTAGACGCACCAGCTTGAGGGGCTGGCGGGGGCAACCCCGTGGAGGTTCGAATCCTCTCTGCCGCACCAACCCGACGCAGGGGCGCGAACGCGCGCGGTGGCGGCCGCGAGGCGTCGCCTAGACGATCGTCCAGCCGCCGTCCACGGCCAGTATGTGACCGGTCACGTAGCTCGACGCGTCGGAGAGCAGGAAGCGGACGGGCCCGACTAGTTCGCTGAGTTCCCCTGCCCTGCCCATGGGCGTGCGGCGCTGGATCCAGCGGAGCGAGCGCTCGTCGCCGAACATCTCCTCCGTCATCTCGCTCTCGAACCAGGCCGGCGCCAGCGCGTTGACGCGCACGCCACGTCGCGCCCACTGGGCGGCCAGTTCCCGGGTGAGATTGACCAGCGCACCCTTGGACGCCGAATAGGAGGCCTGAGGGACCTGCCCGGCGGCCACCAGCCCCAGCACCGAGGCGATGTTCACGATGGAACCGCGCCCTGCCCCCAGCATTTCCTTGCCGAAACGCTGGGCACACAGGAAGGCGCCCGTGAGGTTCACCGCGACCACCCGCTCGAAGGTCTCGAGGGGCTCCTCTTCAGCGGGATGGATCTCGGTGATTCCCGCGTTGTTGACCAACGCATCGACGCCGCCGAAGTGCGCGAGGGTCGCCGCCACCAGGCCATCCACCTCGTGCTCCCGGGACACATCGCAGACCACCGGCAAAACCTCCGCGCCCAGGGCCTTCACTTCCTCGGCTACTTCATCGAGGCGCTGCCGGCGCCGGGCCGACACCACCACGCGGGCTCCGGCCGCTGCCAGTCCGCGAGCCAGGACCTCGCCGATTCCCGCGGAGGCACCGGTGACCACCACCACCCTTCCCTCGACGGAAAAGAGTTCGTCCTTCATGCTCCCTCCTTCCGACGATCTCGCGTGCGCACCACCCAGCGCCGATAGCTGGCGAGCGGCAACGCCCCCGTGACCACGGCGTCCGAATCCGAGAGGCGCAGCGAAGGTACGCCGGTGGCCCCGAGATCCAGCGCCTCCTGGTGTTCGGCGACGACCTGCCGGCGAAGTTCCGCATCGTCCATGGCCGCAAAGCCCCCCTCGCGAATCCCCGACTCCCGCCAGAGATCGAGCAGCGTGTCGCGATCACTGATGTCGCGGCTCTCCGCGAAGTAGGCGTGGAAGAGGCGCTCGTGGAGCGCCTCGAAGGCCTCCGGTCCCTGGCGGGCGGCGGCTTTCGCGGCAAGCTGAGGGGGCAAACTCGAGTTGGGAGGGGCGGTGTCGCCTTGCCAACTCTGGAAGCGTCCCGCGTCGGACTCCTCTCCGGGACGTGACCAACTCCGCGTATAGGCACGGAAGCGCTCGAGGTCCCTGCGTCCAGGACGCGACGGCAACAGGTAGCTGCGCCAGCAGACCTCCACTGCCGGGTCCTCCTGCTGCAAGCGTTGCAGGCGCACGGCGGCGTTGAAACACCAGGGGCACAGGTAGTCCGAGTAGGCGACCAGGCGCACGCGCTCCACTCAAAACACGCTACCACAGCCCCCCGGGCCGGGGGCCGCTCGGATCCCTTGACACCCGAGGCGGGTCGGCAACAATTCGAGCGCTCGTCCACCGAACCCCCCGCAGCGCGTCCGCGAGCCCCGCCTGCACGCACGGAGACCTTCATGGCCAGCCTCGAAGAGATCGCAGGTGCATTGGTCGCGCCCGGCAAGGGCATCCTCGCCGCCGACGAAAGCAGCCCAACCATCGCCAAGCGCTTCGCGTCCATCGACGTGGAGTCCACGGAAGAGAATCGCCGGGACTACCGGGAGTTGCTCTTCAGCACGGCCGGTGCAGAGAAATTCATCAGCGGCGTCATCCTCTTCGACGAAACGATCCGCCAGGACGCGGCCGACGGGAGGCGGCTGGTGGAGGTGCTGCAGAAAGCCGGGATCATTCCCGGCATCAAGGTGGACACCGGCGCCAAGGCGCTGGCAGGCGCCTCCGCGGAGAAGGTGACCGAGGGCCTCGACGGGCTGCGGGAGCGCCTCGCGGATTACCGCGAACTCGGCGCTCGCTTTNCCAAATGGCGCGCCGTCATCACGATCGGCGACGGGATTCCCAGCGATTACTGCCTGGAAACCAACGCGCACGCACTGGCGCGCTACGCGGCACTCTGCCTGGAAGCCGGCATGGTACCCATCGTCGAACCGGAGGTCTTGATGGACGGCGGGCACGACATCGCACGCTGCTTCGAGGTCACCGAACGCACGCTCACCAAGGTCTTCGCCGAACTCCACGCCCAGCGCGTCGCGCTCGAGCAGATCCTCCTCAAGCCCAACATGGTGCTCTCGGGCAAGGACTGTCCGCAGCAGGCAGGCGCACGCGAGGTCGCCGAAGCGACGCTGCGCTGCTTCCGCCGCACGGTGCCGGCGGCGGTTCCGGGCGTCGTCTTTCTCTCGGGCGGCCAGAGTGACGAACTCGCCACCGCGCACCTGAACGAGATGAATGCGATCGGCAATGTCCCCTGGGAACTCTCCTTCTCCTACGGTCGAGCCCTGCAGGCCCCTGCCCTCAAGGCCTGGGGCGGGCGCTCCGAACAGCGCGCGGCTGCGCAGGGCGCCTTGCTGCATCGCGCACGCTGTAACGGCGCCGCGCGTTCGGCTAGCTACTCGGCGGAGATGGAGCAGGCTGCCTAGCGAAGTCCCTGCCCACGTCTTCCAGCGCGGAAGGCGCCGGGCTCAGATCGCGTCGAAGCGACCGTAGGTCCCCGCGTAGTAGAGGAGCGGCGGCCGCTCCGAGTACTGGACGGCTTCCACGTGGCCTACGTAGACGATGTGGTCTCCGTGCTCGTGGGCAGCCACGACCCGGCATTCCAGGCTTCCCACCACCCCGGACAGGATGGGTGCGCCGTTCCCACCCAGCTCGAAGTCCAGCGAATCGAAGCGCGTCCACTCGTCCTTCTTGGACGCGAATTTATCGGAGATCGCCTCCTGTCCCTCCGCCAGCACATTGACCGCGAACACGCCGCCGGCATCGATGAAGGGACGTGTATTCGCCTCCCGTTCCGCGCACACCAGCACCAGCGGTGGCTCCAGGGAAACCTCGGTGAAGGCCGAAACCGTCATCCCGTGCACGCGCTCGCCATCACGGGCCGTTACCACCGTGACACCCGTCGCCCAGCTGCCAAGCAGCTTCCGGAAGGCTTCGTTCGAGACCGCCATTCGCTTCCCCTGCTCCTCGCTGCCTCTCGCCCGTGTGAATCCCCGCCACCCGCGTGCGCCGGGGGCACCGCACTTCTCTCCCAGCCCGATGCTAGTGCGTCCCGCCGCGAGTCTCCCGCCCCATGAGAACTAGGAGTCGGGCGCACCCGCGGCGAGCAGCGCCAGATCCATCACGTTGGTCCGCGTGGCTCCGGTGCGAAAGACTCCGCCTTCCCTGGCGAAAAAGCCGTGAGAGTCATTCTCCTCGAGGGCACACGCGGCATCCAGGCCCAGCGCCCTGCCCCGCGTCACCGTACCCCCGTCCGCAAAGGCGCCCGCGGCGTCCGTGGGACCGTCCCGGCCGTCGGTTCCGGCGGCGAGAATCGCCCATTCCTCGAGGCCCTGGAGGCCGAGCGCCGCGGCGAGCGCGAGCTCCTGGCTTCGGCCGCCCCGACCGCTGCCCTGGACCCGCACGCGGCTCTCCCCTCCGGCCACGAAGCATTGGCGAGCGCTCTCCCGCGTGGCCCGGGCCAGGGAAGCCAGGGCTCTGCCCACCCGACTCGCCTCGCCCGTAAAGGGCTCGGGGAACTCGAAGCAGCGCCAGCCCCGCTCGCGAAGCGCGCCGCAAGCGGCCGCCCGGGCCGTGGCGTTGCTCGCCAACAACGTGTGGTGCACTCCCCGGAGCCTGGGGTCTCCCGGTGCCGGCGTCTCCGGCCTGCGACCCGCCACGCCCGCGAGGAGGTCGTCTCGCACCGCCGGGGGAAGATCCGCGAACAGACCCCGCTCCCGCACGCAGTCCAGGGCGTCGCCGTACGAACTGGCATCGGCCGCGAAGGGTCCGGACCCGATCACGTCGATGGCGTCGCTCGGGACGTCCGAGATCAGCAGCACCTCGACCCGGCCCGCTGCACAGCAGAGCGCCAGGCGACCCCCCGCCAGCGCGCTCAAGTGTTTCCGGACCGCGTTGAGGGATTCGATGGGCGTGCCCGCTGCCAGCAGCAGTGAGGTCGTGCGCGCCAGGTCCTGCAAGCCGATCCCCGGCGCGGGCAGCGCCAACAGGCTCGACGCACCGCCCGAGAGCAGCACCAGCAGGCACTCTCCGGGACGCACTGCCACCGCGAGTTCTCGGGCGGCGTTCGCAGCCAGCAGACTGCTCGCGTCCGGCACGGGGTGGGAGGCTTCGAGGATACGGGTCCGCGACAGATCCAGGCCGTAGCCGCGCGGCACCACCGCCAGGGAGTGAGCGAGCCGGCCGCCCAGTTGGTCCTCCGCGGCACGCGCCATGGGGGCAGCCGCCTTGCCCACAGCGAGCAGGTGGACACGACTCGCATCGCGGAGTCTCTCCCCCACTCCGCCGCGGCCGAGTCGAAGGGCAGCGTCCACCAACCGCTCGGGGTCCACCGACCTGAGCGCTTCCCGGTACGCGCCCTCGAGCGCAGCCCGCAGCCTCAGCGCCGGGGAAGTCACGAATCTCCGGTGACGCTCCCGGCTCCGGCCGTCTCGCCCGCTCCGGCGCCATCGCTCCCCTGGCGCGTGTTCGGGATGAGACGGATCTCGATGCGGCGGTTGCGGGCGCGCCCTTCGGGCGTCTCATTGCCCGCCGTGGGAGCAAAGCGACCGTAAGAGACCGCCGTCATGCGAGCGCCGTCGATTCCCTCGGCCTCGAAGAGGCGCACCACACTGGCAGCGCGAGCCGCAGCCAGCTCCCAGTTCGTGCCGAAACGCATCGCGAGATCGCGGACGAGTCGCCTGTCGTCGCTGTGGCCCCGTACTTCGATGCGGTAGTCGTTGCTGATCAGTCGCCCGGAAACCTTGCGCAGCACAACCTCACCGCGCGGATCGAGGTCCACCGAGCCCGAGGGGAAGAGGATCGACTGCGGGAGATTCAGCCGGATCCCATCCCGCAGTTGTTCGATCTCGATCTGGCCGCTGGTGACCTCCGACTGGAGATCTGCGACCAGGCCGCGATACGTGTCCGAAACCTGGGAGAGCTCCTCGACCTGGGAATCTCGATCGCGCAGGTGACCGGTGAGGATCTCTCGAGCGCGATTCAGCTTTTCGACATCACTCGCCAGCTCGTCCCGATCCAAGCGCATGTCCTCGAGCGCCTCGCTGAGCTGCACGTTCTCCTTGGTGAGCGCGTCGTTCGAGCGCTCCTGGTTCTGCAGCCGCTCACTGATCGCGCTCTCGCGCGCTTCCATGCGACGCATGTCCTCGTCGTAGGTCCCCCGCGACACGCACGCTGCTCCCCCGAGCAGCAGCAACGTCGCCAGCAGGGCGCGACGCTCAGCTGAGCGGCGCGAGCGTGTGTCGCAAGGCTTCATCGATGGTCCCCACGTATTCGAGGCTGAGCCCCTCCAGGAGCTCGGCCTCGACCTCCTCGACGTCCCGGCGGTTGCGCTCCGGGAGCACCACGTGCTCGATCCCCGCGCGCTTGGCGGCGAGCACCTTCTCCTTGATTCCCCCAACGGGCAGGATCTTGCCGCGCAGCGTGATCTCTCCGGTCATCGCCACTTCCGGCCTGCCCACCCGGCCCGTCATCATCGACGCCAGCGAGGTCACCATGGCCACCCCGGCCGAGGGTCCGTCCTTGGGGACGGCGCCGGCAGGCACATGCAGGTGGAGATCCGAACCCGTGAAATTCTCCGGGTCGATTCCGTAGAGTTCTGCGCTGCCGCGAAGCCAGGAGCGCGCCGCCTCTGCAGACTCGCGCATCACGTCGCCGAGCGAGCCGGTCAGCTTGAGTTCTCCCTTCCCGGGCATCCGCGTGGATTCCACGAAGAGGATGTCACCTCCGGCGGGCGTCCAAGCCAGCCCCACGGCCACTCCGGCCACGCCACCCCGCTCGGCGATTTCCGGCTCGTACTTCACGGGCCCGAGCAGATCGAAGAGCTTCTCGGGCAGGACTTCCAGGGGCCCCTCCGTCTCGCCCTCTGCGACCTGCCGCGCCACCTTGCGGGCCAGCGCGCCGATCTCGCGTTCGAGGTTCCGCACGCCGGCCTCGCGCGTGTAACTGTGGATCAGCGCGCGAAGCGTCTCCTCTGGGAGCGTGAGGCCGATGTCGCCGACACCGTTCTGCTCCAGCTGACGCGGCACCAGGAAACGGCGGGCGATCTCGAGCTTCTCTTCCTCCGTGTAGCCCGGGAGCTCGATCACCTCCATCCGGTCCCGAAGCGCGGCGGGCACCGGGTCCATCCAATTCGCGGTGGCGATGAAGAGGACCTGGGAGAGATCGAAGGGCACCTCGAGGTAGTGATCGCTGAAGGTGGAATTCTGTTCCGGATCGAGAACCTCGAGCAGAGCAGAGGATGGATCGCCGCGGAAATCGGCGCCCACCTTGTCGATCTCGTCGAGCACGAAGACTGGATTGCGGCTGCCGGCCCGCTTCATGCCCTGCACCACCCGGCCCGGAAGCGCTCCCACGTAGGTGCGGCGGTGACCGCGAATCTCCGCCTCGTCCCGCACGCCGCCCAGGGAGATCCGATGAAACTCCCTTCCCAGGGCCCTCGCGATCGACCGCCCCAGTGATGTCTTCCCGGTGCCCGGCGGACCCACGAAGCAGAGGATTGGCCCCGCCAGATCCCGTTTGAGGGAAAGCACGGCGATGTACTCGACGATCCGCTCCTTGACCTTGTCGAGTCCGTAGTGGTCCTCGTCCAGGATCCGCCGGGCCTCGTCCACGTCCAGGCGGTCGTCGGTGGCGACGTCCCAGGGAAGTTCCACCATCCAGTCGAGGTAGCTTCGGATCACGCCGTGTTCGGCTGCCGCCGTGGGCATCTGGGCGAGCCGCTCCAGCTCGCGCAGCGCCTGTTCATGCGCCTCCTCCGGCATGCCCGCCGAATCGATACGTCCGCGCAGCCCCTCGACCTCGCTCTCCGCATCCTCCGCCTCTCCGAGTTCCTGGCGGATGGTCTCCAGCTGCTGGCGCAGCATGTACTCGCGCTGCGTCTTTCCGATGTCGCTCTGAACCTTCTCGCGAATCTCGGTCTCGACTCGCATGGCGTCCTGTTCCCGGCCCAGTTCCGCGAAAACCGCGCGCAGACGGGCGGACACCCTCAACTCCTCGAGCAACGTCTGTTTGGCCGCAAGGTCGAAATCGAGGTTGGATCCCACGAGATCCGCCAGCCTCGAGGGATCATCGATGTTCTGGGCCAGCACGGAGAGCTCATCCGAGAGCTTGGGACTCGAGTGCACGAGGTCCGTAAACTCCTGCACGATGTTCCGCACCAAGGCCGTCGTCTCCACGGAGTCGCGATCCCCCGTCTCTTCGAGGCGTGTCACGTTGGCGAGGAAGAAGGGCTCCTCCTCGAGAAAGTCGTCGAGCGAAACACGCGCGACTCCCTGCACGAGAAGCCGGTAGGAGTCGTCGGGGAATTTGAGCATCTTTGCGATGCGCATCACCGTTCCGACGCGGTAGAGATCGCCGGCGCGGGGAGTTTCCTCCACGGGTTGCTTCACCGCCACGCAGACCAACAGGCGCGCCCGAGTCCGCAAAACGGAATCGACCAGGGACCGAGCGCGATCCGTGTTGACCAACAGCGGGGACAGCAGGTGCGGGAAGAGCACCGTGTTCTTCAGCGGCAGCACCGGAAGCGCGTCGGGAATCCGCAGCAAGGAGGTGTCGTCGCGCTCTTCCGCGCTGCCCACGAACACCTCGGTCCCGCCGCCGGAAATCTCCTCCGGCGTGATGTCACTCCCCTCGCTCTCATTCATCGTCGACTCTCAACGCTTTCGAGGGCTCTCCCTCGACCTCCACCCTGCGGTGCTGCGGCTGGCGCTTTCCCAGCGTCACGCTGAGCACGCCGTCCGCCAATCGCGCGCTCACGCGCTCCCGATCGATGCTGGCCGGCAATGCGATCCTGCGCTCGAAGGGCCCCGATGCGATCTCCATTTGATGCAGCCTCGTGACCTCTGCGGCGCTCGAAGGCGCACGCTCTCCGCTGATCCGGAGCACATTCGCGTCTACCGTCACGCGAAGGTCTTCACTGGGAACACCCGCAAGCTCTACGAGAACCTGCAGATCGTGCTCCGTCTCGAAGACGTCCACGTCAGGCTGCCAAAAATCACCGCGAACGCGGTCGGGAAAGTCCCCGAAGAACTCCCCAAAGAGATCGCTGCCGCTCCGATCCCGCATCGCGCCCTTCCCTCAAGTCAGGAGTCGCTCTTTTCTTCCGTGTACTCGGCGTCCACCACGTCCTCGGGAGGACCCGAGCCAGCGTCTCCCGGAGCCGCTTCCGCTGCAGTCGCCTCATCGGGAGCCTGTGCCTTGTAGAGCGTCTCCGCCACCCCGTGAAGCGCCTTTTCGACCCGCTGATGCGCGGTATCGAGCCTGGCCGCATCCTCGCAGTCGAGTTCCCCGCGGGCCTCCTCGAGCGCCGAGCGCACCCCCTGGATCTCGTCCGCCGAGAGCTTGTCCTCACTCTCCGAGAGCGTCTTCTCCGCCTGGTAGATCAACGAGTCGAGGGCGTTGCGCTTTTCCACCACTTCGCGGCGGCTCTTGTCATCGCCCGCATGCGCCTCGGCTTCTCGGACCATCCGGTCGATCTCGTCCTGCGCGAGCCCGCCGCTGCCCTCGATTCGAATCGACTGTTCCTTCTGCGTCGCCTGGTCTTTCGCGGACGCAGACAGGATGCCGTTCGCGTCGAGGTCGAAGGTGACCTCGATCTGCGGCATTCCCCGGGGCGCCGGCGGTATCCCATCAAGCACGAACTTCCCCAGCGTACGGTTCCCACTCGCCATATCGCGCTCGCCCTGGAGAACATGGATCTCCACCTGTGGCTGGCTATCAGCCGCCGTGGAAAAGATCTGACTGCGCTTGGTGGGAATCGTGGTGTTCTTCTCGATCAACCGCGTCATCACCGCCCCGAGCGTCTCGATCCCGAGGGAAAGCGGCGTGACGTCCAGCAGCAGCACATCCTTCACGTCGCCGGAGAGCACGCCCCCCTGCACCGCGGCGCCAACCGCCACAACTTCGTCCGGGTTCACCGTTCGGTTCGGTTCCTTGCCGAACAGTTCGCTCACCTTTTCCTGAACCATCGGAATGCGGGTGGTCCCACCGACCAGCACCACCTCGTCGATATCGCCGGCCGCTAGCCCCGCGTCCGCAAGCGCTTGACGACACGGCGCCAGGCTGCGTTCCACCAGATCCTCCACCAACTGCTCGAACTTCGAGCGCGACAGCTTCAGGGCCAGATGCTTCGGGCCAGTCTGATCCGCTGTGATGTACGGGAGGTTGATATCGGTGCTCTGGGCGGTGGACAGTTCGACCTTCGCCTTCTCCGCGGCCTCTCGGAGCCGCTGCACCGCCATCGAGTCTGCGGCGAGGTCGACACCTTGATCCTTCTTGAACTCCTCGACCAAGTAGTCGATGATGCGCTGGTCGAAGTTGTCCCCGCCGAGGTGCGTGTCGCCATTGGTCGCCTTCACCTCGACCACGTTTTCACCCACCTCCAGGATCGAGATGTCGAAGGTCCCGCCCCCGAAGTCGTACACCGCGATCTTCTCCTCCGCCTGTTTGTCGAGCCCGTAGGCGAGTGCCGCGGCCGTGGGTTCGTTGATGATGCGCTTGACATCGAGGCCCGCGATGGCACCGGCGTCCTTCGTGGCCTGGCGCTGGGCATCGTTGAAATAGGCGGGCACCGTGATCACGGCGCCGCTGACGGGCTGCCCGAGATGGTCCTCCGCCGCGGCCTTCAGCTTCTGCAGGATCATCGCGGAGATTTCGGGCGGGGTGTAGGTTTTTCCCACCGCATCGACGGTTGCCATCCCCTCCTTGCCTTCGCGAACGTCATAGGGAACCAGGCTGGTCTCCTCGGGGACCTCCGACAGCCGTCGCCCCACGAATCGCTTGATGGAGTACAC
>JABSQX010000001.1 GCA_013215615.1 Myxococcales bacterium | reverse complement strand
GGCATGGCGAATCGAACAGGCCCCTGCCCTGGCGGGTCCCGGTGGGACCTCTGCGTTTCTAGTGCGCCTCCCGCAGCAGGGCGTCGAGTCCTGGCGCACTCGCCAGGATGGAGCGGCGCATCCGGTAGAGGTTGGCCTTGATGGCGTCCTCCGACTTCCCGAGGGCCAGGGCGATTTCGCGGATGGGCTGCCGGCGCAGGTGTTTGAGGTGGAAGATGCGCCGTTGCGTGGGGCTGAACTCGTGCTCCACCACGTCCTCGCAGGCCTTCAGCAGGCGACGCGCCTCCACGGCCCGGTCGGGCGGCACTTCTGAACCCACCAACTCGCTCGCACCCTCGGCTTCGGTGGACTCGAGTTGCGGCCGGGCGCGTCGAAAACGCCGGTTCACGGTGTTGCGCGCGATGCCGAACACCCAGATCAGCAGGGGGGCTCCCCCCCGGTAGCTTCCCAGGGACCTGAAGACGCACAGGAAGGTCTCCTGGGTGACGTCCTCCGCCTCTCCCGGATCTCCCAGGCGCTTGAGCGCAAAGCGGTAGACCCGTGGGAAGAAGTCCTCGTACATCTCGTCGAAATGCGCGCGGCTACCGGCGAGGATCTGCTCGACCCGCTCTATATCGAGCGCGATGCGCGGATCCACGAAAGTCTCCGACGCTTCGCGTCCCGGGGCCGTTGTCTTGGAATCGATCTGCTGCTGGTTCGGCTGCAAGGAGCGTCTCCTGCGCCTACCTCGCGTTCCTTGCGACTAGTGGGGTCCCGGGGGCTCGGTCNTGCTGGGACCGGCACCCTATGTGCAATGCGAGCACCTCAGTCCCCTTCGGACCCGAGGCTCCCTGTTGCTCGCTTGTTGCCACCCCTCCTTCCGTTCGGATTCGTTTGGATAGGCTTTGTTCGAGAGTAGAAACGGGCTGGGGTGCCCGTGCCTCACGACTTGCAGCCCTCGTGCCAGAAGCGAACCGATCCGTAAAGAATTCGTTAAGTCACTAATTTTATTTAGATTATTCTGGAGATCGAGACATTTTCGAGGGGTAGAGCTTCCACCTGAGGGGGAAACGCTTTTCCACAAATGTGTCCTGGCGTTCTCGATGCGTTGGAAACGCACCGGGTGAGCGTCAGACCTTGCCCGGGCGAATCCACCATGTGCCGCCCTGCCACTCCCAGCGGTCGACCCGTTCGAGTTCGATGAAACCCGGGCGCAGCGGGCGGCCGTTTCGGCCTCGGAAGATCACCAGTACCCGCACGCTGCCGACATCCTCGAACACGAACTCCTGGATCCGCACGGCCTCGGGGCGACGTTTCTCGAACCGGGCTGCGCCCAGTTCCTGCGCGAGATCCGCGTAGTAGTCGAAGAAGAGGTCCGGAGACTGGAAGTGGTCGCGCAGAATGAAGTCGTTGAACGTCTCGAGCGTGTTGAAACGCCGGAATGCCAGACGTAGGTAAAATCCCTCTGCCCGTCTCTGAAAAGAAAGCGCTGCATCGGGAGAGACCCCCACACCCCCACCATCGGGGACCGGGAGCCGCGGTCCGCCCCCCGCGCAGCCCTGGACGAGGCCGAGCACCAAGCAGGCGATGAGCGCCGCGCCTCTCATGGCCGCAACGCGACCGCGGCCGCCGCCCTTCGCGAGGGTCGGCGGCGCGGGCCACTCCCCGCGGCCTTGCGGCGGACGCTCACACTCGATCTCCCACTCGCGCTAGCAGGTAGGCGGCCACTGCGTCCACGGAGATCCGCTCCTGGGTCATGGCGTCGCGCTCGCGCACCGTGACCTTGCCGTCGCTCTCTGTCTCGAAATCCAGCGTGACGCAGAAGGGCGTGCCCGCCTCGTCCTGGCGGCGATAGCGGCGCCCAATGTTGCCCGCATCGTCGTAGAAGACGTTGAGTTCCTTCCGCAAATCACTGGCCAGGCGCTGGGCGGGCTCCGCGAGCTTCTTGGAAAGCGGCAGCACCGCGGCCTTGAGGGGCGCAAGCGAGGGATGGAAACGCATCACCACCCGCGTCTCGCCGCCCTCGAAGGTCTCCTCCACGTAGGCGTTGGCGAGTAGGGCCAGACAGGTCCGGTCCACCCCCACCGACGTCTCGATCACCATGGGCACATAGTGCTCCTTGGTGTCCGGGTCGGTGATTCCGAGATCCTTGCCCGAGTACTCGCCATGGCGGGAGAGATCCCAGTCGCCGCGATCGTGGATGCCCTCGATCTCCTGCCAGCCGAAGGGGAAGAGGTACTCGATGTCGAGGGCTGCCCGCGCGTAGTGGGCGAGTTCGTCCTCCGCGTGCGGGCGCGTGCGGAGGTGATCGTCCCCGAAGCCCAGCTCCCGGTGGAAGTCCAGGCGCTGGTCGCGCCAGTGGGCGAACCATTGCTCCCGCTCCGAGGGGTGACAGAAGAATTCCAGCTCCGCCTGCTCGAACTCCCGCGAGCGAAAGGTGAAGTTGCGAGGGTTGATCTCGTTGCGGAAGGCCTTTCCGATCTGCGCGATTCCGAAGGGGATCTTCTGGCGTGCCGCCTCTCGGACCCGCTTGAAGCCGGTGAAGATCGGCTGGCAGGTCTCGGCGCGCAGGTAGGCGATGGAGGCGGCCTCCTCCGAGGCGCCCACCTGCGTTTGCAGCATCAGGTTGAAGTTGCGAGCTTCGGTGAGATCGCAGTCGGAAGCCTGGCGCTTCTTCGGGGCCTCGGGACAGGGGACGTCCAGTTGGTCGGCGCGGAAGCGGCGCTTGCAGCTCCGGCAGTCCACCATGGGGTCGGTGAAGTGCTCGACGTGTCCGGAGGCCTCCCAGGTTCGGGGGTGGGCGATGATCGCGGTGTCGATACCCTCCACGTCGGGGCGCTCCCGAACCACCCGCTGCCACCACAACGCCTTCAGGTTGTTCTTCAGTTCGGTGCCCAGAGGCCCGTAGTCCCAGAATCCGTTGATGCCCCCGTAGATCTCGCTGGACTGGAAGATGAATCCCCTTCTCGCGCACAGCGAGACCAGTTCGTCCATTCCCGTCAGACGGCTCTGCTGTGCAACGCGCTCTTCGCTCATGGACTCCCGTCGGTAGCCGGGGGGGATGGCGGCCGGAGTATATGCCATCGCCCTGCCACGCCTAGGCTACGGGAAAGCGGTCGCTCGATAGGGTCTCGGCCGGCGAAGGCGATATCCCTGATTCGCGGAACAGGCGGTCGAGGAAGCGCTCGCTCTGTAGCGTCATGCCCACGTGGAAGTGTTGGAGGCGAGTCACGAGGCGCCGCGCCTCCGCGAGCGCGCTGGGCCCCATGCTCAGGCGGTCGATCACGCCGAGATCGAGGCTCAGCCCCTGTTGGAGTGCGCGCAAAGTCCCTACGTGGACGCTAAGCAAGCCCTCCAGGGAGACCGCGCAGGTGCCGCAGAGCGGCCCGCCCTCGGCGACATGGAAGACCTGTTCCCCCTCCCCCACGACCTCGCGCTTGCAGCGCACGCAGTCGCGGAGTTCCGGACGCAGCCCCAAGGCATCGAGCGCCCGCAGTTCGAGAATGGTGCGCTGGGTGAGGTCCGGAGGACGGGCGGCGACCCATTGCAGGGCATCGAGCGCGAAGGAGAAGAGTTGCTGCATGTCCGCACGCACTCCGCCTTCTGGCGCGAGCCGGTCGAGGAGTTCCAGCAGGTAGCAGCCCAGCGCGAAGCGCATGGGGTCGACGCGCAGGGGCGCGAAGCCGCGGATCAGGCGCGCCTGCTCGAGCCGGGCCATGGAATTCCGGCGCCGGCCTTCCACCTGTACGCTCAGGTGGTTGAAGAGGTCGAGCGTGCCCGAAAAGCGCTTGAGGCTGCGCCGCGCTCCCTTCGCAATGACCGTGAGCCGCCCCTGATCGGGCAGCAGCAGATGCAGGATGCGATCCGACTCACCGAAGTCCACGGAACGGAGGATCAATGCCTCGCTGCGCAACGTTGCCACGACGGCGCTCAGGGACTCTCGCTGTCGCGAGGGGAAGCCACGGGCGCCCGGGTTCCAAGGGCAGCCTGTTCGGCCGCCAGGGCCCGCACCGGATCGCGGCGGTAGACCAGCGCCGGCGGTTCCGCGTCAGTGGGCGGCGCGAACCAGCCCGCCAGCAGCTTCCAGACCAACACGGCTAGCAGCGCGGCAGAAGCCAGCAGCCCGAGACTCACCAAGCGCGAATTCCGCGCCGAGCGCTTCAGACTCTCCGCGTCGGCGGGCGGTTCCGCGATCAGGCGCATCACCGCATCGTCGGGGTCGAGGCCCAGCGCCTCGGCGACGATGCGCACGAGCCCCCGAGAGAAGCCGTCGGGGTCTCGGTCCATGGATCCGGACTCGAGGCGTTCGAGATTTCGTCCAGGGATGCGGGTACGCGCAGCCAGTTCCTCGAGGGAGATTCCGCGCATCTCGCGTTGGCTGGCGAGATAGCGGCCCACCGAAGTCCGGCGCGGCTCGTCGCCTGTGCCTTGTTCGCTACCCGCGCCTGTCGGTTTCGCCGTCACACACCCGCTCTCCAGAATCGCAGGGTACCGCGCGATCGGCCTGGCTCGCGAGCATCCGGGTGGCCAGGAGAGCGAGTCAGCGAATCAGCTTGACGTAAGCCTCGGACTTTCGGGCCCAGCGGCTCCGGGGCGCCTCTTCGACCGAGCGGTCGAGATGCGCGACGGCCTCCTCGCGGCGACCGAGCGCGACGTAGATCTCGCCCAGGCGGTAGTGGACCTCGGAGGCCACGGCTGTACCGGGTTCAAGCACCAGCACCTGTTCGAAGAGCCCCAGCGCCTCCTGGCGTTGGCCCTCGCGGTGCGCGAGGATTCCCAGGCTCAGGGTGGCGGGCCAGAACTCCGCCCCGTAATCCAGTGCTCGCTCGAAGCTCTCGCGCGCCTCCGAAAGCTCTCCGAGTTCCAGCTGCGCGCGGCCCTGGTTGTTCAGGGCGCGCCAGGGCGCAGGGAAGGTGGGGTCATCGATCAGGATCTGGCAGTGGTACAGGGCTTCCGGATGACGACCGTCGTGGATCAAGATGGCACTCAGGTTCATGCGCGCATCGAATTCGTCCGGGTCGAGTTCCAACGCGCGCCGGAAGTGGCTTTCTGCGACCTCCATGCGCCCGCTCGCCAGATAGCCGTCTCCCAGCGCGAGTTGGATGCGCGCGCTGTCGGGATCCAGGCTTTGGGCGAACAGGAAGTCGCGCAACGCCAGGGCCTGGCGGCCATTTCGAAGGTGGTCGATGCCGATCTCCAAGCGGGCGTGCGCTTGCCGGGCCTGCTGGAGGGGGTCGGGTTGTGGGCTGGGAGTCACGCAGGCCAGGCACAGCCCCGCAACCGCGAGCAGCGCCAGTATGGGCTTGATGATCTTGGCTCGGAGAGCCGAGGGGCCTTCCTCCACGGCTCTCCAGGAGATCGTGCGGCAGGCGAAAACGCCGGATTCGTGCTGTCCCGCGTCGCTTGACGGGGCCCCTCGGGGGGATCCGTTCGGCTCGACGCCGCGCGAGTCGAAGTCGCGGGCCACAGCCTCGGCGAGCGTGTCAGTGGCGCGCATGCCACCCTGCATCGGCTGGCAATCAGCGGAACTTGAGCCTCTTCCACCCGCAAGTTCGTCTCGAAACCTGCGGACCACCGGCGTTTCGAACACGGGCGGGGGTTACGGGGCCCAGGTAGGCCGATACACTTTGTGGGGCAATCAACGGCACCGGGACCGAGGAGATGTCTGGAAAACCCACCGAAGAGATCGAGCGAGTCGCCATCCGTTTCTGCGGAGACTCCGGCGACGGCATGCAGCTGACCGGGACCAAGTTCACCGAAGCGACGGCGCTGGCAGGCAACGATCTCTCCACCCTGCCCGACTACCCGGCCGAGATCCGAGCGCCGGCGGGCACCCTGGCCGGAGTCTCGGGCTTCCAGGTGCACTTCTCCTCGGCGGACATCCGGACACCGGCGGACAGCCCCGACGTACTGGTGGCCTTCAACCCCGCGGCCCTGCGCGCCAACGTGGAGGACGTGCGTCCGGGCGGAATGGTGATCGTCAACGTCGACGCGTTCACCCGAAAGAACATCCAACGCGCCGGCTACGAGGACGACCCGCTGCCCGCACTGGGCGACCGCTTCGAGATCGTGGAGGTTCCCATCACCTCCCTCAACCGCGCGGCCGTCAGCTCCCTCGGTCTCGGATCGCGAGACGCGGACCGCGCGAAGAACTTCTTCGCGCTGGGCCTGATGTACTGGCTCTACAACCGGCCCATGGAGCCGACGCTGCGTTGGCTGGAATCGCGCTTCGAGGGAAACGTGCTCGAGGCGAACGTGCGCGTCCTCAAGGCCGGACATGCCTTCGGCGAGACCACCGAGCTCTTCCCCGGCTCCTTCATCGTTCCCCGCGCCAAGATCCAACCCGGCATCTACCGGAACATCACCGGTAATACGGCGATGGCCTGGGGGATCGTGGCGGCGGGCGTGCAGCTGCAGCGGCCCGTGTTCCTGGGCGCCTATCCGATCACTCCAGCAAGTGACGTCCTCCACGAACTCGCACGCTACCGGCACTTCGGCGTCAAGACCTTCCAGGCCGAGGACGAGATTGCCGCGATCAGCGCCGCCATCGGCGCCTCCTTCGCGGGAAACCTGGGCATCACCACCACCAGCGGCCCGGGCATGGTCCTCAAACAGGAGGCCCTGGGCCTGGCGGTGATGACCGAGTTGCCCTTGGTGGTGGTCGACATCCAACGTGCCGGGCCCTCCACGGGAATGCCCACCAAGATCGAGCAAGGCGACCTGCTGCTCGCCCTGCACGGGCGAAACGGCGTCAGCCCCGTGCCCGTCCTCGCTGCCTACTCTCCCGGCGACTGCTTCCACACCGTGCTCGAGGCCTTCCAAATCGCGGTGACCTACATGACACCGGTGGTGGTGCTCAGCGACACCTACCTGGCCAACAGCGCGGAACCCTGGCTGATCCCCGACGTAGAGGCGCTTCCGCGCAGACCCGTCGAGTTCCACACCGAAGCGGAGGGCTTCCAGCCCTACCAGCGCGATCCGGAAACGCTGGCGCGGCCCTGGGCGATTCCCGGCAACCCGGGCACGGAACACCGGATCGGCGGGCTCTCCAAAGAGGATGTCACGGGCAATGTCGCCTACGACCCCGCGAACAACGAACACATGATCGCGCTCCGAAACGAGAAGGTTCAGCGAATCGCCCAGGAAATCAGCCCCATCGAGATCTTCGGATCCGACAGCGGAAAATTGCTGGTGATCGGCTGGGGGGGGACACACGGGGCCATCACCTCCGCGGTGGAAGCCGCCCAGGAGGATGGCCTGTCCGTCTCGAGCATCCACCTGCGGCACCTGAACCCCTTCCCGCCGAACCTGGGCGAGGTGCTGGGCCGCTTCGACAAGATTCTCGTGCCGGAATTGAACTGCGGCCAGCTGACACCCATCCTTCGTTCCGAGTTCCTGGTGCCCGCGGAACTGATGGCGAAGAACCAGGGGCAACCCTTCAAGGTCCAGGAAATTCGTGACCGTATCGGCAACGTGCTCGACGAGGAGGTTCGCTGAACCATGGCCGCAGCTGCATCGAAGCTCACCAGCAAGGACTTTCAGTCGGACCAGGACGTGCGTTGGTGTCCTGGCTGTGGCGATTACTCGATTCTCGCCAACCTGCAGCGCGTGATGCCGGAGCTCGGCGTGCCCCGGGAAAACTTCGTCTTCGTCTCCGGAATCGGCTGCTCGAGCCGCTTCCCCTACTACATGAACACCTACGGGATGCACACGATTCACGGGCGTGCCCCAGCCTTCGCGACGGGCATCAAGGCGACACGGCCCGACCTCTCCGTCTGGGTGGTGACAGGGGATGGCGACGGCCTGTCCATCGGCGGGAACCATCTGCTGCATACCATCCGACGCAACGTGAACGTGCAGATCCTGCTCTTCAACAACCGCGTCTACGGCCTCACCAAGGGCCAGTATTCGCCCACCTCGCGCCTGGGGATGAAGACGAAATCCACGCCGGACGGCGCCATCGACCATCCCATCGACCCGCTGGCCTTCGCGCTGGGGGCAGGAGCCACCTTCGTGGCCCGGACCATCGACGTCCACACCCAGCACCTCCAGGAGGTGCTGCGACGCGCCCACGCCCACCGGGGCACCTCCTTCGTGGAGATCCTCCAGAACTGCCCCGTCTACAACGACAACGAGTGGCTGGAGGTGGAGGATCGCAAGCAGAGGGTGGGCGCGGCCCTGGTTCTCGAGGACGACGAACCCCTGGTCTGGGGCAGCGAGGGCTCCCGGGCGGGCATCCGCATCCATGACGGAGTGCCCTCGGTGATCGAACTCGCGGATGATCACGACGCGGTCGCCAAGGGGGTGGCGATCCACCACGAGCGCCACGAGACGCCGGCCTACGCGTTCGCCCTGGCCAGTCTTCAGCGACCCGCCTTCCCGCTGCCGATCGGTGTCTTCCGAGCGGTCGACAAGCCGAGCTACGGAGAATTGCTGGAGGACCAGGTCGCCACGGCCCGCAGCCGGCGCGGCGAGGGCGACCTCGCAGCCTTGCTCAACTCGGGCGACACCTGGGAGGTGACGCCCTGACCAGAGGCGCGGGGGCGCGCCTCAATCCCTCAGGTGACCACTCTCGTTGAGCGAGAGCAGGCTGCGCTCGCCGCTCCGCGCGGCCAGGAAGCGGCTCACCCCCGTGTAGGCAGGCTCGAAGACGAAGAGTTCTTCGACACCCAGTAGCTGGGAGGTCCAGGCATTGATCACGCCGCCGTGACAGGCGACGGCCACCCGGCTCCCCGCGTGAGCGGCGATGATGCGCTCGATCGCTCGCGTCACCTGGCGCCGGAAAGCGGGCAGGTCCACGTCCGCGTAGAGCCCGCCCTGCTGGACCAGTGCCTGCCAGCGCGGGTAATCGCTGGCCTTCAACTCCTCGAGCGGCACGTAGACGTCGCTCAGGTGGTCGAGTTCCACCAGGTCCGCATCGACGCGGATCTCGAGGGCCAGCGCCTCCGCGAGCGCCTGTGCGGTCTCCCGCGCCCGGCGCATGGGACTCGCGTAGAGCGCCTCGATGGGCTCCCCACGCAGGCTCTCGGCCAGCTGGCGCGCCTGGCTTCTCCCCTGGGCGGACAGACCGGGATCCACCGGGCTGCCGTCGGCGCTCTCGGCCCGTAGCGGCAGGGCATGGCGGATCAGCAGGAGTTGCATACCGCTCGCGACTGCCCGCCTAAGCCCTGCAGGAGCCGGCGGTGCTCAGCCCAAGAGCGCGGGCGCATGCTCGGCCAGCGTCTCCGCGATGGAGGCCGGCGAGTGCGCGACCGCCACGCCCGCGGCTTCGAGGGCCGCGACCTTGTCGCTGGCGCGGCCCTTGCCCCCTGCGATGATGGCGCCCGCGTGCCCCATGCGCTTGCCGGGCGGCGCGTTCTGCCCTGCGATGAACGCCGCCACCGGCTTGCTCATCTCACTTTCCACGAACTCGGCGGCCTCCTCCTCCGCGGAGCCACCGATCTCGCCGATCATCACCACCGCCAGGGTCTCCGGGTCTGCCTCGAAGAGGGCGAGGGCGTCGGTGAAGGTCGTGCCGATGATGGGATCGCCGCCGATCCCCAGGCAGGTGGACTGCCCGATCCCGAGGCGCGAGAGCTGATCCACCGCCTCGTAGGTGAGCGTGCCGGAGCGGGAGACCACGCCGACTGGCCCGGGCCGGGTGATGGCCGCGGGCATGATCCCGATGCGACACTGCTCGGGCGTCACCACACCCGGGCAGTTGGGGCCCACCAGGCGCAGGGGCGAGCCCCGCAGCACCGCCTTGGCGCGCGCCATGTCGAGCGTCGGGATGCCTTCGGTGATGCAGGCGGCCAGGGCCAGGCCCGCATCGGCGGCCTCGACGATGGCGTCGGCGGCTCCCGGGGGCGGCACGAAGATCACCGAAGCATTGGCGCCGGTCTCGGCCACGGCCTGTCGGACGGTGTCGAAGACGGGAATGTCGTCGAGGACCTGACCGCCCTTCCCCGGTGCCACGCCGCCCACCACCTGGGTTCCGTACTCGATGGAGAGGCCCGCGTGAAAGCGGCCCATTCGCCCCATGCCCTGGACGAGCAGCTTCGTGTTCGCGTCACACAGAATCGCCACGTCTTCAGGCCTCCCCTCGCGCTGCCGCGACCGCCCGCTCGCCAGCCTCGGCGAGGGTTTCGGCCGCTGTGATGTCGAGCCCGGACTCGGCGAGGATCTTGCGGCCCTCCGCCGCATTCGTGCCCTGCAGCCGGACCACCAGCGGAACCTCCAGGCCGAGTTCGCCGGCCGCCGCCACCACCCCCTCGGCGATCAGGTCACAACGCACGATGCCGCCGAAGATGTTGACCAGGATGGCCTTCACCTCGGGATCGCGCAGGATGATCTTGAAGGCCTCCTTGACTTTTTCCTTGTCGGCGCCGCCACCCGCGTCGAGAAAGTTCGCGGGGCTGCCGCCACACACGTCGATCATGTCGAGGGTCGCCATGGCCAGGCCCGCACCGTTCACCATGCAGCCGATGTTGCCGTCCAGGCCCACGTACGCGAGGTCGATCTGCTTGGCCTCCAGTTCGCGGGGATCCTCCTCGTCGGGATCGTGCAGCGCGGCGATGTCCGGGTGGCGGAAGAGCGCGTTGTCGTCGAAGTTCAGCTTCGCGTCCAGCGCGAAGAGATCGCCCCCCGCGGTCACCACCAGCGGGTTGATCTCCACCAGCGAGGCGTCCTTTTCGAGGAAGAGCCGGAACAGGCCCGCCACGAAGCCCTGGAGTTGCTCGCGCTGCGAGGCATCCAGGCCCAGCCCGAAGGCCACCTGCCGTACCTGGTGATCCTGCAGACCGTGATTGGGGTCGATGGGGACGGTCACGATGCGTTCCGGGCTCTCCTCCGCCACCTCCTCGATCTCCATGCCCCCCTCGGTGGAAGCGATGATCGCGAACTTCTCCTGCGCCCGGTCGAGCACGATCGCGAGGTAGAGTTCCCGCGCGATCTCGGAGCCCGCCTCCACGTAGACCTTGCGCACCAGCTTCCCGGACTCTCCGGTCTGCTTGGTGCGCAGCGTCATCCCCAGGATCTGCTCCGCCGCGTCGCGCGCCTCCTCGGCGGACTTCGCGAGCTTGATGCCGCCTGCCTTGCCGCGGCCGCCCGCGTGCACCTGCGCCTTGACGACCACCACGGGGGCGTCGAGCCGTGCGGCCGCCGCGTGGGCCTCCTGCGGGGTGGTCGCGAGTTCGCCCCCGGGCACGGCCACCCCGAACTCCCTCAGCAGCGCCTTTGCCTGGTATTCGTGAACGTTCATCGACGACCCTTCGAGCCCACGGGGGGCCAGTGGCGCCCACCACCCGGCCGGGCGGCGCGCCGGAGCTGGGGGATTGGCTAGAGCTGGATCTGCTCGACCAGCGAGCGCACGTGCTCGACGGATTCGTCGAAGCGCTTGCGCTCGTCGGCGTTGAGTTCCACTTCGATCACCCGCTCGAGACCCTCCCCACCAATCACGCAGGGGACGCCCACGTAGAGACCATCCACCCCGTACTCGCCCTCTAGCAGGCACGCACAGGCCAGTACCCGCTTCTTGTCCTTCAGATGGGACTCCGCCATCTCGATGGCGGAGAGAGCGGGCGAAACGAACGCGGAGCCGGTCTTGAGCAAGCCCACCACTTCGCCGCCGGCGCCCTTGGTGCGCTCGACGATGGCGTCGATCTTCTCCTTGGAAATCAGCTGCTCCACGGGGATCCCCGCCACCGTGCAGTAGCGGATCAACGGGACCATGGTGTCCCCGTGGCCGCCCAGCACCAGGGCGGTCACGTCCTGCACGGAGACGCCGAGTTCCCAGGCCACGAAGGCCCGGAGGCGCGCGGAGTCGAGAATGCCCGCCATGCCCACCACCCGCTGCTTGGGGAAGCCGGAGATCTCCTTGAAGGTGTAGACCATGGCGTCCAGGGGATTCGAGATGACGATCACGAAGGCCTCCGGGGCGTTGTCGCGAACCCCCGCTGCGACCTGCTTCATGATGCCCAGGTTGGTGTTCAGGAGATCGTCGCGGGACATGCCGGGCTTGCGGGCCAGACCCGCGGTGATGATCACGACATCTGCCCCCGCGATTTCCGCGTAGTCGTTCGTGCCGCGGATCGCCGAATCCGCTCCGCGCACGGGCGCGCCCTCGGCCATGTCGAGGGCCTTGCCCTGGGGCAAGCCCTCGACCACGTCGAAGAGCACCACGTCACCCAGCTCGCGGAAGGCCGCCTCCTGGGCGAGCACACCACCGATGTTCCCGCCTCCGATCAGCGCGATCTTCTTCCTCTTTACCATTGTGGGGACTCCCTGCCTGGGCGCGGCCTGGGCCACGCGGGGGTTTTCGACGAGCGCTCCTATCCGTCCATGTTGCGGATGATGGCATCTGCGAACTCGGAGCACTTGAGCTTGGTGGCGCCCTCCATCAGGCGCTCGAAGTCGTAGGTCACGGTCTTGTCTGCAATCGAGCGCGAGACCCCTCGCTCGATGAGACTCGCAGCCTCCTGCCAGCCCAGGTGGTTGAGCATCATGACGCCCGAGAGGATCACCGAACTGGGATTGACCTTGTCCTGCCCCGCGTATTTGGGAGCGGTGCCGTGGGTGGCCTCGAAGATGCCGTGGCCGCTGTCATAGTTGATGTTGGCGCCGGGCGCGATGCCGATGCCACCCACCTGGGCCGCCAGGGCGTCGGACAGGTAGTCGCCGTTCAGGTTCATGGTGGCGATTACGTCGAACTCCCGCGGGCGCGTCAGGACCTGCTGCAGGGTGATGTCCGCGATGGCGTCCTTGACGAGCACCTGGCCCTCCGGCGGTTCGCCCCCGCAATCATCCCAACCCACAGCCTGGCCCTCGAACTCCTTGCGGGTGACCTCGTACCCCCAGTCACGAAAGGCGCCTTCCGTGAACTTCATGATGTTGCCCTTGTGGACCAGGGTCACGCTCTTGCGGCCCTCGTCGATCGCATAGCGGATCGCCGCGCGGACCAGGCGCGCGGTTCCCTCTCTCGAGACGGGCTTGATGCCGATTCCGGAGGTCTCGGGAAAACGGATATTTTTGACGCCCATCTCCTGCTGCAGGAAATCGATCACCTTGCGAACCTCGGGCGTACCCTCCTGCCATTCGACACCCGCATAGATGTCCTCGGAGTTCTCCCGAAAGATCACCATGTCGACGTCCTGGGGGTTGCGGACCGGGCTCGGCACGCCCGGATACCACTTGACGGGGCGCAGACAGACATAGAGGTCGAGAATCTGGCGCAGCGCCACGTTGAGGCTGCGAATGCCCCCTCCGATGGGGGTGGTGAGCGGCCCCTTGATGCCCACCAGGTACTCGCGGAAAGCCGTGAGGGTCGCGTCGGGCAACCACTCCCCCGTCGCGTCGAAGGCCTTCTGGCCCGCGAGAACCTCGCGCCACTCGATGCGCCGGCTGCCCCCGTAGGCGCTCTCCACGGCCGCGTCGAATACGCGCACCGATGCGGCCCAGATGTCGGGTCCGGTGCCGTCCCCTTCGATGAAGGGGATCACGGGCCGGTCGGGAACCAGCAGCTTTCCCTTGGCGTCCTGGCGGATCGGCTTTCCGGAATCGGCGGCGCTCGTCGTCATCGCGCAGGCGATATAAGCCATCCGGAGCCGCGGCGCCAATGCCCGCGGAGACGGAAGTTCAGCGCAGCGCTCGCGGTGTGTCTGCAGCGGGGCCCGCGCGTTTCCCGCCTACGGAAGAGCCCCCCAACGGGAACTCGGGGATCAGCAGGGCCTGGCCCGGGTAGAGCCTCGAGGGGTCCTTGATCTGGTCGCGATTGGCCCGATACAGCACCGGCCAGAGCTGGGGATCGCCGCCGGCCTGCGCGGCGATCTGCGATAGGCTTTCGCCGGGCTGTACGACGTGCTCCAGGTGCTCCCCTGCCCGGATCGCAGCGGGACAGAGCACGAGGGCCAGCAGGCCCAATCCGAGTAGACGTCTCATTGGGCGGGCCTCCGAACGCGAAGCGAGAGTTCTTCGAGTTGCAGGTCCTCGGCCTCGGAAGGCGCCTCCAGCAACAGGTCCTGGCCGCGCTGGGTCTTCGGAAACGCGATCACCTCCCGCAGGCTCTCCGCGCCCGCGAGCACCATCACCCAGCGATCCAGGCCGAACGCGAATCCACCGTGAGGTGGCGCGCCGGACTCCAGCGCATTCAGCAGGAAGCCGAAACGCTCCTCGGTCTGCTTGCGCCCGTAGCCCATCACGTCGAAGATACGGCGCTGTACGTCCGCCCGGTGGTTGCGCAGACTGCCCGATCCGAGTTCGACGCCGTCCATCACCACGTCGTAGTGGGTTCCGCGCACCCGGGCCGGGTCGCTGTCGAGCAACGCCAGGTCCTCCTCGTGGGGCGCCACGAAAGGCTGGTGGACATAGGTGAGTTCGCCCCCCTCCGCGGCCTCGAAGAGCGGGAAATCCACGACGAAGAGCAGCTCGTGATCTCGACCGTCCACACGTCCCAGGCGGCGACCCAGGTCGACACGCAGCCGCGAGAGGATCGCGTTGGCGCGCGTGGCATCGTCGGCCTGGAAGAAGAGCAGGCTCCCCGGCCGGGCCTCGCAGCGCTTCGCGATGGCCCCCCGTTCCGCCTCCGAGAGGAACTTCGCGATGGGAGACTGCCAGTCCCCGTTCCCATCCACGCGGATCCACGCGAGCCCCTTGCCCCCCAGCTCCTTCTTCACCATGGCCTCGAGTCGATCGATCTGCCCGCGCGAGAGTGCCTCCGCGTCGTGGATGGGCAGGCACTTCACGATGCCCCCGGAGTCCACGACGCCGCGGAAGGCACGGAAGTCGCTGCGCTCGAAGGCGTCCGTCAGATCGACGAGTTCGAGTTGGATGCGCGTATCCGGGCGATCACTACCGAAGCGAGCCATCGCCTCCGCGTAGGAGATGCGCGGGAAGGGCCGAGGAAACTCGATCCCCGCGGACTCCGCGCAGGCCCGCACCGTCAACTCCTCGAGGCAGGCGAGCACTTCTTCCACCCCCACGAAGGCCATCTCGAGGTCCACCTGCGTGAACTCCAGCTGGCGATCCGCACGCTGGTCCTCGTCGCGAAAACAACGGGCGATCTGGAAGTAGCGGTCGAAGCCCGCCACCATGAGGAGCTGCTTCATGATCTGCGGCGACTGTGGGAGCGCGTAGAAGGAACCCGGCTGCAGGCGACTCGGCACCAGGAAGTCGCGAGCACCCTCGGGGGTGGAGCGCGTGAGCATGGGAGTTTCGATCTCGAGGAAGCCCTGGTCGGAAAGGCTGGCGCGAACCGCCTGGAAGAGCCGGTGGCGCAGGCGCAACGCCTTCTGGAGCGGCGCTCGGCGCAGGTCGTGCACCCGGTGGCGCATGCGCACGGACTCGTCGACATCCGGATCATCCTCGATCGCGAAGGGAGGCGGCGTCGCCCGGTTCAGCACGCGCACCTCATCGACCAGTACCTCCACCTCGCCGGTGGGGAGCTTGGGGTTCACGGTCTCGTCCGAGCGCCGCTGCACGCGGCCCCGCACCAGGATCACGTACTCGGCGCGCAGTCCAGAGGCCCGCTCGTGGCACTCCGGCGAGGTGTCCGGTTTGAAGACGATTTGCACGAGCCCGCCGCGATCGCGGAGATCCACGAAGATCACGCCACCGTGGTCGCGGCGGCGCTGCACCCAGCCCGCCAGCACGACCTCTTCTCCCACGGAAGCGACCGTGATGGAAGCTGCGGCGTGACTCCGGCGCAGCGCGCCCATGACGTCGAGTCCCGAGTCGGATCCCGTAGCGCCCGCCGTCACCCGCCCGCTGTCCTCCCCACGAGCGCGCAAGCGCTCCAAAGCGAAACCGCTCCGGCACCCCGTGGCCCGCCTGGATCGAGAACGGCGCGAGCCCCCGGGCTTGTTAGCAGCGGGGACAGTGAGCCGTCAAGCGAGCAACAGCCCTCGGGCAACGCTTCCAGCAATAGCGACCCGCAGGCGCTCAGAGGATCTCCCGGGCGGAGCAGACCGTGTTGCGCCCCTGCGACTTCGCGCGGTACATGGCCTTGTCGGCAAGATCGAGGAGTTCATCGCGCTCGCCGGCCTGGTCGGGACACGTCGCCACCCCGATGCTGATGGTGAGCTGCACCGAGTTCCCGGCAACGCCCTCGAATACCGCGTCGGCCACGCTCCGGCGGATGCGCTCGGCAACCCGGAGGCCCCCCTCGTGGGGCGTCCCCTCCAGCAGGATCGTGAACTCGTCGCCCCCATAGCGCGCCAAGGTGTCCACCTGCCGGATGCAGCCCGCGAGGACCTGGGCGAGATTCTTCAGCACACGAGTGCCCACCAGGTGACCGTGCATATCGTTGACGCGCTTGAAGCGGTCGAGGTCGAGGAAGAGCACCGAGAGCGGCTTGCCGTGGCGCTCGGCGCGATGGATCTCGCGCTCCATCGCCTGCAGGAGGTAGCGGGCATTGTGGCTACCCGTGACGTCGTCCACGAAGGCACGTTCCTGGGCACGGTGGAAGTGCTCGGCGGTGGAGAGGGCCTGCTCGGCGTCGTCCGCGATCCGACGGGCCAGTTCCAACTGCCGAGCGTCGAAGACCCGCTCCTCCCCGAAGATCCACAGCACGCCGTACTCGTCCCGGGGTCCGCGCAGCGGGACTCCGAGAGCCAAACTCGTCTCACAACCCACGTCCGCCAGGAGTTCATGGAAGCGCGAGCTGCGCTGCAGGCCGATCTCCCTGGGGACATCGAACTCGGAAAGTGGCTTCTGGGCGAGCAAGCCCATGTGCAGAGAGTGCGCGCGCTCCTCGTCGATGCCCCGAAACGCCACCCCGTCGGAGCCCGGCACGCCGCTGCGCCGGAATAGCGCGACGCCCCGTTCGCGATCGAGCGACCGGAGCAACAGGTCCAGCGTCACCGCGTAGACCTCGCCGGGCTCGAGACAGTTCCGAAGCGTGCGACAGGAATCGAGCACGCGAAGCGTCTGCCGGAGCCGGGCGTTCTCCTCGAGGAGACCGCCGCGCTCGAGCATCCACGCCACCGCAGCAACCAGCTGGCTGCTCGAGAGCGGCGCCTCCAGGCACATTAGGGCGCCGGCCCCACGTAGGACTTCGGCCTCTTCGGCCCCCGGCGCATGCTGCAGGGCCAGCAGCGGCAAGCCCGGAAGTGCCCGGGACAGCTCGGAGACCCAGCGCTCGGCTTCGGGCAGCGGGGCCGCAACCAGCACCAGATCGGCAGGCGCCTCCAGGAGCCGGGCCCGAGCGCTTGTTGGATCGCTGCAACGCTCGAGGGAGTAGCGGGGATCCAGCGCACCGCGCGCAAGGGACCACACCTCGCGCCCTGCGGCGACGACCACGATACGCGCGCGCGGCTCCTCGATTCTCATCGGCGGGTCTCCGACCCCTCGGCCTCCCCGCTGGGTTCGGCGGATCGACTCCGCGTCTTGAGCTGCCGGTGGATTGCCGCTCCTGGCCACGCCACCCCCAGGGGCGGAAGTGGCCGGACAGCTCCGCAAGCGATCGCGTCCCGTGCCGCTCCGAAGCGAATCGGCAGCGCTGACCTCAAGGGTCCCCGGATTCGTCCCGCACGGGCAGTCGAAGGCCCTGTAGGCGGATGAAGCCGCTGGCGTCCCGCTGGTCGTAGCCCCCGGCCTCGTCGAAGGAGGAGAGCGCCTGGGAGTAGAGGGAGACCGGTGAGCGGCGACCCGTCACCTGCAGTGCGCCCTTGAAGAGGCGCAGGCGAGCCTCCCCGGTGACGTTGCGCTGGGAGACCTCCACGGCGGCGCGCAGGAAGTCCATCTCCGGGGAATACCAGAATCCGTTGTAGACGAGTTCCGCGAAGCGCGGCGCCAGACGGTCGCGCTCGTGCATCAGTTCGCGGTCGAGCGTGATGGACTCCACGGCCCGGTGCGCGGCGTGCAACAGGGTTCCCCCTGGTGTCTCGTAGACGCCCCGTGACTTGAGGCCCACGAAGCGGTTCTCCACCATGTCCACGCGGCCCACTCCATGAAGCCCGGCCAGCTCGTTGAGGCGCTCCAGCAACGCCACCGGGCCCAGCGGCTCACCATCGACGGAAACCGGCAGCCCGCGGTCGAAACCAATGACCAGCTCACAGGGCACGTCGGGGGCCGCCTCGGGGGCCCGCGTGAGCAGGAACATCTCCTCCCGGGGCGCCTGCCAGGGGTCTTCGAGAATGCCCCCCTCGAAGGAGATGTGCAGCAGGTTGCGATCGATCGAATAGGGCTTCTCGAGCGTGGCGGTAATGGGGATCTGGTGTTTGCGCGCATAGGCCATGCAGTCGGGTCGGGATTCGAGTTCCCACTCGCGCCAGGGTGCGATCACCGAAAGCTCCGGGGCCAGTGCCCGGAAGGTCAATTCGAAGCGCACCTGGTCGTTGCCCTTGCCCGTCGCGCCGTGGGCGACGGCGTCACAGCCGGTCTCCCGGGCCACCTCTGCTTGGTGTTTGGCGATGAGGGGGCGTGCCAGGGCGGTTCCCAACAGGTAGGTGCCCTCGTAGACCGCTCCCGCCTGGACCGCAGGAAACACGAAATCGCGCACGAACTCCTCGCGCAGATCCCGGACCACGCAGTCCAATGCACCCGTCGACTTGGCCTTCTCGGGCAAGCCCTCGAGTTCCTCCTGCTGGCCGACATCGGCGGTGTAGGCCACCACCTCGCAGTCGAAACGCTCGATCAGCCAGTGCAGGATCACCGAGGTGTCGAGGCCCCCGCTATAGGCGAGACACACCCGCTTCACACTTCGAGACACCATCGGCCCTCCTCGCCCGCGCAGTGTAACCGCTGTCGGCACGGACGCATTCCCGGGGCCTCGTGGAAGCGAAGCGCTCAGGCCTCGCCGGGGAGCTCGCAGCCCGCGTGCTCGATCACCAGGCGATGCAGTTCCTCTTCGCCGAGCGTACCGGTGGCTTGCACCGTGATGGCGCGGGCGCTTCCCGACCTGCGGTCGCGGGCAGAAACATTGACGATCCCGCTGGCGTCGATCTCGAAGGATACCTCGATCTCCGGCTCCCCCTTAGGGGACGGCGGAATGTCGGAGAGCACGAACTCTCCCAGCCGGTGGTTTTCCTTCGCGCGCGCGGCCTCGCCCTGGAGCACCCGGATCTTCACCGAAGTCTGATCGTCACGGCTGGTGGTGAAGACATGACTTCGGTGGGCGGGAACGGTGGTATTGCAGTCGATCAGCGGTGCAAAGCCTCCATCGAAGGTCGCGATTCCCAGCGACAGCGGGGTCACGTCCAACAGCAGCAGATCTGCCTCCCCAGCCACCAGCACATTGCCCTGGATCGCCGCTCCGGTCGCAATGGCCTCGTCGGGGTTGACACCGCCGTGCGGCGGCTTGCCAAAGAAGTCGCCCACCATCTTGCGGACGAGGGGCATACGCGTCTGCCCCCCCACCATCACCACGTGATCGATGTCCCCAGGCGTGAGCCCGGCATCGCGTACACAGCGCGCCACGCTGTCCAGGGTGCTGCGAACGATGTCGAAGGACAGCGTCTCGAGGGTCTCGCGCTCCACCTGGAGATTCAGGTGACGCGGGCCCTCGTCGGAATTGGCGATGAAGGGCAGGTTGATCTCGGCGACGCTCGCAGCGGAGAGATCGCACTTCACCTTTTCCGCCGCGTCCTTGATGCGCTGAAGGGCCATCAGGTCGCTGCTCAGATCGACGCCCTCGCTCTTCTCATATTCCGCGAGTACGTGTTCCACGAGCAGGCGGTCGAAATCCTCGCCCCCCAGGAAGGTGTTTCCTGCCGTTGCAAGCACCTCGACGACGCCCCCGGAAAGCTCGAGGATCGAAATGTCGAAGGTCCCGCCCCCCAGGTCGTAGACCGCGATGCGCTCGTCCCCGCTTCGACCGAGTCCGTAGGCGAGGGCTGCCGCCGTGGGCTCATTGATGATCCGCAACACCTCCATGCCGGCGATCCGACCTGCGTCGCGGGTGCACTGCCGCTGGGTGTCGTTGAAGTAGGCGGGCACCGTGATCACGGCCTCGCTCACGGGCTCACCGAGATACTCCTCGGCCACGCGCTTCATCTCGCGCAGGATGATCGCGGAGATCTCCGTGCAGCTGAAGACGCGATCACCCAACTGGATTCGGGCGTCTCCCTCGGAACCCTCTACGACCTGGTACGGGAGCAGGGCAGCGCTCTGCTGGATCTCCCTCGCCTCGAAACGGCGCCCGATCAGACGTTTCGCCGCGTGAACGGTGCGCTCCGCGTTGGTGATGGCTTGGCGCTTCGCGATGTGTCCCACCAGCCGCTTGCCATCGCTCGAGAGGGCGAACATCGAGGGGCTGGTCTTGTAACCGCCTGCGTTGGGGACGACGACGGGCCGGCCAGCCTCCATCACGGCAACGCAGGAGTTCGTGGTACCCAGATCGATCCCGATGACACGACTCATCCCGCCCCTCCGCTCATCCGCGAGCCCCACGCTCGACCCGTTCCCATTCCGCCGCCACCTCCGGCGCATCGGCGTCCACATCGAGGGCACGCTGGACGGCGGCGCGGGCGGACTCGAAATCGCCGCTTCGGCGCGACACCCGGGCGCAGAGCAGGTGGTGCGCGACCCGCTCGGGTTCCATCTGCGCCGCGCTCTGTGCGTGGTTCATGGCGCGCGGCAGGTCGCCCAGAGCCATCGCCAGACGGGAAGCCCGTGCGCTTATTTCCACGTCGCCGGGCCGGTAATGAATCGCCTCCTCGAGCAGGTCCAGGGCCTGGGCCTGGGCGCCCACGCTGCGGGCCCGATCGAGCAGCGCGCGGGCCCGCAGGCGGTGCACGTCGGACTGGATCGCCGCGAAGCCCACGCGATAGGTCTCCTCGGAGGGATCGAAGGCGATCGCCAGCCTCGCGTTGGCCGCGGCCTCCTGGAAGTTCTCGATCTCGAGCGCCATCTCGGCGGCCTGGAAGAAGCGCCGGGCCTTCCAGCAGCGTTCACTCGACACGTTCGCCGGCAGACGGAAACTTTCGCGCAGTCGCGACAGGTACTGCATGCGGGCCTTCGGAGCCGACTTCCCAGGCGACCCCGCCTGCTCCTCACCAGAATCCGGAGTCGGCCCCTCACCCCCCTGCCCTGGCAGCCGCGGGTTGCGCTCCACCTCGGCCCGGGTGGTGGGATCGTGGAGGAGTTCGTAGGCCTCCACGATCTTCGTGAAAATGCGGTCGAGGCGCGCCGCGAAGCTCCCCATCTTGCGCCGGTAGTAGCGGTCCGGGTGGAACTCCCGGGAAAGTGCGAAGTAGGCCTGCTTCACGCTGCGCGCGTCAGCGGAGCGCTCCACGCCCAGGAGTTCGAAGTAGTCCAGGCTCTCCAGGCTCGCGTCGAAATCCAGGATCCTGCGCTGAAACTCCGGGGAGAGGTCGAGAGAGGAGTCGACCTCCGCCTCCGCGGATTCCTGCGAGAACGCCCCGGTGGGCGAAGCACTACCGGAACCCACCTCGCCACAGGGCGCCGCCAGCGCCAAGAAGCCCTCGGCGAGCCAGCGCTCCAGCAGCTTGTCGGCGTGCTCCTGGGGCATTCCCCCGATCTCGCAGAGCGTCGGCCAGGGCGTGCAGCCATCGATCCGGGAGAGCAGGTACGCCTCCGCGGGGCTGCCGGGCACGCACAGGGGGTCCACCCCCGCAGCCAACCGCGGGATCCGCTCGGACTGGTCGATTGCGTCCGTGTCGGAATACATCGAGCTCCTTGACGCCTCCCGGAGAGAGGCCGCCTCCGCCCATTCATCGGCAGGGAACCGGGCGAAGCTGAGGAGCGCTCTGCGCGCTAGGCCTTGCGGAGCAGCAGGTGCTCGAGGATGGCCTTCTGGGCATGCAGGCGATTCTCGGCCTGCTCGAAGACGATGCTGCGGCTTCCGTCCAGCACCTCGTCGGTGATCTCCTCCCCGCGGTGGGCGGGGAGACAGTGCATCACCCGCGCGTCCGGCGCGCCACGCATCAGGTCGGCGTTGAGCTGATAGGGCTGGAAGATCGCGCGACGGCTCTCGCGCTCGCCCTCCTGTCCCATGCTCGCCCAGACGTCGGTATAGACGAAATCCGCAGCTCGAACCGCCTCGCTGGGATCCTCGCTCCAGCTGATCCGTGCGCCGCTCTGCTCGGACAGCAGTCGGGCACGCTCGCGCAACGAAGCGGGCGGGCGGTGACTCTCGGGCGTCCCCAAGCGCAGCGTGAGCCCGAGCACCGCCGCGCCCAGCATCAGCGAGTTCGCCATGTTGTTGCCGTCTCCCACGTAGGCCAGGGTCGCGCTCTCGAGGGGCCCATACTCGGCAACGGTCTGGAAATCGGCCATCACCTGGCAGGGATGCAGGAGATCCGTGAGCGCGTTGATGACCGGGATCTCCGCCGCCTCCGCGAACTCCTCCAGCAGCGCGTGCCGGTAGGTGCGCGCCACGATGCCGTCCAGCCAGCGGGAGAGGTTCGCCGCCACGTCCGCGGGCGTCTCGCGGGTACCCACACCCACCTGGTCGGGACGCAGCCAGATCGCGTGCCCCCCTAGCTGCGTCACCCCGGCTTCGAAGGTCACGTGCGTGCGCAGCGAGGGCTTCTCGAAGAAGAGCGCGATGCAACGCGCTTCCAGGGTCTGGGGGCGCTGCCCCTCCCGCAGCAGGTTCTTCAGTTCCCGGGCGCGGGCCAGCATGCCGCGCAGTTCCTGCGGCGACCAGTCGGCGAGGCTGAGAAAGTCCTTGGGCATGGCGGTTCAGCGCGTGATCAGGGTTCCGACCCCGCCATCCGTGAACATCTCGAGCAGGATGGCGTGCCGGGTGCGACCGTCGATCACGTGAGCGCTTCGGACGCCCTGCTTGAGCGCTTCGATCGCGCAGCGCGCCTTGGGGATCATCCCCTCTCGGATCGTCCCCGCCTCCACCAGGCGAGCCGCGTCTTCACCCGCCAGATGACGGATCAGGCTGCCCGCTTCATCGAGTATGCCCTCGACGTCCGTGAGCAGAATCAATTTCTCGGCCGCCAGAGCACCCGCCACCGCCCCGGCCGCCTCGTCGGCGTTGACGTTGTGGGTGACCCCCTGCTCATCTACCCCGATCGGGGCGATCACCGGCACGAAACCACCGGCGATCACCGCTTCGATGGACGCCGGATCGACCCCCACGATGCGCCCCACCCGGCCTAGATCGCCCGACTTCCCGATACGTCGCGAGACTCGGATCATGTCACCGTCGCTGCCCGTGAGCCCCACCGCGGCACCCCCGCCGCGCTGCACCAGGGCCACGATCTCGCGGTTCACCCGGCCGCCCAGCACCATCTCCACGACTTCCATGGTCTCGTCGTCGGTGACCCGCAGACCGTCGACGAACTTCGACTCCTTGCCGTAGCGCTCCAGGGTCGTCGCGATCTGCGGCCCGCCCCCGTGCACCACGACCGGGCGCAATCCGACGTACTTGAGGAGTACGACGTCCACCGCGAAGGAGGCGCGCAGGTCCTCGTCCGCCATGGCGCTGCCGCCGTACTTGATGACGACGGTCTTGTCGAAGAAGCGCCGAATGTAAGGCAGCGCCTCGATCAGGACCTCGGCTTTGTCGATGAGGTGTTTCATCGTGTTCCCACGCCAGCAGACTCTCCGGGGGGACGAACTACGTCCCGCACGGGCTCACACCCACAAGGTACCCGAGGACGCTGCCGTGCGCAGGAGCGCGCCAGAGCCTAGAGGATGAATCTGGAGAGGTCTTCGTCCTCCACCAGGGCATCGAGGCGCTCGTGGACGAAGTTCTCATCGACCACACACCGGCCACCGCCGAGATCCGGGGCGTCGAAGGAGATCTCTTCGAGCAGCTTCTCCATCACCGTATGCAGACGCCGCGCGCCGATATCGTCCCCCCGCTCGTTGACGCGTGCGGCAATATGGGCGATGGCTCGGACTCCGTCCTCCTTCCACTCGAGGCTCACGCCCTCGGTAGCCAGCAACTCCGTGTACTGGCGCACCAGGGAGTTGCGGGGCTCGGTGAGGATCCGAACGAAATCCTCGTCGCCGAGGCTCGAAAGCTCCACGCGAATCGGGAAGCGCCCCTGGAGTTCGGGGATCAGGTCCGAGGGCTTTGCGACGTGGAAGGCTCCGGCTGCGATGAAGAGGATGTGGTCGGTGCGAACGGTGCCGTGCTTGGTCTGGACCGCCGAGCCCTCCACGATGGGAAGCAGGTCTCGCTGCACCCCCTCCCGGGACACATCCGGCCCCGAACGCCCCGTCCCGGCCCCCACGGCCACCTTGTCGAGTTCGTCGATGAAGACGATGCCGCTTTGTTCGACGCGCCGGATCGCCCGCTCACGCACCTGGTCCATGTCCACCAGCCGCGTGGCCTCCTCGGCGGCCAGCACCTCTCGCGCTTCGCTTACCGACATTCGGCGCCGCCGCGTCTTCTGCGGCAGCATTCCCCCCAACAGGTCCTTCCACTGAACGCCCATTTCCTCGACGCCCTGAGGCGTGAAGAGCGAGACGCTGGGCGCGCCCCCGCTGTCCTCCACCTCGACGTCGACGTCCCGCTCGTCGAGCTGACCCCGGCGCAGCATGGCGCGCAGCTTCTCCCGGGTCGTGTCGCCCTCTCCCGGCGTGCCCGCGCCACCTTTCGCCGTGGGGGGGCCCAGCTGGATGACCGGCTCTGGTCCCGACGAGGGCTGCGGGGATGGGGGCGGCGTGGGCAACAGTGCGTCCAGCAGCCGCTCCTCTGCGCGTTCCTCGGCCCGGGCCTGTACCGCGCGCTTGGCCTCCTCGAGGACCATCGCGATCCCCAGCTCCGCGAGATCTCGCACGATGGATTCGACGTCGCGCCCCACATAGCCCACTTCGGTGAACTTCGAGGCCTCCACCTTGAGAAAGGGCGCCTGGGCAAGGCGGGCCAGACGGCGCGCGACTTCGGTCTTCCCCACGCCCGTGGGCCCGATCATCACGATGTTCTTCGGGGCGATCTCGTCGCGCAGCTCTTCGGCCACCTGCTGCCGCCGCCAGCGGTTGCGCAGTGCGATGGCCACGGCCCGCTTGGCTTCGTGCTGCCCCACGATGTATCGGTCGAGTTCCGAGACCACCTCGCGCGGCGTAAAGCTCCTCATTTCCCCGTCCTCCATCACGACAGCTCCACGAGGGTAATGTGGGCATTCGTGTAGACGCAGATCTCCGCCGCCACCTCCAGCGATTCGCGGGCGATTTCGGCGGCCGCGAGTTCCGTCCGGCGCCGAAGAGCGCGCGCCGCAGCTAGCGCGTAACCCCCGCCGGAGCCGATGGCCGCCAGACCGTCGTCGGGTTCGATGACGTCCCCGTTGCCGGAGACCACCAGGATGTGCTCGCGGTCGGCGACCACCAGCATGGCCTCGAGCCGTCGCAGAGCGCGATCCGTCCGCCAGTCCTTGGCGAGTTCGACGGCTGCCCGGCGCACGTTTCCCGGGTGCGCCTCGAGTTGGGCTTCGAGCCGCTCGGTGAGCGCCATCGCGTCGGCCGCTCCGCCCGCGAAGCCGATCAACGCGGCGCCGTCACTGGAAGCCCGCACCTTGGTGGCGCCCTGCTTCATGATCGCCTCGCCCACCGTCACCTGGCCATCGGAAGCCATGGCGACGGCTCCGTCGCGGATCACCACCACCACCGTCGTCGCGCGCAGCCGCTGCAAGGCTTCAGCCATTCCGACCCCCTTTTCGACCGCGCTGCGACCCTCCTCGGGCGCGGGGATGGGCTCGATCGTAGACCTCGGCGAGGTGCGCGGCCGACACCGCGGTGTACTTCTCGGTCGTGGCAAGACTCACATGACCGAGCAGTTCCTGGATCTCTCGAAGGTCGGCCCCCATATCGAGCAGGTGGGTCGCGTAACTGTGCCTCAACCGATGCGGATGCACCCGCTCGCGGATTCCGGTGCGCAGAGCACGTGCGCGAAGGATGCGCCGCATATCCTGGGCTCTCAGGCGCCGCGGCCCTCCTCTCCTCCGGCTCAGCGCAGTAAAGAGCGGCTGCGCGAGCAGTCCTTCTCCCCGACGGTGGGCGAGATAAGCGCCCAGTGCGATCCGGGCCTCCCGCGGCAACGGTACTACGCGCTCCACGCCGCCCTTGCCCAGCACACGCACCTCGCCCCGTCGCACTTCCACGTCCCTCACGTCCAAGGCCGAGAGTTCCCCGACTCGCAGCCCGGCACCATAGAGGATTTCCACCAGGGCGTGGTCTCGCAGCGTCTTCTCGTCGACCTCCTCCTCCTGGAGCGCCGCCACCGGGCCCTCGGCGAGCGCAATGCAGTCGTCCACCGCTAGCGGGTTGGGCAGGCGTCGGGGGGTTTTCGGAAGCGGGATGCCCGCGGAGGGGTCGGCGACGCAGAGCCCCTCGCGAATCAGCAAGCGGAAGCAGGAGCGCAGCGACGCCAGCTTGCGGGCCAGGCTCGCCGGGTGCAGCCGGCTGTGGTGGCGCGCGAGATAGGCGCGGACGTCGTGAGCGCTCACCTCCTCGGGCGCCCTGCCGTCTAGGTCATCCGCGAACTGCCGGACGTCGGACAGATACGCGCGGCGGGTATGCGTGGAGAGGTTGCGCTCCGCCCCGAGGTGCAGATCGAAGAGCCCGAGGACCCGCTGCCAACGGTCGGCACTCATGACACGTGCACCGAAGTAGCCTGCCGGTAGCTCTCCAGGGCCTCCAGGGCACGCTGGCCCTGCAACTCGTTGCGCTCCCGCCGGCGCAGCTTGCGGGGGGAGGCCGGGAGCGGTGGAAAGAGACCGTAGTTGACGTTCATGGGTTGGAAGCCGCGCGCATCGGCCTCCACCAGATAGCGCAGCAGGGCGCCGTGGGCCGTGGCCTCGGGGGCCTGGGGGGCGGCCAGGCCGCGCAGCCGGAATGCGGCGTTCACCCCGGCCACCCAGCCCAGCGCCGCCGACTCCACGTAGCCCTCCACGCCAGCCATCTGCCCACAGACCCACAGCCCCGGCCGCGCCCGGAGTTCCAACGAGGCATGCAGGTGGCGGGGGGCGTTGATGTAGGTATTGCGGTGCACGGACCCGAAGCGCGCGAAGGCGGCGTCTTTGAGCCCGGGCAGCTGGCGGAAGATCCGCTTCTGTTCTCCCACGCGGAGACGGGTCTGGAAACCCACCAGGCTGTAGAGCACGCCCCGCTTGTCCTCCTGCCGTAGCTGCACCACCGCGTGGGGGCGACGCGCGCTTCGCGGATCCACCAGGCCCACCGGCTTCATGGGGCCGTGAGCGAGCGTCTGCTCGCCGCGGCGGGCGGTCTCCTCCACGGGCAGGCATCCCTCGAAGAAGAGCGCGGCCTCGTGGTCGTGCAGGGGCATGGTGTCGGCTCCGCACAGAGCCTCGACGAAGGCCCGGTAGGCCGCGGCGTCCAAGGGAAGGTTCAGGTAGTCGCCCTCGCCGTCCTCGTAACGCGACGCGCGGAAGGCCACCTCGTGGTCGATGGAATCCGCGTAGACGATGGGCGACAGGGCATCGTAGAAGTACAGGTAGGCCTCCCCGAGCAGCTCCCGCAGGTGCATTGCGAGCGCGTTGTCGGTGAGGGGGCCCGTGGCCAGCACCACGAAGGGCTCGTCTGGAATACGCAGAAGGCGCTCCCGTCGCAACGTGATGCGCGGATGGGACTCCACGGCCTCGGTGACGTGCTGCGCGAAAGCCTCCCGGTCCACCGCCAGGGCGCGGCCCGCGGGTACCGCGCACTCGTCGGCAGCCCGCAGGATCAGCGAGTCCAGGCGCCGCATCTCCTCCTTGAGCAGGCCTACCGCGTTGCCCAGCTGATTGGAGCGAAGCGAGTTGCTGCAGACCAACTCGGCGAAGTTCGGCGACACGTGCGCGGCCGAGTAGTGGACGGGCTTCATCTCCACCAGGCTCACGGAGAGGCCGCGCCGGGCGGCCTGCCAGGCCGCCTCGCAGCCTGCGAGGCCCGCACCCACGATCACAAGATCCAATGGAAACTCCAGCGGGGAAGGAGAGCCCAGAGGGTACCGAGCCATCACAATGCCCGCAGGCGGCCGTCGCGGTCGCAGCGAACGCGGCCGCCGATCTCGAGTTCCACGAGATCCAGTGCCAGCTCGGCGACTGGGCGGCGCAGGCGGCGCGCCAGTTCGTCCGCCGAAGCCCGCTCGTGGTGGAGGGCATCGACGATCGCCCGCTGGCTCGCGGGGAGCGGGGTCGGTGCGGGTCTCTCGGCCGGCGAAAGCCCGAAGACCGCCAGCACGTCGCTGGCGTCCAGTACCGGCGCTGCCCCGTCTCGCAAGAGCGCGTTGGGGCCCTCGCTGGTGGGGACGTCGACGGGGCCAGGCACCGCCAACACTTCGACCCCCTGGGCGAGCGCATGCCTCGCGGTGACCAGGGAGCCGCTGCGATGCCGCGCCTCGACCACCACCACCGCCGCGCACAGGCCGCTGATGATGCGGTTGCGCAGGGGGAAATAGGGACCCCGGGGCGGCGTGCCCGGGGGCATCTCACTCAGCACCGCCCCCCGCGCCGCGATGCGTCGCGCCAGGCCGCGGTGTGCCGCGGGATAGACCCGGTCCAACCCGCAGGCCTGCACGGCCACGCTGCAGCCCCCCGCGGCCAGCGCCCCCTCGTGGGCAGCAGCATCCACGCCCCGCGCCAGACCGGAGACCACCACCACGCCGGCGGCCGCCAGGCTCGCGGCCAGCGAGCGCGCGACCGACAGCCCATAGACGCTCGCCGCGCGCGCGCCCACGATCGCCACGCTCGGTGCGCTCAGGACCCGCGGATCGCCCAACACGCCGAGCAGCACCGGTGGATCCGCGATCCGCAACAGCCGCTCGGGATAGCCCTGCCCCTGGAATGGCAGCAGCGAGGCCCCCGCGCTGCGAAAGGCATCCCGGGCCGCGTCGATCCGGGACTCCGGGAGCTTCGCGCCGGGCCGCTCGCGCGCCAGTGCGCGTCGGGGATCACCCAGCGCACGCAGTGACCGGACGGCGGCCTCAGGAGCGAGCGCGAGCTCGATCTGGAGCGCAATCCAAGCACGCGCCTCGAGATGATTCGGATCCAGCCCGGTGCCAGGCATTCGAGAGCCTCGGGGACCGGGGCCCTCGTAGAATGCCGCGCCGCCACCCCGTCCACAAGGCGCGGTGCCGCGATGTCAGGGAAAGTTCAGCGTGCCCCCCGAAAGCGGTCGCCGATCTCGAGCTCGGTGTTCGTGGACGTCACCAGCGCCACTGCGGCCTGGGTATCCACACGCACCACCACCATGCGCGCGACGCGCCGATCCGGCACCGCCACCCGTTCGTTGCTTCGCGAGGTCTCACTGGCCGTGTAACCCAAGCGATACACCTCGAGCGGGCTGCCCACCTCGAGGCCGTCCAGCGACCCGCGGTTCAGGTAGACGAAATCGTCGAAGCCCATCAGCACGCGCTCTTGGGGGAAGAAGCTGATCTTGCCCTCCACACCCTCCGGGCTCGGCTGCAGGGGAATCTGGGGAGGCAGGGGACGACGCGGGATCAAGCGGTCCTCCAGTGCGATCTCCCCAGTCGACATGCGAATCGAGGCCAGCGAGGTCTCCGGGAACACGCTCTCGATCTCGAGCCAGCCCAGGATCTCCACGTGGTAGCCGAGCAGTTCTCCGCTGTCAGGATCGCGGACCGCGTCCTGGGTGCGCACGACGGTGAACTCCTCACCGATCTCCGTGCTCCCCTCTCCCAGGCCCACGTAGACCTCATCCTCCTGGGCGAGCAGTGTCCGCGCCGACACCTTGCCCACGATGCTCGCCGAGACCTCCAGCTGGTCGGGTGTCACCAGACCGCTGGTCTCCCGGGCGCTCACGTGCAGCATGCGCGGCTCCACGGGGGCCGCCGCCAGCGGCATCTCCGTCGCGACCTCTTCGGCCACCGAGCCCTGTGCGGCAGCGGGCTGCGGCGCGATCTCGGGACCATTGGCAATCAGGAAGGCGGCCTCCGTCTCACTCACACGACGCATCTCGTAGGCGGAGATCCAGATGCGGTCTCCGGGGAAGATGAGGTGTGGGTTCTCGATACGCTGGTTGTCCTGCCAGATCGAGGGCCAAACCCAGGCCGTTCCCAGATACAGCTCCGAGATGTCCCACAACGTGTCGGCGCGCGCCACTGTATGGACGTGGCCGGGACGTCCCTGCTCGTCGTAGCCGATGCGCCCGCGTGAAGCCCCGGGGGCCCTCGCAGCGGAAGCTGCCGGCGCCAACACGGAGCGCCCATCGGGTGCGCTCTGCGTCGCAGCTTCGGGCGCCCGCGCTGCCGGCGGAGCACCGGACAAATCCTCCATCCGGAACTCCGTCTCGGAGTTCGCGGGATTCTCTCCCTCGCCCACCTCGGCGGTCGCCGCGCTCAATGCGAGAACCACCAGTGTGAAGATCGTGAACCTGAGCAAACTCATCGGCTGCCTCCCGGCCCCCTGTACCGAACAGGTGGGGTCAGGGGACGTATCGGCGCCCAGCCGCGACGGCTTGATGCGATCGCCGCGTCCAGCAGGTATGGCTGGCTCGGGTCGCCGAGGCGCCAGCTACCCCGCGGGGGTGAACGCAAGGTCCGCTAGAACTTGCCCTCGAGGGCCCGGGCCTCCCCGTACCAGGGCGCTTCGTCGGCCACCGTGCGCCCTTGGGAGCGCTCGTGGTCCACCCAGGCCCCGTGACTTTCGAACGCGGAAGCGAGCACGTCGCGGGCGCTCTCCGCGTCTCCGCTGGCCTCGTAGGCGACGGCGAGGTGATGCCGGATCAACCCCAGGTTGGCCTGATCGCCGACGCCGCCCTGGTTGACGCGCACCAGCAACCCCGCCTCGGCCTCCCGGAGGAAGGCGATCGCCGCGGAGGGCACACCACGCCGGTACAACACCCATCCCAGGGTGTCGGCAGCGTTGGGGTCGTCGGGCATGAGTTGCTTCGCGTCCTGCGCCAGATCCAACGCGCGGTCGAGATTCTTGCCGCTCTCCGCGTACAGATACGCGAGGTTGTTCTTCGCTTCCGCGTGATCCTCCTGGTGGCGAATCGCCTCCTCGTAGTGCTTCACGGCGCGCGCCAACTCACCGGTCCGCTCGTAGAGCAGGCCCAGGGTATGATGCAGCCGGGGCTGGGCGGGGTTGACGGAAAGGGAAGCCTCGTAGGTCTCGATGGTCTCCCCGGTACGCCCGGTCCGCGCGTACAGGTCTGCGAGCCGCGTGTAGGCCTCGCTGGTGCGATCGTCGACTTCGATTGCCTGCTTGTAGGCCGCCTCCGCCTCCGCGAGCTTCCCTGTCATCACCGCCATCAGTCCGCTCACCATCTGAAGCTTCGCGTCGTCAGGCTTCGCCGCGACGGCGCTCCCGATGCGCTCGATGGAGTCCCCGAGCCGGTCCTCGGCTCCGTCTAGTTCAAGCAGCGCAACCAGGATGTCGGGCTGATGGGGAAGGGTTTCCGCGGCCGCCTCCAGGTGGGAACGCGCAGACTCGCGGTCCCCCTGCCCGAGTTTGATACGGCCCAGCGCGAAGTGGACCCGACCGTCTCGGTCCTCCTCGGCGACGTTCGAGATGATCTCGAGGGCGGCTTGCGTCTGGTTCATGGACAGCAGGCTCTGCGCCACCACGATCCGCGTCTCCACCCCATCGGGTCGACTTGCCAGATAGCGCCGGCCCTCTTCCACCGCGTACTCGTGCTCTCCCAGCGTAGCGTGTACCCGCGCCAGTGCTGCCCGCGCCTCGAGGCGGTTGGCGTCGAGTTCGAGGGTCCTGGCGAATTCCGTACGCGCTGCCGTGCGCTCGCCGCTCATCATCAGCACAGAGCCCAGCAAGTAGTGGGCCTCGGGCCAGTCCGGGCGCGTATCGATTGCGGCGCGCAGGGACTGTGCGGCCGCTTCGGTATCGCCATCCTGCATTCGGATCTTTCCGTGCACGAAGTGGGCCTCGGCGTTGGAGGGCTCTGCGGCCACGGTTGCCTCGACGATCTCCCGGGCCTCGTCCATCCTCTCCGGCTGGTCTCCCCGTACTGCGATCTCGAGCAGCGCCTCGGCTCGACGCATCCGGGCCGTGGTGTTCTCGGGATCGATCTCGGTCGCCCGATCGGCTGCCACCAACGCCCCCTCGTAATCGCCGCGCTCTCCGCGCAGTGCCGACAGAACCAGGAAGGGGCCGACGTCGTCGGGACGCGCCACAGTGGCCCGCTCGATCAACTCGTCTGCGGCCTCGTCGTTGCCCTGTACACGATGGACCCGGCTCAGCAGGTAGATGAGGTCCAGTGGATTCTCCGCCCGCTCGATCCCCTCCTCGAGCACTGCGAAAGACAGATCGTAGGCCTCGTCCTGATAGTGAAGGTTCGCGAGCATCGAGTAGGCGCGCACGACCTCGTTCGGCCCGGCGACCTGGCTGGCCCGAATCAGCAACTCCCGGGCCTCGTCGCGATTGGCGTCGTCTACGAGGAGAAAGGTCGCGAGGGACGCGAGGCTCGGAAAGTTCTCCTCGATCTCGGTCGCCCTGCGGAAGAGCAGCTCCGCGGCCTCGCGATCACCCTGTCGCTGCACGAAGTCCGCAAAGATCAGCAGCGGCTCCACATTCTCGGGATCGATCTCCGAGGCCCGGGCGAAGGCCGCTCGGGCCGCGTCGAGATCCTCCAAGCCCTCGTGGGCCTGGGCCTTCACGACGTAGGCCTGCATGTTCGTGTCGTCCTGGGCGATCACCTCGTCNGCGCGCTGCAGCGCCTCTTCGAGCTCTCCGGCGAGTATCGACAAACTCGCGAATTGGATCATGGCCTCGTGGTTCGACGGGTCCAGGCGCACGGTCTCGCGCAGTTCCCAGAAACCCTCCTTGACCGCACCGAGCTTGAGGAAGGACTGGGAGAGTTTGAAGTGGATCTCCCCGTCGTTGGGTGCGAGTTGGAGGGCGTTCCTGAACTCGATGACGGCTTCTTCGTAGGCCTCTTCCTCCGCGTAGGCATCGCCCCGCTCGAGGTGAGAGGCGAGCCTGGCCTCGTCCGACTCGCAACCCAAGAATGGGGACAGAGACAGGCAAATCGCGAGGAAGGGAAGCAAAAGACGATGCATTCGATGCTCTCCTGGTGTCGCTGACCAGCGTCGGACGCGGACGCAACCGGCTGGCGTCCGACCCGCCTATTGGTAACCGGCCGTGCCAATAGAGTTCACTCTCTCCCGCGCGGAATCAAGTCCTCCGCGCAGAGCTTTGGCCATGGGGGCCGGGAAGCCGACGGGCCCACGCCTCTCCGGGCCCCCCTGTGGCGACTGCCCTCGTGAACGGCCCTTCCGGCATCTGCAGCTGGGGAGCCCACTCCTCCGGGATCTCCGCATCACCGACACCCGGCATCAGGCCGCGGCGAGTCCGACTTCCTGCCAGGGCCCTAGGTGAACTCTTCGCGCCCGGCCCGCTTCAGCGCCCGGACGACGTCGCGAAGCGCGGCGCTGTCCTCGAGGCGAGTCACCAACAACGCGTCGCCGGTGTCCACGACCGCGAGTCCCTCCACCCCGATCAACGCGACCGGCTTCCCCGGCTCACCCCAGACCAGGTTACCGCCGCGTTCGTCGTGAACCAGGTCCCCCCGCAACTCACGTGAGACACCAGGCCGTACTCCCGCTTCCTCTGCCAGGGCCTGCCAAGTGCCCACGTCGCTCCAGCGCCATTCCACGGGCAGGGTCCAGACACGCTGGCTCGCTTCCATCACCCCGGTGTCGATGGGGGCGCTGGGTGCTTGCGCGTAGGCGCGAGCCAGCGCGTCACGCGTGGGTCGGCGGCCCGCAGCGCGCAGCGGGGCCAGCGCGCGGTACAGGCCCGGCATGTGGGTCCGGATCTCCTCGAGGATGGTGGTGGCCGTCCACACGAAGATCCCCGCGTTCCAGAGGTAATCCCCGCTGCGGAGGTAGCGGCGCGCACGCGCGGCGTCGGGCTTCTCGACGAAGCGCCGCACCTTCCGCAGGCCCGGATATCGGGGACCCGCAGCCCCGCCGCTCCGGATGTAGCCATAGCCCGTATCGGGGCGAGTCGGTGACACGCCGAGGGTGACCAGCACCCGCGCGTCCCGAGCCGCGCGGGCCGCTCTGCGCATGTCCCGGGAGAAAGCGCGTGAATCGGATATGTGGTGGTCTGCGGGCAACACCGCGATGACGGCCTCTGGATCCTCGGCGGCGATCCGGGTGGCCGCCAGACCCACTGCCATCGCGGTATTGCGCCGCGAGGGCTCCACGAGTACCCGCGCGGCAGGCAGTCCGAGCTCACGACGCATGGGCGCGGCGTGCTCACTCCCGCAGACCAGCCATACTTCGTCCGCGAAGCGACGGGCACGCAGGGCGGTCGCTTCGAGCAGGGAGTGATCACCCAACACGCGCAGCAGGGGCTTGGGATGACTGCGGCGCGAGGCCGGCCAGAAGCGCTCCCCGGCCCCGCCCGCGAGAATCACGGCGTGAATGCGCGTACGCGGGGGCATGGGCGGGCCCTCAGCGCCCCATGCACGCGGAGGCGGAATCCGCCGCGCGCATGGCCGCGAGGGTCTGTCGCAGGCCTTCCCGAAGCCCTACCCGAGGCTCGTAGCCCAGCAGGTCGCGGGCGCGCTGCAGGCAGGCGTGGCTGTCCCGCACGTCCCCCACCCTCGGCGCCTCGTGACGAGCAGCCACTTCCGTACCCAGTAGTGCACGAAAGTGCCCGACCAGTTCGTTGAGGCTGCTGCGCCGACCCGCCGCAACATTGCAGACAGTGCCCGCCGCAGACGCGGCGTCCGCTGCCTTCAGATTCGCCCGCACGGCGTCTTCCACCATGACGAAATCGCGCGTTTGCTCGCCGTCGCCGTACACCGTGAGATCCTCCCCCGCGAGGCAGGCCCTCGCAAAGCAGGGAATCACCGCCGCGTAGTCGCTGGCCGGATCCTGACGTGGGCCATACACGTTGAAGTAGCGCAACGCCACGGTTTCGAAACCGTAGAGCGAGTAATAGAGCCCACAGTAACGTTCGCCCGCGTATTTTTGCAGCGCGTAGGGGGAAGCCGGGCTCGCGGGCGTGCTCTCGCTCGTGGGCAGGGGCGGCGTCGCCCCGTACACAGAGGCCGAGGCCGCGTAGACGAGGCGGCGCGCTCCCGCCGTGCGAGCCGCCTCGAGGAGCGACAGCGTCCCCGTGAGGTTGACCCGGTGCGTGTGCTGGGGCTCCGCGACACTGCGCACCACTGACGCCACCGCGGCGTGGTGGAAGACCACTTGCACGCCCTTTAGCGCGCGGGCCAGGCTCGCGGAGTCGCAGAGGTCTGCCTCGATCAGATCCACCCGATCGGCCACTTCGGCCAGGTTCGTCTCGCTGCCCGAAGAGAGATCGTCGAGCACCCGCACCTGCCAGCCGGCAGCCACCAGGCCCTCGCAGAGGTGCCCGCCGATGAAGCCCGCGCCGCCCGTCACCAGGGCCAATCGCCCTTGCTCTTCCATGTCTCAGCGCTCCGCGCGCAACCAAGAGACGAAGAGCCGAACTCCCTCTTGGAAATTCACCCGCGGAGCGTAGCCCAGGGCCTCCCGGGCCGCCGTGATGTCCGCCCAGGTACGACGCACGTCACCGGTCTGGGCGGGCAGATAATCCAGCACCGCGGGAACGCGGAGTTCATGTTCCAGGGTCTTCACCACCTCCAGCACCGAGAGCCTGTGCCCCGCGCCGAGGTTCAGCAGCGAGAAGTCTAGGTCGCTGTCTAGGGCGGCGACGAGGCCGTCCACGAGATCCGAAATGAAGGTGAAGTCTCGCAGACTGCTGCCGTCTCCGTAGATCGAAAGGGGCTCGCCGGCAAGCATGCGTTCCGCGAACTTGCGAATGGCGAGATCCGGCCGCTGGCGCGGCCCGTAGGCGGTGAAGATTCGCGCGCAGATTACCGGCAGGCCGTGGGCGTGATGAAAACTGTGCGCCAGTAGTTCTCCCGCCCGCTTGGTGGCCGCATAGGGAGAGATCGGGCGCTCGACGGGATCACTCTCGCGGAAGGGGCCGTCCTCGCGCTCGCCGTAGACCGAGGATGAGGACGCAAAGACCAGTCGTGGCAGGCCGTAGCGCACCGCGGCCTCGAAGAGCTGCGCGGAGCCGCGAACGTTCACGTCCGCATAGTCTGCGGGCCGCTCGAGACTCGGGCGCACGCCCGCCAGTGCAGCCAGGTGTACAACGCCGTCGAATCCGCCGCGCGCGAAGAGCGCCTGCATGGCCTCGCGATCGCGGATGTCCGACTCGACGAGTTCGAAACGCGCGGAGGACAGGGCTCCCGCGAGGTTCCGGCGCTTCATGGAGGCGGGATAGAAGGGATCGAATGAGTCCACGCCCACCACGGACCGCCCCTCCCCGAGCAGCCGATCGGTCACGTGGGAGCCGATGAAACCGGCCGCACCCGTCACCAGGACGCGCTGGGGAACGCTCAACGCCCCCGCTCTCTTCGAGCGCCAGTAGCGGCCTCCTGCAGCTCGAGATCCGCCTCCAGCATGATGGAGACGAGATCTCGGAAGGAGGTCTCCGCCCGCCAGTCGAGTTCCTCTCGCGCCTTGCTGGGGTCGGCGATCAGGAGATCCACCTCGGCCGGCCGCATCCGATCTGGATCCACCACCAGGAAATCATTGGGGTCGAGGCCCACGTACTCGAACGCGTAGTCCACACACTGCCGGACCGAGTGATGCACCCCGGTGCCGATCACGTAGTCCTTGGCACTCTCCTGCTGAAGCATCCGCCACATGGCCTCTACGTACTCGGGCGCATACCCCCAGTCGCGGCACGCTTCCAGGTTGCCGATGCGCAGCTCATCCTGCAGCCCCAGCTTGATACGCGCCACGCCCTCGCTGACGTGCCGGGTCACGAACTCCCGGCCTCGTCGAGGCGACTCGTGGTTGAAGAGAATCCCCGAAACCGCGAAGAGGTCATAGCTCTCGCGGTAGTTGACGGTAATCCAGTGCCCGTAGGCCTTGGAGACCGCGTAGGGGCTGCGGGGATAGAAGGGAGTGGCTTCGTTCTGTGGTGTCTCCCGGATCTTCCCGAACATCTCGGAACTCGACGCCTGGTAGAAGCGAATCGTCGGATCCACCAGCCTCATCGCATCCAGCAACCGCGTCACGCCCAGGGCGGTGAACTCCCCCGTCAGCGTGGGCTGCAGCCAGCTGGTGGGCACGAAGGATTGAGCGGCCAGGTTGTAGAGTTCGTCGGGCCTCACCTCCTGGAGCAGCTTCAACATCGAACTCTGATCCAGCAGATCGGCCTGGTGGAGTTGCAGGCGCCCGGAGAGGTGGGCGATACGATCGAAGGTCTCGGTGCTGGAGCGGCGCACCATTCCGTGGACCTCGTAGCCCTTGCCCAGCAGCAACTCGGCAAGGTAGGAGCCGTCCTGGCCCGTAATGCCCGTGATCAGCGCGCGACTCACGTCGACCCTCCAGTGCCGAGATGGCCGTCGTCATCCGCCGGGTCGTCCGCGAAGCGCAGCAGGCCCATGTTCCACAGCATTCGCACAGTGAGAAGGAGCACGAGAATCAGGAAGCCCGCAGCCGTGAAGCCCCCCAGATCCCGGATCGAAAGGGCCAGTAGGCAAAAAGCCGCCGTGAGGAAGTAGAACTGCATCAACGCGGACCGCGTATTCCCTTGGAGCGCGAGGATCCTGTGGTGCATGTGGAGGCGATCCGCCCGGAAGAGAGGGTCACGCCGGTAAATGCGCCGGGCGATGGAAAGCGTAGTATCGAGGATGGGCACGGCAAGCGCCAGCAACGGGACCACGAAGGTGATCAGCGAAACCCTCTGGTAGCCGTCGAGGGCGAGCAACGCCAGCGCGTATCCCAGCAGCAGGGAACCCGTGTCACCCAGGAAGACACGCGCCGGTGGGAAGTTGTGGGGCAGGAAACCCGCTAGGGCGCCTACCAGGGCCAGCCCCATGAAGAACCCAAAGGGACTTCCTACCTGCCAGGCGATCATTGTGAGGGTGACAGCAATGATGGTTCCCACCCCGGTGGCCAGACCGTCCATCCCGTCCAGCAGGTTGAGCGCATTGGTGATCCCTACGATCCACAGGAAGCTGGCCACCCAACCGATCGAGGTCGGCACATCCAGCAACGTCCGCGTGATCGGATCCGTGAAGCTCGAGATTTCGAAGCCATGAGCGATGGCGACGGCAGCAGCCAGCACCTGCACACCCAGCTTCGCGGGGGCGTTCATGCCGAAGAGATCGTCCCAGACACCCGCCGCCACCAGCAACAGGGCTCCCAACAGGAAGCCCGTCATACGTCGGTCGAGGATCTCCCCGGGTTCGGCGAGTGCAGAAGCCAGAGCCAGCCCGGCCAACAAACCAAAGAGGACCGCCAACCCTCCCATCAGCGGGACGTCGGGACGCTGGTTCACCCCGCGTTCGCTGGGTCGATCCACGGCGTGAAAGCTCAGCGCCAACCGGGCCACGGCGGGGGTCACAAAGAAGCTGACGCCAAACGCGAGCAGGAGGCCTGACACCGACTCCAGGAAACTCATCTTCTCGCTTCCCCGGTCTCGAGCGGGGCCGTCCGCCCGTCTCGCCGCCTCCCGCTAACTCGAGTAGCCGTAGCGTCCTTGGTCGATCTCCGCGCCATTCAACACGATTCCCACCACACGCTGCCGGCCCAAGATCTCGATGACGGTCTCGGTATCCTCTTGGCGCGTGCGACCTGCCCGCACCACCACCACGATTCCGTCACAGAACGCGGAAACCGATTTTGCGTCGGGCAGGCCCAGCGCAGCCGGTGTGTCCAGAATGATGCGGTCATAGCGCGACCGCAAATCCGTCATCAGATCTACCATGCGTGGAGACCCCAACAACTCGGAAGGATTCGACGGACGGCCTCGCACAGGCAGCACATCCAGATTCGCTCCCTCTACTCGCGTGATGGCCACGTCCGGCTCGACCTTTCCATCGAGCACCTCGGCGAGCCCGGACTTTGGTTGGAGCCCGAGGGACTGGTGGACGTTCGGGCGGCGCAGGTCGCAGTCGATCAGCAGGACGCTCCGATCCAGTGACAGACCCGTCACGACACTCAGATTCACAGCGGCAGTGGTCTTGCCCTCTCCCGGCATGGCGCTGGTGACCATCACACTTCGCAAGTTTCCCTCGCTGTCGAGGGCGTCGATACGTCCCCGTAGCGCACGGAACTGCTCGGCCACATAGGAGTCCGGCTGCAGGAGGGCGATGCGCCGCTTGTTGATGTCGCCGATATCCTGGTTGGGCCGCGAGCGGCCCTCGTCCCGCGGGCCGCTCGGCAGCTTTACGCTGCCGGAGGGCTTCGCGGGCTCGGGAGTCTCAGGTTCCCAGTCCAGGCGCTCCCCTCCAGCGCCCCCACCGACCTTGCGTTGTCGATCCGCCTCGGCCTTGCGCAACGCGTCGTATATCTTGGCCATGAACTCCTGCTCCCCTACCGAAAAAGATAGCCCAGCCAGCCCAGGCGTGACCGGCCCCTGTTGGCACCTTCCACCCCGGCGGCGCTAGCCACGGGGCGCAGGTGGAGGTCGTCGGCCACCTCCCGAATCACGTCGCCACCCACAGTGCTCTGTCCCCTCGCGTAGCCGGAGAGCAGGGCGGCGTCGCAGACTACGTTGATCAGGCGCGGAATGCCCTGGGTGCAGGCGAGCAGTTCCCTGCGGGCAGATCGCTTGAAGATGTCCTTACCCACGTGACCAGCCAAGCGAAGTCGCTCGTTCACGTACTGGTCGAGTTCCCGGGCGTCGAAAGGACGCAGGTGATGACGCAAGGAGATGCGCTGCTTGAGCTGCCGGAGTTCGGAGCGATCGAGCATTTCCCCCAGCTCCGGCTGTCCCACCAGCATGATCTGCACGAGCTTGGAGGTGGAGGTCTCGAGGTTCGAGAGCAGCCGTACCTCTTCGAGCATTTCTGCGGACAGGTTCTGGGCTTCATCGACGATGAGCATCGCGCGGCGCCCCTTCCGCATGCAATCGATCAGGTATTCGTTGAGCGCCAGCAGATACTCGGCCTTGTTGCGACAGGTCTCCTCGATTCCCAGGTCCTCGAATACCATCCGGAAAAAATCTAGCGGCTCGAGGCGAGGGTTGAAGATGAAGGCCGAGGGAGTCTCTGCGTCCAGCTGCGCGAGCAGAGCGTGGAGCAGCGTGGTTTTCCCGGTGCCGACTTCTCCCGTGAGCACTACGAAACCCTTGCCCGACTGCACGGCGTAGAGCAGGGTCGCGAGGCCCTCCCGGTGCGTCTCCCCCAGGTAGAGCATGCTGGGATCCGGGGTCATCTCGAAAGGCGCATGCGCCAGACCGTAAAAGTCCTCGTACACGCCCCTACCCTTCCGTGGCCTCTTCGGCCCCACCGGACTCGACTTCCTCCCCAGTGACTTCCTCGAGAGAGAAGGGCAGACCGTTCACCCAGAGGTAGTTGACGGTGCCCGTCACGAGAAAGAAGAGCGCGAGACCCGCCGTCGCCAGCCCGGTGCGAATGCGCTTGCGGCGCTGGGCGATGCGATCCGACTCCAGCCAGATACGCGGGATCGCAACCAGTACCGGCAGCTGGAAACGCTGCTGGAGGCTACGAGCGTCGTGCGCGGAACTGTCGGCAGCCTCGGCCAGCACCGCCAGGGCGAGGCCCGACACGATGCCCAGCAGTACGCCGATCGCCAAGATGAGCGGGCGATTCGGCGCGCTGGCCTCGGGCGCCACGAAAGCGGCCTCCAACACCCGGAACTGCTCACCGAGCTGGCGCCGCTCCAACTGGGCCTGCACCGTGGCCTCGAGATGACGATTGCTGAAGTCCTGGAAGCTGCGACGCAGGTGCTCGTATTCGCGCATTAGCGCATCGAGCTGCTCGGCCACCCGAGGTGTGGCGAGTACCAGCTCCTCGATCTCCGTGGCCAGATCGTTGATCCTCACGACTTCGGCGCGGGCACTCTCCGTGCGCGCCTCCACTCGACGCACTTCCGCCTGCATCTGCTGCTGGAGGAGCGAGCCCGTGCCTTCCTCGCCCTCCTCCTGGACACCCGCCTCCACCATCGCTGCCAGGGCAGCGATCTCCGTCTGGACCTGGATGATGTCGGGATGCTTGTCGGTGTATTTCAGCGACTCGAACTCGGCGAGCAGGAGCTTCTTGATCTCCAGGCGGCGGGCCGGGCTCGTATCGTCACCGGGCAGGCCTAGCATGCCGGCAGTCCGCATCTGGCTTCGGTAGAACTCGAGATCGCTGAGCGCGGTGTTGTATTCCCGCTGGGCGCCGCCCAGCGCTCCCATCAGGCGGTCCAGACGGCGCTGGTTGGCAGCCAGATCCTCCGGGCGGCTCCCCGGGTTTTCGTTCTTGACCCGAGCGATTTCCCCCTCCACCGCTCCGATTCGATCTGCCAGCCGACGCAGCTCCGTCTCGATGAACTCCAGGCTCTTCTGTGAGACCCGAACCCGCTCGCTGATGTGGTTCTCGATGAAGTTATTCGCGAGTTTCTGGGCCACGTCCCGCGCAACGACACGATCGTAGTCTTCGAAGACGATTCGGAACTCGTTGATCTCCATCTCGAAGCGACGCATCTGCGCCTGCTGCATGTCGGGAATCACGGGCTCGACGCTGACGCGCTCTCGCATCAGGTCGATGATCTCCTCCCGCAACATGTAGTCGGACTCGTCTTCGTAGAGACCGAACTCGTCGATGATTCCAGAAAGACGGCCCCGGCTCAGGATCTGGGCGGTCATCAGGTGGAGACGCTGATTGAGGTCACTGTCCGCGACACCCGCCTTGACGAGATCCTCTGCCACGGATTGGGGCTCCACGAGCACCGTCGCGTAGCTCGTGTAGACGTTGGGGAGCGACGCAGCGATCACGAAGCTGATCCCCACCACCACGAGGGCGGTCAACCCCGCCACGTAGCCGCGACGGCGTGCGATGCCGGCCAGATCGGAGAGCTGGATACCGTTCTCGACGTTCATGGCCGCGGCCCCGTCTCCCTTACCAGAGCCCGATCGGTTCGAACTCGTGACGCACGCCCACGATGGCCAGCCAGTCGTCGAAGTCGCTGCTCGCCCCCAGGCTTCCGCGCTTGGAAGCTTGATCCGTGTAGGTGCCCTGTGCGAAGACGTGGGTCCTGCGGTAGAGGCGGTGGCTCAAGCGCGCGGAGATGCTCCACAGCTCGGTCTCCACCCGCTGGCTCGACGTGGCGGCAACCAGCTGGTCGCCGGTGTATCCGGCAATGTTTCCGCCAATGTCTTCGGCGAGCAGGAAGAACTCGTTCACGTCTCCCACGGATTCGCGATTCGTCCAGGCACCGTTCGCGGACAAGCTCCAGCGCTCCCGGAACCTCCAGCTGAGGCTACCCGTCACCGAATCCCGAATCACGGTTCCGCCCAGACCCGAAGCCGTGCCCTGGCTCCGCTGGTAGGCGAATAGGCTGCTCAGCTGCGGGGACCAGTTCTTGACCAGTTGGACGTTGACGAAGACGTCGACGGAGTCGTCCTTCCTGTTGACGTTGCCCACGGTCGTGAGCCCGATCGGCGTCTGGTTCGCTGTCTCGATGGCTGCGTACCCGGCGGGGTCCTGCTCCTGTATGACGAGGTTTACGGTGCCGGGGTCGGTACCGCAGCCGGTCGGCGGAACGTACACGTCGCCGGAGCCCGGCGTCGTGAATGCTTCGCATAGGGTGTACGGCTGGAACAGGAATGCAGGGCCCATGCCGTCGAAGTCCGACAGCTCTTGGACGGGAATGGGCAAGATGAAACGATCCGGGGGATTGTCCTGCTCGCTCTCGATGTACGCCGGGCCAACGCGAACGCTGAGTCCCATCGTCGAGTCGATCTGCCATTCCCATTGCGCGTAGGCGTTCACGGTATCGGTCTGGCTCCCAACCGTGAAATCCGAGGCGTCGAAGTCCTGATGGTAGTAGGAAACCCCCATCCCGATCCGGTGTCTCGGATTCAACCGGTAGAAGAAATTCGGGTTGAGGGAAAGCACCCAGTTGTCCTGGCGGTCCTCGCGCCTCGATTCGAAGAGCTGGTGCTGGATCGAGAAGTCCCCTTCGAGGTTCCGGCTGAACTGGTAACGAACGCCGGCGCTCGCCGTATTCCGCGTCGTGCGGTCGCGGGAATTGATGGTCGTGGACGCGCCCTGCTCGTCGAGGGTCGCAAAGCTCAACAAGGTGCCGTAGTCGTAGCGGAACTGATCCGTCCCGTAAAATTCGACCCGACCAGAAGGCTGGTAGGAGAACGACAGGTCGCCGTACTGGTCGACGTTGTCGAGCTGATCGGAATTCTCGACCGAGAGCTCCACGGGAGCGAGATAGCGCAAGCTGTAGTTGACGTCCTGGCCCTGCTTCTCCTCGATCCGAACCCCTGGCCGCAGGCGGAAGATGGCGTCACCCTTGGCGTTACCCTCTTGGCGAAAGACATTGCTGTCGTATTCACCCGTTCCTTGAAACTCGAAGACCAAGTCGGCTCCTGAAACCGCCATAGGCAGAGCCAGCAGCGCTACCAGGTAAGCAAACTCTCTCATTTCAGAACTCCCCCATCATTCCGGTACGATGATCGTGTCGCCGGGCTGGAGCACCATATTGGTTCCGGCTGCTCTCCCACGCACGTAGGCGTTGTAGTCGAATTCGTATGTGGTCTCGCTCCCATCGGACTGACGGCGCACGACCCTTACGTCTCCCTTATCCGCGAAGGTCGTAAATCCGCCCGCCAGCGCGATCGCCTCGAGGACGCGCAGATCCTGGGTAAGGGAAATCCGGTTTTCCCGTCTAACCTCGCCGATCACCGAGATGAAACGGCTGTTCATCTGCAGCACGATGATGGTGACGTCGGGCGCTGTGACGAACTCGGAAAGTTCGCGTGTCACCACCTCCTTGAGTTCCGGGGGCGTGAGGCCCGCGGCATAGACATCATCGATGAGGGGAACCGAAACCATTCCATCGGAGCGCACCGGCACCTCGACGCTCAGTTCCGGGTTGCGCCATACGCTCACGCGGATCAAGTCGGTCACGCCCAGCCTGTAAGGCTGTCGAGCCATCGGCGTTGCGTCCGGGGGCGGGGGGCTCAGCGGGCGGCCTGCACAGGCAGTCTGGATGACGAGTGCCATGAGAAGGACGACGAACACTCGCGCGGAGGCGGGATACATCGGTTCGGGATCCTCTGGGGGGCCAGGGACTGAGATCTCAGCCACCTTGGCTGAGGCCGTTCTCCTTCATCTTGTACAGAAGCGCCTTGTAGCTGATCTTCAGACGGCCGGCGGCTTCCTTGCGGTTCCAGCGCGTCTGTTGCAGCACGCGCTCGATCACTCGTTTCTCGGCAACTTGTGCGGCACGGCGCGATACCGCCTTGAGATCGATTCCGCCCTCGTCGTCGAATTCAATCTCCACGGCGTCAGTTGTGGAGGTTTTTCCCAACGCTCTGGACTCGGCCGTGGTCCCATGCTCCCGCCCCTTCCACTCGTCGAGCGGCGACTCCTCGGTCCCCAGCACGACCATCCGGCGAACCATGTTCTCGAGCTCGCGAACGTTTCCCGGCCAGGAATGACGCATGAAAGCCTGCATGGTCTGCTCCGAAAAGCCCTTCACACTCTTCTTGTACTGTTCGTTGTTCTTGTTCAAGAAGTGATCTACGAGCAGCGGGATCGAATCCATTCGGTCCCTCAGGGGCGGCAGCTGCACGGTCACCACGTTGAGGCGGTAGTAGAGATCCTCCCGGAACGAAGCGTCCGCGACGGCTTCCTCGAGATTCCGGTTCGTGGCGGCCAGGATCCGCGTGTCCACGCGAACATCGCTCTCCCCGCCGAGTCGGGAGAATTCGCCGTCCTGCAGCACTTGGAGCAGTTTCGCCTGAAGCCCCGGGTGCATCTCGCTGATCTCATCCAGGAAGATNGTTCCGTGATCCGCGTACTCGAACTTTCCGAGCTTGCGCTTCTGCGCACCCGTGAACGCGCCCTTCTCGAAGCCGAAGAGTTCGCTTTCTAGCAGTTCCGAGGGAAGTGCCGCGCAATTCACCTTCACAAAGGGCTGGTCCCGGCGACTTGACAGCGCGAAAATGCTGCGGGCCACCAGTTCCTTGCCGGTGCCGCTCTCGCCCCGGATCAGGACCGTGATGTCGGTATCCGCGACCTGCTCGATGATCTCTCGAACATCGCGCATATTGGGGTCATCTCCACACAGGAGTTGGAGATCTCCCTCCGAGCGCTCGCGGTGGCGAAGACGCTCGACCTCCTCGGTCAGGAAACGCTTCTCGAGCGCTTTTTGGAAGGCGATCTCGAGTTCCTCGACCTCGAAGGGCTTGCGGAGGAAGTCGGAAGCCCCGAGCCGCATTGCCTCGACGATATTCCGCGCCTGCCCATGGCCGGAAAGCATCACGACGGGCACCTCTGGCAGGCGCTCCTTCAGGCGCCGCAGCGTCTCGAGACCGTCCATGCCCGGCAGCACCACGTCGAGGGTGACGATGTCTGGCTCGACCTGGGCGAGGCAGGCCAGCGCCTGCTCTCCATCCGGAACCGCCGTCGCGCGGTAGCCCTGGCGCGAAACGAGGACTTCGAGATATTCCCGAACCCCCGGATCATCATCGATCACGAGCACGCGGAAGGGTTGGTCGGAATCGACCGGCGCGGCTGTGTTGCTACGGGGGGTGGCCATACGGTCCTCTCCACGCGCCCTATTGCCCCATCTCGCGGGGTTTTTGGGCAATCTCGTTCGTCAGATAGGAGATACAGTTCCACAGTGTGTAACACTATTCCAGTTCTAGGAAATCTCTCTCCCTCACGGAACGACTTTTCCCATATCGGCCCAAACCCCTCCAACCGTAGGGAGTTTCTCCGAACAAACGGTGATACACTCCGCGTACCGGCGCTGCAGGGCGTGCTTCCGCGCTGCCGTCGGTGATCGAGTCGACTCGCATTCCCCGCGGGGCTTCACCGAACGGCACACGAGCCCTCCACCTCTCGTCCCCAACAGCCGAGTCAGCTTCACGATGAACCTCACGCAGCCGACCTGGAGCACGAGCCAGTTCGGGGCTTGCCATTCGACCTGCCACGACGCCTCCGGAACGCAGACCACGAGTGNGCGCGGCGGCAGCGAAGCCGGATGCAATTGCGACGATTCTGGCGACCCGCGGATTGAGTCATGGGCCGGGGTGGGAATAGAACGCCCAGGCGATCGTGAGCCCTCATGAAGATCCGCGCGACATACTGGCTGACGCGCATTCATCGCGACCGCGCTGCCCACTCCCATTCTCACCTTCCTGAACGAGGGCTGCTTGGTGCCCCCTTGCAGCGATGCACGGTTCTGACCGCGCAAGGACGGGGCCCGTGGAAAGCGAAGTGAACGCAGCAGCGAGCGAGAAGCGCCTAGCAGTCGTCGCTGTGGCACTCACGAGCGCCCTGGCGGTAATCGCTTTCGCCCCGATCCTCTACCACATGGTGCTCCACTGGAAGCTGGTCCCCGATTACTCGCACGGTTTCCTGGTTGCGCCACTGGCTGTCTATTTCGCCTGGGCGCAGAAGCGCAAGCTGCGCCGCGCCCCCGTACAACCCTCGTGGTGGGGACTGCTGCCGCTCTGCCTCGGATTACTCGCCCTCGTCGTGGGACGCTTGGGGGTGGAGTTGATGTCGATGCGGGTGGGCTTCGTGCTGACGCTCCATGGTCTCGTGCTGCTGCTGCTCGGGCTGCCCATGTACAGGATCCTCGCCTTTCCGCTGAGTTTCCTCTTCCTGATGGTCCCGCTCCCCCAGTCGCTGGTGAACCTGATCGCCTTTCCGCTGCAATTGGGCGCCGCCGACCTGGCGGTGAGCGTACTCCACTCCCTCGGTTTCCCGGTGCTGCGCGAGGGCAACATCATCCACCTCCCCCAATCGCAGCTCTTCGTCGCCGAGGCCTGCAGCGGCCTGCGATCCCTGATGGCGCTGGGCACGCTCGGCGTCGTGCTTGCCTACTTTTTTCAGAAGAACTGGGTCGACCGCATGATCATCGTAGGATCGACCATACCCATCGCGGTCGTGATCAACGCCTTCCGAGTAGGCCTCACCAGTATTCTCACGCTCCGCTACGGAACGGAAATGGCCGAGGGCGTCATCCACCAGACCGAAGGCTTCTTCACCTTCGGACTGGCCTTCGCGCTCCTGCTCGCAGAATCCCGCCTGATCGATATCGTGAGGCAGCGAATGTCGGCGCGCGAGAAGAACTCCGAGGCCCTGGCATGATCAAGCTCCTGGTCGCGATCGCATTCATCGGGGCCGACCTCTACGTCTACCAGTGGATGGCCCGAGACGCTCTCTACCCGGAACGGGAGAGCTTCGAAAGCTTCCCCTTGACGCTCGACGAATGGCAGTGCGCAGATCTGCTCGAGATGGGGGACGACGTCGAGAAGAACCTGGGCGTCACCGATTACCTGCTCTGCAGCTATTTCAATGCTGAGACCAGGGAACGGGTCGAGATCTACGTGGGCTATCACGAAAGCCAGGTCCGCGAGGAAGGGGGGGGGGCTGGAGAGAACTCCATCCATCCGCCTGCACACTGCCTGCCGGGCTCTGGCTGGGACATCATCGCCAACAAGAGCGTCGAGTTGGATCTTCCAGGCCTGCCGGAAGGCGGGGCGACCGCGAAGCGCCTGATCATCGCCAAGGGCGATCTCCGCCAACTCGTCTACTACTGGTATCAGTCGCGCGGACGCGTGATCTCGGCGGATTGGCAGAAGATCCTCTACGTAGGCTGGGACCGGGCCACCCGGAGCCGCACCGATGGCGCCCTGGTTCGCTTCACGATCCAGATCGTGCGGGGCGACGAGGAGACTGCGGAAAGGGCGTTCCGATCGCTCGCCCCTCGCCTCATCGAGAACCTGCCCCCCTACGTTCCCACATGAACACGCGCTCGGTGCTTCGCTACTCGCGCAAACAAACCGCTGAATCAACGAGTACCGGCCTTCGCGTCACGCGCTCGCGATCCATCCGTCGAACAGCGCATTCGACAACGCTTCGGGTGGACGCCACAAGGACGGACGTCGAATTCCGAAGTCTCGACCTGCAAAGCCGCCTCGAGCCGATACGCGCCCGAGGCCTAGCGTGATCCGCGTCGGCCTCGCGCACACCGCTACCCACTATTCGGGGTTGGCGCCTCCTTGGGATCCCGACCAGGTCTATCCGGAATTCAAGGCCCTTCTGGGGGAACGCGTCGCCACAGGCGCTCCGAACCACGTCTACACCGCGGTGCGCGACGCGTTGCACGCGCTCGGCCTGGACGAGGAACGCTTCGGAAGCGCTCAGTGGAACCCGCTTGGAGACCTGGTGGAGCCCGGCGCTCACATCGTTCTGAAGCCCAACTTCATCCGCCACTGGAACCCTTGCAAAGAGGGAAGCGTGGAGTCGGTCACCACCCACGGCTCCGTCTTGCGAGCAATCGGCGACTACGCGTTGCTCGCCGCTGGAAGCGAGGGGCGGGTAACTCTCGCGGAGGCTCCCCAGCACGATTGTGACTGGGAGCAAGTTACCGAACAGGCGGGTCTCACCGCGATGCTCGCCCGCTACCAGGAGCTGGGCCGCGAATTGGAGGTATTCGACCTGCGCCGCGAGGCAGTCGGCTATCGGGACGGCGTGATCGTCGATCGTCACGAACTCCCCGGGGATCCCGCGGGCTATCGCCTCGTGGATCTCGGCGGCGCCAGCTGGTTCAACGGCTCCGGCCTCGACCCACTGCGCTTCCGGGGCGCCGACTACGAACCCACGACGACCTGCGAGCACCACATGAACGGCAAGAACGAATACCTCCTGTCCGAGACCGTACTATCCGCAGATCTAGTGGTGAACCTTCCCAAGTTGAAGACCCACAAGAAGACCGGCGTGACCCTTGCGCTCAAGAATCTGGTAGGGATCAACGGCGACAAGAACTTTCTGCCTCATCACTGTGTCGGCTCGGTGACTGCCGGCGGAGACGAATTTCCCGGAGAATCGTGGCTCGACCGCGGCCGAAGCGCCACGACCGAGGTCGCAAGGCGGCTTCTTTCCCGGGGCTTCGGCACCCGCCTGGTGCGGCTGGTGCGACGAGCCGAGTACGCCACCCGTGGCGATGACTTCATCCGCTCGGGAAACTGGCACGGCAATCGTACCACCTGGCGGATGTGTCTCGACCTCAACCGCTGCCTCTACTACAGCGACGCCTCGGGCGAAACCCTCGACACCGACGCCCCCCTGCGCAAGGTCCTGACGCTCTGCGACGGTGTGGTGGCTGGCGAAGGCAACGGTCCGCTGGCACCCCGAGACCACCCCTTGGGAGTGGTGCTCGCGGCGACGGACCCCCTCGCCCTGGATCTCGCGGCGGTCGCACTGATGGGCTTCGACTGGACGAAGCTCCCCAAACTGCGCCGGGCCATGCAGGACGAGGGGCTTCGGATCACCGGCGTGCGTGGTCCTGCAGACGTGGAAGTCACGCGCATCACGCGGCCCGGGGGCNCCGCACACACCTGTACGCTGGCAGAACTGGACGCCGAGAGCCCCTTCCTCGCCCACCCCGGCTGGCAGGGCCACGTGGAACTCGAAAAGCGCTCACGCGCCTCCTGAGTGCCGCAGCAGCGAGGACCCCTCCACGTGTGAACGCGGTCCGCCGATGAGTTCCGTCAGCGCGCGCTCGAATGGGTGGTGATGGGCTCAGCGTCCGCCTACCAAATGAAGGGAAATCGCTACACCTCGGAGTCAGGCAAATCCCCAAGAGCGAGCCGCCGCGCCGAGAACTCGCTCACGCCTCCCGCTACTTTCCATCTGCGCGCTCTTCGACCTGGGAATCGCCAACGAGACCATGAAACAAATCGTCCAGAACCCGAAGTCCGGCAAGCTGGAACTCGCCGAGGTGCCCAGTCCGGCCGCCATTCCCGGCCAGGTCGTGGTCCGCAACTGCTTCTCCGTGGTCTCGCCCGGAACCGAGAAGATCGCGCTGGACTTCGCGCGCAAGTCGCTGTTGGGAAAGGCGCGCAGCCGGCCCGACCTGGTCCAGCAGGTGCTCCGTAAGCTCCGGCAGGAGGGGCCCCTGCCCACCTACCAAACAGTGATGAACCGCCTCGACGTCCCTCAGCCTCTCGGCTACTCGAGTGCGGGTGTCGTCGAGGCGGCCGGTGCGGGAGTCTCGCGCTTCGCCCCTGGGGACCGCGTGGCCTGCGCGGGGGCCGGCTACGCGAATCACGCGGAGTGGGTCAGCGTTCCCGAAAACCTGGTGGCTCACGTACCCGACGCGCTTCCGCTCGAAAAGGCGGCCTTCGCCACCCTAGGTGCCATCGCGCTGCAGGGCCTTCGGGTAGCCTCCCCCCAGCTGGGTGAGATTGCAGCGGTGATCGGTCTCGGCCTGATCGGTCAACTCGCCGTCAACCTCCTGCGCGCCAACGGGTGCCGCGTGCTGGGTATCGATCTCGACGAGGAGCGCATCAAGCAGGCGCGAAGCCTGGGTGCCGAGTGGGGCGCGAGGCCGGATGACGACCCCGCTCGCTGGCTCGTCGAGGCCGCCGAGGGTGCCGGAGCCGACTTCGCCCTGGTCACGGCTGCCTCGGAAAGTTCCGCCCCCATCCTGCTGGGCGCAAAGCTGTGCCGTGCCCGCGGCCGGGTGGCCGTGGTGGGCGCCACCGAAATGCACCTCGACCGCCGCAGCTTCTACGAGAAAGAACTCGAACTGCGCATGAGCATGTCGTACGGGCCCGGCCGCTACGACCGGCGGTACGAGGAAGACGGGCTCGACTACCCGATCGCCCACGTGCGCTGGACGGAGAACCGCAACCTGCAGGCTTTCCTAGCCCTCGCGGCTTCCGGGGGGATCGATCCGGCACTCCTGGATACTCAGACGGTTCCCTTCTCCGACGCTCTCGAAGCCTACGAGGAGCTCGCAAGCGGCGAACGCCGGGGCCTAGCGGTGGTCTTCCGCTACGACGAAGCGGCAGAATCCGGTCCGGTCCTGCAGCTCCGCAAACCGCGCGAGCCGCGACCAACAGCCGTAGGCGTCGCCTTCCTGGGAGCTGGCAGCTACGCGAAGTCGGTGCTGCTTCCGGCCGTGGCAGCCGCGCCGGACCAGGAGCCGCTTCACGTCTGCACCACCACTGGACCCTCCGCACGGCAGGCCGCCCTGAAGTTCGGATACGCGAGTTGCGGAACCGAGCCCGATGCCGTCTTCGCGGATCCAGCAGTGGACCTCGTCTTCATCGCAACGCGCCACGACAGCCACAGCCAGCTCGCAGCGCGAGCCCTGCGGGCTGACAAGTCCGTCTGGCTCGAGAAGCCCGCAGCCCTGCACCGCGAGGAACTGCTGGATCTACTGGACGCCGCCCACGGCTCCCGCGCCCAACTGGCCATCGGCTTCAATCGCCGCTTCTCCGCGCACACCCGTGCGATCCGTGAAGCCCTTGCGAACCGCGGCCCACTCGCGATCCACTACACGGTGGCGGCCGGCCCGCCGCCCGCCGGAAGCTGGATCCTCGACCCACGAAGCGGGGGTGGGCGCATCGTCGGCGAAGTCTGCCACTTCGTGGATCTTTGCAGCTACCTGGTTGGCGGGATCCCCGAGCGCGTCTTCGCGCGCCGTCTGTCTCGCGACTCCGAGCAGGATGACTCGACGCTGGCCATGCTCGGCTTTGCGGACGGATCGACCGCCACCCTCCAGTATCTCGCGAACGCGGAGCCGGACCTGCCCAAGGAGCGCTTCGAGGTCTCGGCGGGCGGGCTGACTGCGCGCTGCGAGAACTTCCGCGCCACCCATCTTCCCGGCGGCAAGCGCTTCAAGACCGTCAACCAGGACAAGGGGCAGCGCAGCGCGGTTGCCGCGGTCATCGAAGCAGTCCGCTCGGGTGGGGCATCTCCATGGTCACCAGAGGAGATCTTCGCCATCACCGAGGCCACCTTCGCGATCGAGCGCTCGATCCGTACCGGAGTCGCCGAAAGCATCCCGACCCTCGCCGCCGCAGCGACAGACCCACACGCCGGACGCCAGGAAGGATCCGACAATGAGTACTGACATCTCGGGAGCTTCCTGGCAGCAAGAGGTCGAGTCAGCGCGGCGCCGAGCCCAGACGGGCCATGGCTATGCGCTGGGACGGGCGGCGCTCGCGTTTCTGCTCGTCGTGCTCATTGCCGTCGTCGTCTTCGCTTTCGAGATATCGAGCGGGCTGGACCGCGACCAACTCAACATGGTCCTGCTGGCGCTGGCGACCTTCGGCCTGGCCAGCATCCCGTTGGTGCTCAACCAGGGCCTGCCCAGGGAGCGACGACACATCTTCATCACGCTGCTCGCTCTGCTCTTCATCGCGGCCTACGCACTGCCACCACTGATCTACTATATCCCCACCACCTCCCCCACCGACGCCCCGGGCTTCGCCCATTCTTATCTCGAACGGTCGGATCTGATCACCGGACAACTGACGGCACTCTTCGGCCTGGGGATCCTGCTGGTCTCCTACTCACTTCCCATTGGACGCTCCCTCGCCCGCCTGTTTCCGCAGCCACACATCGACTGGCCGCTCTCCACCCTCCTCGTCGTCTCCATCGCGATGCTGGGCATCGGCTGGGCAGTGCTGATTCCCGGGGCCCTGGGCCTGATCCCTCCGGATTTGGGCTCGGGGATCATCGGGGCGTTCACCATGGGAACCATCTACGCGAACGTCGCACTCACGCTGGCATGGATTCGCCACCGCTCATTCGCTGCACTCACCCTGCTTCTCCTCAACATCATGCTGGGCGGCCTGTTCGGCCTGGTGGGTGGTAGCAAGACGCAGGTCCTGATCCGCCCCTTCCTGACGGTGCTCACCTACGTACTGGTGCGCGGCACGGTTCCCGCCCGATGGATCGCGCTCGGCACCGTGCTCGTAGCGCTCGTCTATCCCGCCTCGCAGATGGCCCGCGATCTCCGCACCACTTACCCCTCCTTCGCCAGCGCTTTCGCGGATCCGGTGGGTATGCTGACCGCGATCGGCGCCGGCAGCCGCTCATGGGAGTTTTCGGAGTGGATGGAAACAGGGATTGAGGCGACCAGTCACCGCTTCGACGCTCTCGGAGGCGCCTCCGTGCTGCTGCGCGACACGCCGAGTCGCGTGGAGTTCCAGAACGGACGCACCCTGGGGCTCTTCTTCGTAGCCTGGGTACCACGCATCCTGTGGCCCGAAAAGCCGAACATCATGATCGGGCAGTGGGTCACCGATGTCTACGGGTCGGGGCCGCACATCTCTTCCAACACCGCGCCCACCCACATCGGGGAGTACTACATCAACTTCGGCATCCTCGGCGTGGTGCTGGGGATGTTCGTGATCGCCACCGTGGGGCGTGTTGCCCAAGAATCCTTGATGAAGCAGAACCCCACGGCGCCCGCCATCGTCGTGATGACGGTATTCCTCTATCACCTGATCCTGAAATTCGAAGGCAGCGTGGGGGGCATGTACGCGGGTATCGGTTTTGCGATCATACCGATCTATTTCATCCACCGGATCGTGAGGCTCACGCTCCCCACCGTCCGGAACGACGATCAGGAGGGCTCAGGTGACGCGCCCCGGGAACCCTCGCCGCTCGCCCGGCCCAACTGGCAATCCTCTTCCACGTGACGTCCAACGGCGTGGAGCGATCTCCCGACTATCGGCGCCGCATCTACGATCACTACGTGTCCGCGGGCCAGGCGGGAGATATCGACACAGCGCTCTCCTCCCGGGCTGTCTTCTGCAGGGCGCTGATCTCGAAACATTTTCCCGACGACCGTGAAACCCAGGGCATCGACCTGGGATGCGGGCACGGAGTCCTACTCTACTTCGCCCAGCAAGCCGGCTACCGGCAGATATCGGGCGTTGACGCCTCCGCCGAGCAGGTAGAGTTGGCGAAACAGCTGGGCGTCGCCAATGTTTCGCAAGGAGACCTGTGGAACACCCTGCAGGCGACCGACAGCGCTTCCCAGGACCTCGTCATCAGCTTCGATCTGATCGAGCACCTGCCCAAGGCGGAACTCACGACCCTGGTGGACGGCGTGCACCGGGTGCTGCGGGCGGACGGACGCTGGCTGATCACCACTCCCAACGCAGAGTCCCCCATGTTCGGGCGCGTGCGCTACGGCGACCTGACCCACGAACTGGCCTTCACGCGCGGATCGCTCAGCGCACTGCTCATCGCCTCGGGATTCCGCCAGGTGCAGTGCCACGAACTCGCCCCTGTTCCCGTCGGGATCGTGGGACGGGGACGCTGGCTGGTGTGGAAGGCAGTTCGAGCGGCCCTTCGCGTCTATCTCGCCGCCGAGTCCGGCGAGCGGGACGGCCTCTTTACGCAGAATCTGCTGGCGGTGGCGCACAAGTAGCCTGAAGCGCTGGTACGACCTTCGGATCGCCGTGGCCGAAGCTATGCGTGTATGGAGTCCCCACAGAGGGCCTTCATGACCATGTGACCGAAGACGAAGTGCAGATCTTCGCAGAGCTGCATGTCAAAGCTGGGCACCCAAAGAGAGTGCTGGGCGAGCTTCTTGATCTTGCCTCCGTCGTAACCGCTGATGGCGAGGGTGACGCCACCGGCCTCGTTCGCGTAGCTGAGCGCGCGCACCACGTTCTCCGAGTTCCCGCTTCCGCTCACTGCGATCACCAGGTCCCCCGGGTCCATCAAGTTCTTCAGCTGTTCGCTGTAGACGTCGTCGTAGGAAATGTCGTTGCTGTAGGCCGTCATCAGCCCCATGTTGTCCGAAAGGCACGTGCCACGGAAGGGCGTTCCGGTGGACAGAAACGCCATCTTGTTCCAATCGTTGATGTAGTGGGAGGCGGTGAGTGCGCTGCCACCATTTCCACAGACGAGGATCTTGCGCTTCTCCTGCCCGGCGCTTCGGATCAACTCGATGGCCGCTTCCACCTCTCCGAGATCCAGCCTGTCCATCAAGGCCTGCAACTGCTCGAAATAGGCGGGCACACTGAAACGAACCTTCTGCGTTCGATCTGCTGTGGTCATGGCCTGTAGAATACAATCTGGCTTCCGTCCCGGTCAAACCGGAACTCCACCCGTCGCAATTCGGACAGCACGTGGGCAATGGCCTCGTGGCGATCTGGCGGAGCAAGAAACATCAAGAAACCGCCGCTGCCGGCTCCCAGCAGCTTGCCGCCGGCCGCACCGGCGCCCCGTGCCGCTTCGTACCAGGCATCGATCTGGGGATCGCTGATGCCCTCCATCAGGTCGCGCTTGCGCATCCAGTTCTCGTGCAGGAGTTCTCCCAGAGCACCCGGGTTGTTGCCCTCGAGTTCGACCTTCATGTCGCCCGCCAGGCCCACCATCTTCTGAAGAGTTTCGCGCGTGCGGGCCTCGCTGGCCGTCTTCCCGGATTGGCGGGCCAGCAACTCCGACGCACTGCGGCTACGTCCCGTGAAGAAGACGACGACCTGGCCCTCCAGCGCCTCCACGGTCTCGGCGTTGCAGATGATGGGATCTACGGAAACCGTGTCGTCGGGGTGGAAGCGGATGTAGTTGAGGCCGCCAAAGGCGGCCGCGTATTGGTCCTGCTTGCCGATGGGCTCGCCACAGATGTCGATCTCGATGTGGCAGGCTTCGCGAGCGAGCTGCCCGGCGGACACGTATTGCTGTCGGAAACCGTAGAGGGCGTGCAGAAGGCCCACCGTAAAGGAACTCGAGGATCCCAGGCCGGTGCCCCGGGCGGGAATGTCGGCCATGGAAGCGATTTCCACTCCGCCCTCGATGCCGACCTGGCGCAGCGAAGCCCGGATCAGGGGGTGCTGGATCTCTCCGGCCCGCTCGACCTCTTCGGTCTTCGAGTAGCTGGCCCGCACCCCTGAATCGAACTTTCGGTTGACGGTGATGTACATGTACTGCCCGATCGAGGTGGAGACCACCGCACCGCCAAATTCGCGGTAGAAGGAGGGCAGATCGCTGCCGCCTCCTACGAAGCTCATCCGCATGGGGGTCTTGCTGATGATCATGAATTCCCTTCCTCGATCGCCGTTGTATCGATCCGGCGATCGGCGAAAGCCGCGGAGGCCGAGATCAGGGGGTGCTCATCGGTCTCCCTACCCGCATAGAGCGCCTCGACCTCCTCCTCAGGAAGCCCGCGCCAGCGATACTCGCGCCAAAAGCGGCGGCGATGCACTTCCTCCGGGCAGTCTACGTAGAAGCACGCCGCCGCGGTAACGCGCAGGGATTCGAGGGCGAGGGCTGGAACGCCCTCCACGATCACCACATCTTCGGGCCCGATGCGCTGCACCTCCCCGGAAGGGAACACCTCCCGCGTGAGCCGGTCGTAGCCCGGGAGCGCCACTTCCATCGCTTCGCTGCGGGAGGCCAGCTTCGCCGCCAGAGACTCGATGGCGGGAATGTCGAAGCGCGCGAGCACGCCTCCTGGCCCGCGGGCATTCCCCGGCAGCAGCCACGCATCCAGTGGCAACACGACGGCGTCGAGCCCGTTACACGCAAGGGCCTCCCGGAAAATGGACGCCCAGCTGCTCTTCCCGGAACGCCCGAGGCCGCCGATGAGCAACGTCTTCCCCGCCTCGCAGTCACGCAGCCACGCGCGGGCTTTGGCGAGCGCCCCCGGAAATACGTCCAGGATGAAGTCGACCGCCTCGCTGAGTTCGTAGAACTCGTAGTCTGGGCGCGCGGGGAAGGCTCGGTCTTGGCCCGCCGCCCCGCTTCTCACGAGCACCGAACGGACCTTCGCGTTGCGTGCGAGTTGCAGATCCACGCTGCGATCTCCCACCATCCACGACGTTTCGCGCTGGATGCCCAAATCCTCCACGGCCCGCTCCAGCATCGCGGTCCCGGGCTTGCGGCAAGCGCAGGGGCCCTTGAGTTCCGCTCGCTCCCCCGGGAAGCCCCGGTCGGGGTGATGGGGGCAGTAGTAGAGGCCGTCCAGATACGCTCCCTCCAGGCCCAAGAGCGTCTCCAGCCTGGCGTGGATTCCCGCCAGCTCCTCCTCGCTGCACTCCCCACGCGCCACCACCGGCTGGTTGGTGAGCAATACCGCGAGCAGCCCCGCGCGGTTCAGGCGACGCACCGCCGGCGCACTTCCCGGCAGCAACTCCAGCTGCTCGGGACGCGAGAGGTGTCCGCGCTCCTCGTTCAACGTGCCGTCGCGGTCCAAGAAGACCGCCGGGCAGGCGTTGCGCCAGGCGAGGCGCTCCACGAGTCCCGAACGCAAATCTCCTTCGACCTTGGCGAGACGATCGGGGGTGCCCATGTCCTTGATGTACTCTCGGCTTTGGTAGGCGTGGAAAGGGACTCCTGCCTCCAGCATGTTCGGGAAGAGGTTCTGCGCGAAGTCCTGCTTGCCCTCGTCCCGCGCCCAGGGCGTAAGCACATCGCGATCGATGACGTAGAGCGCCGCGTTCACCCGGTTCGCGAAGTAGTGGCCCGCATCATGCGGGTGCGCGTGAATAGCCCGCACCCTGTGATCGGCGTCCACCTCCACGAGGTCCGAGTCCTGCGGATGGTCGTTCGGGTGTACGAAGAGGCTGATGCCGCCGCCCCTCGACTCGTGCCAGCTCCAAAAGCGATCGAGATCCACGTCCAACACGGTGTCCCCGTAGAGAACCAAGAAGCGCGGGGCGAGCCGCGGCAGGGCGGCCAAGACGGCGCCGGCCGTTCCCAGGGGCTCGCGCTCCACGTGGTATTCGATGCGAAGATCGAAGCGCCCTCCATCGCCCAGCCGGGATTGGATGGCCTCGGCGCCGTGGTGGATGAGCAGTTGGACGTCCCGGAATCCGTACTTTCCAGCCAGTTCGAGCTGGTGCTCGAGCACGGGACGCTCCGCGACGTCGGCCAAGGGCTTCGGCCGCCCGCCCAGCTGGGCGGCGAGGCGCGACCCCAGCCCCCCCGCCAGAACGGCGAGCTGCTTCAGCGGCGTTCCAGCAGCCACGGATTCGCCACCAGCCAGTCCACGGTGGCCAGCACGGACTCGCGGATGTCGAAGCGAGGCTGCCACCCGAGGCCCAGTATCTTCGAAACGTCCAGGAAGACGAAGGGATTGTCGCCCACCCACCCCTGCCGGCCCCCGGTGAATTCCAGGGTGGGGCCCACGCCGAGCCGTTCACAAATCCAGCCCACGGAATCCTTCACCTGGATGTACTCCGGCAGGCCCAGGTGGTAGGTCTGACAGCGGTGGGGCGCCTCCCGCGCCGAGCGAACGCGTACCGCGCACAGGATCGCCTCCACGCAGTCCTGAACGTGGAGGTAGGATTTGCGCTGGCTTCCATCGCCGAGGACCCGCAACCGGGAGGGATCCTTCCGAAGCGCCCGCACGAAGTCGAAGACATGGCCGTGTGGGTAGCGCTCCCCCAGCACGGAGACGAAGCGGAAGCAGTAGCCCTCGAATCCGTAGCCCTCGCAGTACGCGGAAATGAGTCCTTCGCAAGCCATCTTCGAGGCGCCGTAGAGGGAAGTCTGCAGGGGAATCGCACAGTCCTCCGGCGTTGGAAACACGGAGGGTTCTCCCAGCGCAGCCGCGCTGGAGGCAAAGGCGATTCCCCGGACACCGTGAGCCCGCATCGCCTCCAAGACGTTGAAGGTCGCCAGCGTATTCTGCTCGACATCGCGTCGCGGCGCCTCCAGGCCCGAGCGAATGTCGGCGTTGGCAGCCATGTGAAACACGAAGTCGCAATCCCGCATCGCAGATTGAAGCGCCGCCTCGTCCAGTAAATCGCCCTCGACCAACGAGAAGTCGCCGCTCGTCGAAGCCGTTTCGATGAATTCTCGCTGGCCGCTGGAAAAATTGTCGAAGACCGTCACCTGGTGGCCATCGGCCAACAGGCGATCCGTGAGATTGCTGCCGATGAAACCG